>SXKB01000207.1 GCA_005778215.1 Actinomycetota bacterium | reverse complement strand
CTGGGCCTGCCCGATGGCGACGGCCTGTCGATCCTCGAGGTGATGGGGACCGGTGGCACGTTGGGCATCCCGGTCCTGGTGGTCACGGCCGAGGCCGACCCCGAACGGCGGGTGCGTGCGCTGGAGTTGGGCGCCACCGACCTGGTCACGAAACCGTTCAACCTGCTCGAACTCGGTGTGCGCGCCAAGCGGGTCCTGCGCGCCCACGATCACCTCCAGGCCGCCGATGTGTTGGCCCGCAGCCTCGCCCTCGAGCTGGCGGAACTGTCGGAGGAGTTGGAGCTCAACCATGCGATGGCGGTCGACGTGCTGCTGTCGGCCCTGTCGCTGCGGTCGCCGGAGCTGGGCACCCGGGCTCGACGCGTGTCGCGCTCGGTGCATCAACTGGCGGTGGCGGTGCACCTCGACGACGTCGCACCCCACCTCGGCCAGGCGGCGGCGTGTCACGAGATCGGTGCGCTCACCATGTCCGACAGCGACGTCGCCGCGTTGGTGGCCGACGACCCGGCAGCGGGTGCGGCGTGCGCCATCGCATCGTCGATGATCCTGGCCGACCGCCACGTGCTCGGCGCCGCTGCCTCACAGTTCCGGGCGCCGGCCGATCAGTTCGATCGACAGGTGCAGCGCCTCGCCGCACAGCTCACCGCGGTGTGCCACGCGTTCCACGTCGCCGCCCACGGCACGACCTTCGATCCCGCCCGTGGCGCCGACGCGGTGGCCGCCGCTGCCGGCACCGCACTCGACCCGGAACTGGCCGATGCGTTCCTGGAAGTGTGTGTTCCGGCCGCCCCACCACTTGATTGAGCGTTGAACTGACGATCTCGCTCCGTTGCTGATTTCTGGTCGTAGGACCCCAGAACCGAGCAAATCTTCACTGTCGGTGTCGCACAGTGTGTGCCGACACGCTAAGTTGACTGTGTGGAAACGACAGCGACACGCACCATCGGACGACAGATCGCCGACGCCCGGCAGCTCCGGTCCTGGACCCAGCGGCAGCTCGGCGAACAGATCGGTATCGGCGCCTCCCTCGTGGCCAAGTGGGAACAGGGTTCCCGGGTGCCGCCGTACGAGTGGCTGGTCGAACTCGACCGCGTGCTCGGCACCGACATGGCCGCACACACCGCACCGACGCCCCGCCGGCGTGGCCCTCGCCCCGCAGTGGCCCGTGGCACCCAGCCCCGCACCGTGTCGACGACCGGGCTGCCGGTGCTGGTGGAGATCAGCGAGGACGGCGTGAAGGTCTTCCAGGGCGACACCGAGATCGACGCCATCGTGGTCGACCTGCGCGAGTTCATGCAGGCGCCCGCCAGCGAGCGAGTGAAGCGCACCAGCGAACTGCTGCTGCGCACGCTCGAGCTGCCGCGGCCGCTGGCCGACCGCGTCGTGCGCCGCATCGCCGACCTTCCCTGAGGCCGCACCGCACACGCGGGCCAGCCCCGGGTTGGGATCGGGGCTGACCGTGCGACGGGCGTCTCGAGGCACATGGGAGAGGCCTCGGTCGCTGACGGTGTCGGAGGTGACGAAGCCGACGACACCGGATTCACATCGCTGACGGAAATCTACCACAGTTCAACACAGTGGTGTCAAGCATCTCCCACCACGAGGGCGCCTCCACGGAGGCGCCCTCGTTGCGTCGTCGACACGGTTGCAGAGCATACCCCCAGGGGTATATTGTTGCAGTGTCCGCCCCGACGAAGGAACCGACCATGCTCTTCTTCCGCCAGTACTACCTCGGCTGTCTCTCGCACGCGAGCTACCTCGTGGGCGACACCACCACCGGCCAGGCCGTGGTGGTCGACCCGCAGCGCGACGTCGCCGAGTACCTCGCCGACGCCGAGGCGCACGGACTCACCATCACCACCGTGATCGAGACGCACTTCCACGCCGACTTCCTGTCCGGACATCTCGAACTCGCCGACCACACCGGCGCCCGCATTGCCTACGGCGCCGCCGCTGCGGGTCGGGCCGAGTTCCCCATCGACACGTACGCCGACGGCGACCGGATCCGGTTGGGCGAGGTGGAGCTCGAGATCCGCGAGACCCCGGGCCACACCCCGGAGTCGATCAGCATCGTCGTGCATCCCCACGGCGCCGATGCGGCACCGTACGGCGTGCTCACCGGCGACACACTGTTCATCGGCGACGTCGGGCGCCCCGATCTGCTCGCATCGGTCGGCGTCACCGCCGACGAACTGGCGCGTCAGCTCTACCACTCGCTCCACGAACGTCTGCTCACGCTGCCCGACGAGACGAAGGTGTTCCCGGCCCACGGTGCCGGCTCCGCCTGCGGCAAGAACCTCTCCACCGAGACCGTCTCCACCATCGGCGAGCAGCGCCGCACCAACTACGCGCTCGCGCCGATGACCGAGGACGAGTTCGTCGAGGCCGTCACCCAGGGCCAGACGGCCGCACCGCTGTACTTCGCGTTCGCCGCCAACCGCAACCGTCAGCAGCGCGACCGGATGGACGACGACGTGCGCGTCGCTGCAATGTCGCTCGACGAGGTGCTCGCAGCGCAGCGCGACGGTGCCGTGGTGGTGGACGGTCGCGACGACGCCACGTTCGCCGCCGGCCATCTACGCGGCTCGGTGAACGTCGGACTCGGCGGACGGTTCGCCGAGTACGCCGGCGAGGTGATGACACCTGGCACGCCCATCGTGTTGGTCACCGAGCCCGGGCACGAGACCGAGGCCGCCGTGCGCCTCGCACGCATCGGCTTCGACCGCGTGCTCGGGGCACTCGCCGAGCCGGTGCGCACCTTCGTGGAGCACCCCGAGGTCGTCGAACGCCTGTCGCGTCTCTCGGCGGCCGAACTCGACCAGCGCCGCAATGACCTGCCCGGCCTCGTCGTCATCGACGTGCGCAACGTCGGCGAACTCGAGCAGGGCACCATCCCCGGTGCCCGACACCTCAGCCTTCCCGCGCTGCTCCCCCACCTCGCCGAACTCGATCCGATGGCGCCCACGGTGGTGCACTGCGCCGGCGGCTACCGCTCGGCCATCGCAGCCAGCCTGCTGCGCGCCCACGGCTTCCGCGACGTGTCCGACCTCATCGGCGGGTACACCGCCTGGGCGGCCTTCCAGCGACTCCCGGGCTGACCGTGGATCTGCGCGCACTGCTCGCGTCGCCCCTCGGGTTCCTCATCGGGTTGTCGCTCGGTGCGCTCGGGGGCGGCGGTTCCATCCTGGCGGTGCCCGTGCTGGTGTACGCCGCCGGACAGACGCCGCAGCAAGCCACGACCACCTCGTTGGTGCTCGTCACGCTCACGGCGCTCATCGGCATCGTGCCGCACTGGCGGGCCGGCCGCGTGCGGGTGGTGCCCGGCCTGTTGTTCAGCCTCGCCGGCGTCGGCGCGTCGCTGCTCGGCTCGCACTGGAACCACGCCGTCGACCAGGACGTGCTGCTGCTCACGTTCTCGGCGCTCATGATGGTGGCCGCCTTCGCAATGTGCCGTCGCACGTGCGACTTCCTCTCGCGTCGACCGAAGCCGGTCGGTGCGGCCGTGCTCGTCGCGCCGCGGGCCGCCGTGCACGTCGACCTCGTCACCGTGGTCAAGGTCGTCCTGGCCGGTTCGGTCGTCGGGCTGTTGACCGGTTTCTTCGGCGTGGGCGGTGGGTTCGTCATCGTGCCCGCACTGGTGCTCGCGTTGGGTTTCTCGATGCCCGAGGCCGTCGGCACCTCGCTGCTGGTGATCGCCGTGAACTCGATGGTGGCGCTCTCGACGAGGCTGCAGGCGGGTCAGATCGACTGGGCCGTGGTCCTGCCCTTCACCATCGCGAGTCTCGGCGGTGTGGTGGTGGGGAGCCGGTTGGCCGGCAAGGGCGACCCACGCACGCTGCAGCGCTGGTTCGTCGGGCTGCTCGTCGGCATCGCGCTCTACACGGCGATCCGCAGCGGCGTCGCTATCGTCCAGGGCGCATGAGCACCGACCAGCGCCCCGCCGTCACCGTCTACTGGCGTCCCGGTTGCCCGTTCTGCAGTTCGCTGCACGCCGACCTCACCCGCGCCGGTATCGAGTTCCAACGCGTCAACATCTGGGAGGACCCCGAGGCCGCGGCGTTCGTCCGGTCGGTGGCACGGGGCAACGAGACGGTGCCCACCGTCACCGTGGGCGACGTGGCGCTGGTGAACCCACGAGTCGGCCAGATCACCGAACTGCTGCACCCCGAGGGGTGAGGTTCAGAGCGGCCAGAGACGCGTGAGGTACTTGCCGTCGATCGCGTCGACCGGCACCGGGCCGTAGTTGCGCGAATCGTGGGACTCGAGGCGGTTGTCGCCGAGCAGGAACACGTGACCCTCGGGCACCTCGACCGGGCCCCAGAAGTAGCCGTCCATCTCGTGGTGGTTGGCGTACGGCTCGTCGACGGCCACACCGTTGCGCACCAGCACGCCGTCCTCGATACCGATCGAGTCGCCGCCGACGGCCACCACACGCTTCACCACCGACTCGCGGGTGTCGGGCGCCGTGGCCACCACGATCTCACCGATCGCCGGGTCGCTGAACCAGTACGACACCTTCTGGATGACCAGTGCGTCGCCGTCGTGCAAGGTGGGCGACATGCTGTCACCCGACGTGCGGACCGGTTCGGCGACGAGGAAACGGACCAGGAAGAACAGCACCACCAACCCAAGCGCCACGATGAGCCATCGCGGCCGGCGAGCGGACACCTCCCCGAGAACGCCGTCGGCCGGACCCTGTTCGGGTCCGGCCACGGCAACTTCCGTCGAGGGCGAGGTCAACGGATCGCACCGTTGGACATGACCGACCACACCGCGAAGGCGCAGAAGGCAATGCCGCAGTACATCAGCGCGGAGGTGACCTTGGAACGAGTACGGCTCGGCAGCAGCGTGAGCAGCAGCACGATGAGCCCGAGCTCGACCACCAGGGAGAACATGTCGAACGCACCCACGCCTTCCGGCGCTGCAGGCAGGAACGATCGACCGGGTGCCTTGGGGGCACCGTGTGCCGTCATGCCGGGCTGGCCGGGGAGAGCGACCAGGCGGCTTGCGACGTACACCGACACGACCAGCACGTTGCTCCAGACACCGGCCAGCACCACCTTGGTGCTGGTGCGGTGGAAGAACAGCGCGGCCGCGAGACCGAGTTGCGCCACGGCGATGACGGCGAAGAAGACACCCGACGCCTGCCACCAACGCCAGTGCGTCGGAGTGGAGAACGCATGCGCGAGGCCTGCTGCTGCCGCCATCAGGATGGCGATGTCGACCGTGTTGGTGCGGGTTGCCACCTTGGGGGTGGCGGCGACCTCCGTTGCGTTCCCGGCCCGCCCGGGGAACGCAACGGCGGTCAGATCAGAGGACATCGAGGGCCTCGAGCGCCATGTCCTTGGCCATCGCCGAGGTCATCGGGTCGTCGAAGCACTTCGTGCCGTCGGCCTCGAGCACCTCGAACTGGGTCATCATGTCGTGGTCCTCGTGCACCAGGTTGTGGCAGTGCACCATGTACTTGCCGGCCGAGTCGAACCGCACGAGCAGCTCGATGGTCTCGTTCTCACCGGTGTACACCACGTCCTTCGGCCCCATCTCGTGCGCCATCGGCGGCCGCCCGTTGCGACGCAGCACCTTGAAGTCGACGAGGTGGATGTGCAGCGGGTGGAACCAGCCGCCCGAGTTGTTCTGGATGATCCACTTCTCGACGGTGCCCATCAGCGGCGTGCACTCGACGAACTCGTAGTTGCTGGCGACGATCTTTTCCCAGGTGGTGCCGTTCACGGTCCACTGCCCGTTGCTGCGCTCGAGGCGCAGGGTGCGCACGATGGGCTTGCCCGTCGCGTCCTTCGCCACCATGGCCTCGGTGAGGTTCATGATGTCGCGCTTGCGGGTGAGGGTGGTGGGCACCGTGTTGTTGCGCGTGTCGGTGACCACCGTGCCGACCTGGAAACGCATCACCTTGTTGGTGTTGGTGTAGTCGATGTTGTTGGTGGGGCTGGTGTTCAGCATGTCGACGGTCTTGCCGGCGAACTTCGAGAAGTCGATGACGATCTCGTAGCGCTCGCCGCCGAGCTGGCGGTGGCTGCTGATGGTCATCGGTGCCGGCATCAGACCGCCGTCGGTGGCGATGACCTGGTACGGCACGGCGACACCGGTGCTGGCCTTGAAGTTGAACTTGAACGACCGCGAGATCGTGGCCACGAGCACTCGGAACCGGTACTTGCGGGGCTCGACCTTCATGAGCGGCCACGGGGTGCCGTTCACCCAGATGACGTTGCCCCAGTGGCCCGACTGGTTGTCGAGCGAGAAGAGCAACGGCGCACGCTTCACGCCGGCGGCATCCGTGAACGGCGCCTGGAACATGGCGTCGCCGATGATGAGCGGCACGTCGTACTTGCCCTGCGGCAGCGGCAGCGCGCGCTCCTCGGCGTCGTACATCGTGTACATGCCGGCGAGGCCGTGATAGGCGTTCTCGGCCGTGTGGTGCACACCGTGGTCGTGGTACCAGAGGGTGCGAGCCTGCTGGTGGTTCGGGTAGTGGTAGTCCTTGTACTCGCCGTCGGTGCACACCGAGCCGTCCTCACGAGTGCCGCCGACCGGCATCGTGACGTCACTGGCGTAGCCGTCGTACTGGGGCAGCGAGGCCGAGCCGTGCAGGTGCACCGAGGTCCACGGCGTGTAGCCGAGGATCGGGTGCTGCGCCGGCAGGGCGTTCATGTGCCGCACCACGACCTGGCGACCCTGGGTGGCCTGAATGGTGGGGCCGGGCACCGAGCCGTTGTAGCCGAACAACGTGGTCTTGTAGCCCGGGATCATCTCGGCGTCGACGGCCTGCATCGACATCTTGTAGTAGTCGCAGGTGGCGTCCTTGCGGTACGGCACGGCGACCGGCGGCGTGCTGAACGGCCGGGTGAACGGCTTCGGCAGCAACGCCTCGGGGAACGGCGTGGCGCCCGCAGCGCCCACACCGGCCAACTTGGCGGCGGGCAGTGCCACGGCCGCGCCGGCGAACACGCCGGTCTTGATCACGTCGCGACGGCTGAGGCTCACTTGGCCATCTCCGCCGACACGAACTGCTGCATTCCGCATGCACCGGCCTGCTGGCCGGCGCACATCGGGTCTCCCGTCCCGCTGTGCATCTGAATTGTCCTTCTCCCGCTCGAAGTCCCGCCTTGGAACTTGAGTACACACTCAAACACCGAATCAAGACACTTACAATCGGACATATGTCTTGCACCGGTCATAGGACCCTTGTACGACTTTCCTTCCCCAATGGTCCTAGGACTACACCACAGAGCGTGATTCGTCTGGCACGCTCCGGCCGATTGACCCAAAATCCGTCCAAATCCGCCCCAAGGCACGGTCACCCCAGCGTGTGGTACATGTACTTCCGTACCACCCGGCCTCGACCATGGCGCGGACGGCGCCCGGCAACGGTCGAGCGTGCGCACAGAGCGTGAAAATGGCCGTTGTGCTGGTCGATTGCGCTGCGTGCCTCTACCTCACCGCACGTGAGATCACGCTGGGCCGATCGGCCCATTTGTGTCGGTCACATCTCACTCCGTGTCCATCACCGACACCCAGCGTGGCCATTTCGGCGCGTCTCAGGGCGACTCGACCACGGGCGCGCCGCAGCGCACCCCGAGCGTCACCGCAACGGGTGTGCAGCTGCCGCGCTTCGTGGGCACCGGTCCCACCGCGGGCGCGTGGCGGCCGCGCAGCGCGGCGAGCGCAGGGTCCGCGCTCGAACGGTCAGAGCTCGATCGGCGAGCCGGGGCCGAGCGGGATGCCGAGCACCCACCAGGCCACGAACAACAGGATCCATGCGATCGAGATGGCGATCACGTACGGGATCATCAGTGCCACCACGGTGCCGATGCCGGCCTTCTTGTCGTAGCGCTGGGCCACCGTGGTGATGAAGGGCAGGTACACCATCAGCGGCGTCACCACGTTCATCGGCGAGTCGCCCACGCGGTAGGCGGCCAGCACGGTCTGCGGCGCCACCCCGAGGCGCATGAAGATGGGCACGAACACCGGGGCGAAGATGGCCCACTTCGGCACCACGCCGGGGATGATGATGTCGAGCAGCAGGATCACGAGGATGAGCCCGATCAGCAGCGGCAGCGCCCCGAACCCGGTGCGCTCGAGCAGGTGGGCCATCTCCACGGCGGCCACTCGCGGCATGTTCGTGTAGTTGAACAGCGCGATGAACTGGCTGATGATCAACAGCATGAACACCAGGCCCGACAGACCGGAGAACGTCTTCGTGACGCCGGTGATGACGTCGGTGCTGGAGTGGATGGTCTTCGCGCCCACGCCGTAGCAGATGCCGCACACGAGGAACATCAGGGTGATGATGAAGATCAGGCTCGACATGAACGGCGTGTTGCCGATGAGGTCGCCCGTGGCCGGATCACGCAGCGGCGCACCGCTGGGCAGCGTGAGCAGCAGTACCATCACCACCATCCCGAGCAGGCCGTACATCGAGTAGCGCAGGCCTCGTGCTTCGGCGGCTTCGGCCTCCTCGTCGGCCTCGGCACTCGCGCCGGCGTTCGCATACACGGGGTCGCCGAGCGTGGGGTCGTACGCGCCGAGCCGTGGCTCGACGACGCGTTGGGTGACCACCACGGCCACGATGGCGAGCACGATCGACGAGACGATGCCGAAGTAGAAGTTGGCGGTCACCTCCAACGACTCACCCCCGGAGCCGATGGCCTCGTTCGTGATCTCGGTGAGCATGCTGTCGACCGGGGTGATGAGCAGGTTCACGCCGAAGATCGCACCCACGCCCGCGAAGCCGGCCGCCAAGCCCGCCAACGGATGTCGCCCGAGCGTGAGGAACGCCACCGCCGACAACGGGATGAGGATCAGGTAGCCGGCATCGGAGGCGACGCTGGAGAGGACACCCACGAAGATGATCGCGAAGGCGATGATGCGGCGCGGCGCCACCTTCACCAGCTTGCGGATCAACGCCGCCATCAGCCCGGCGTGCTCGGCCACACCCACGCCCATCATCGCCACGAACGTCACCGCCACCACCGAGAAGCCGGCGAAGTTGTTGACGAACGAGGAGAAGATGTAGCGAATGCCGTCGACGCTGAGCAGGCTGCGCACCTCGAAGGTCTGCTCCTGGATGGTGTAGTCCGGCAGATCGACGATCTTTCCGGCGTCGATGTCGTACGGCACGATCGAGCCGCCGAGCTGGTTGCTGATCGCCGCCAGCTGCTCCTTCGGGATGGGCACCGCCACGTCCTCGGTGACGGAGATGCCGAACCACGACAGCACCGCCGAGAGCACGATGACCCCGAGGATGAGGTACAGGAACATGATGACCGGATGGGGCACCTTGTTCCCGGCCTTCTCGATGCCGTCGAGCATCTTCTCCGAGAGGGACCGCTTCGAGGTGGTGACAGCAGCAGCGTCGCTGGACATGAGTGGGCTCCCTGGGATCAGGCGGTGAGGTTGCGGAGGAACTCGGTGACGAGGCGCACACCAGCGCCCGAACCACCCTTGGGGAGGTACGGCTTGGTCGGCGCGTCCAGCCACGCCGTGCCGGCGATGTCGAGGTGGGCGAACGGGTACTTCCCGGCGAACGCCGAGAGGAACGCACCGGCCGTGATGCTGCCGGCGGCCCGGCCTGCGAGGTTGCGCAGGTCGGCGTTCTCGCTCTTCACCATCTGGTGGTATTCGTCCCACAGCGGCAGCTGCCAGGCCTTGTCGCCGCTCGACTGGCCGGCGGCGACGAGCTGGTCGGCCAGTGACTGGTCGGTGGCCATGACGGCCGTGGCCACGTTGCCGAGCGCGATGATGACCGCGCCGGTCAGCGTGGACAGCTCGACGATGGCGTTCGGCTTGTACCGCCCGGCGAAGTGCAGACCGTCGGAGAGGATGACGCGACCCTCGGCATCGGTGTTGAGGATCTCGATGGTCTTGCCGCTGAGCGTGGTGACCACGTCGCCGGGGCGATAGCTGCGACCGCTCGGCATGTTCTCGGCCGACGGCACCAGGCCGACGAGGTGGATCTCGAGGCCCAGGTCGGCCACGGCCTGCATGGTGCCGAACACGGCGGCGCTGCCGCCCATGTCGTTCTTCATCGTCTCCATGCCCTCGGCCGGCTTGATGTTCAGGCCGCCGGAGTCGAACGTGAGGCCCTTGCCCACCAGGCACACGGTCGGGGCGCCCTTGAACTGCTTGCCGTACTCCATGATGATGAAGCGCGGCGGGCTGTCGGAGCCCTTGCCGACGGCCAGGATGCCGCCGAAGCCTTCCTTCTCGAGACGCACTTCGTCGTAGACGGTGACCTCGATGGACGGCATGCGCTCGCCGAGTTCGACGGCGCGCTGCGCCAGTTGCGGCGGGGTCTTGTCGACTCCGGGGGTGTTCACCAGGTCACGGGCGAAGTTGGTACCGCCGGCGATGGCCTGGCCGACGGCCACGCCCTCACCCAGCGCCTTGATCTGCTTGCCCGTGAGCACCGTGACCGACGCGATCTCGTGCGACTCGGCGTCGCTGATGCCCGTGCGGCCTCCGAACCACCGGTAGGCGCCCAGTTCGAGGCCCTCGGCCAGTGCCTGGCCCAGCGCTGCGGCCGGGAGCGCGACATCGGTGGCCACGCCGAGCGTGATGTCGGCCACCTGGGCACCGCGAGCCTGGCGCACCGCAGTGGCGGCGGCCTGGCGGATGCGCTCGGCGTCGATGCCCTTCTTGGCACCGAGGCCCACCAGCAACACGCGGCTGGGGGCGCCCTTCGAACGCGGGTACACCATCAACGACTGGTTGGCCGCGCCGGTGAAGTCGCCCGCCTCGAATGCGGCGGCGATCACCTTCGGCAGTGTGGTGGCGTCGTGCACCAGGGCGACGGCGAGACCGGACGACGTCGCGAGGACATCGCCACCTTGGACGGAGATCTGCATGGGAGACCCTTTCCGGAGTGGGAGGAACGAGCAGAACCTAGTCAAGATCCAGCGCAGGGTCGTCGTTGATCCCTGGCTAAGGTCCGATCGATGGCCGACAGCACGCTCACCTTCATCGTCCTCGGGGCGGCCGTGGTGCTCTTCGTGTGGAACCGACTCCCGGTGGAGGCGGTCGCGTTGGGGGTCCCGCTCGCGCTGTGGGCCACCGGCGTGCTCACCATCGAGCAGTCCGTCGGCGGATTCGGCGAGACCACGGTGCTGTTCATCGCCGCGTTGTTCGTGGTGAGCGAGGGCCTCGACTCCACCGGCGTCACTGCGTGGGCGGGGCAGCAACTGATCGCCAAGGCCGGCACCAGTCAGCGCCGACTGCTCGTGCTGATGATGCTGCTGGTCGCGCTGCTCACCGCGGTGATCAGCGTGAACGGTGCCGTGGCGGCCCTGGTGCCGATGGTGGTGGTCATCGCGGTGCGCCTCGGCCGCAGCCCGTCGAAGCTGATGATGCCACTGGCGTTCGCCGCGCACGCCGGTTCGATGCTGGCCCTCACGGGCACGCCGGTGAGCGTCATCACGTCCGACGCTGCCGACGCTGCCGGATTCGGCCCGTTCGGCTTCTTCGAGTTCACCATCATCGGCGTGCCGCTCGTGGCGGGCGCCATCCTCATCGCCGTGGTGCTGGGCAACCGACTGCTGCCCGAGCGCACCCCCGACGCCATTCCGCCCGATCTCAGCGAGCTGGCTCGCGTGCTGGCCGAGCAGTACGAGATCGATCACTCGATGGTGCGCCTGGTGGTGCACGACGGCTCCCCCGCCATCGGCCGCAGTCGGGCATCGCTGCCCGACACCGTCACCGGCGTCCAGCGAACGGGCAGCGGCGGCCTCGCCCCTGGCGACTCGGTGCGCGTGGGCGACGTGATGGTGGTGTCGGGCGACGACGAGACGATCGAACGGCTCGCCGCCGATCTGGGCCTCTCCCCCGCCCCCACCACGGTCGAACAGCCCGACGACCAGGAACTGCTCGATCGCGAAGTGGGTGTGGCCGAACTGGTGGTGCCACCGCGCAGCGAACTGATCGGCCAGCGGGTGTTCCCCGGCATGGTGTTCGGCGGCAGCCGCGTGGTGGTGCTCGCGGTGCAGCGCAACGGCGAGCACGTGCGCGAG
This sequence comes from Actinomycetota bacterium, assembly GCA_005778215.1. Lineage (GTDB taxonomy): Bacteria > Actinomycetota > Acidimicrobiia > Acidimicrobiales > Ilumatobacteraceae > UBA668. The sequence goes on along the minus strand of SXKB01000207.1, from coordinate 7,901 downwards.
GGCGAGGTGCTGCTGGCCACGGGCGACACGTTGCTGGTGCAGGGCCGCTGGACCGAGCTCGAACACGGCCGCGAACCGCAGGGCATGTTGGTGGTCGACGACCCCGGGATGGTGCGCCGCCAGGCCGTGCCACTCGGCCGCGGTGCGAAACAGGCACTCGTCATCGTGGCCGCGATGGTGGTGCTGCTGGCCACCGGCGCCGTGCCGGCCGTGGTGGCGGGCCTCCTGGCGGCCGGCGCGCTGGTGCTCACGAACACCGTCACGGTGCCGCAGGCCTATCGCTCCATCTCCTGGACCACCGTGGTGCTGGTCGGCGGCATGACCCCGTTGAGCCTCGCGATGCAGCAGTCCGGCGCCGCCCAGAAGTTGGCCGACGGCCTGGTCGACCTGGTCGGCGACGGCAGTCCGTACCTCCTCACGGCGGGCCTGTTCGTGCTCACGGCCGTGATGGGCCAGCTCATCAGCAACACCGCAACGGCACTCATCGTCATCCCCATTGCCGTCACGGCCGCGGCCCAGTCGGGCGTGTCGGCCCAGCCGGTGCTGTTGGCCGTGAACGTCGCTGCGGCAGGTGCGTTCCTCACTCCCGTCGCCACCCCTGCGAACCTGATGGTGATGGGCCCGGGCGGCTACAAGTTCGGCGACTACTGGAAGTTCGGCATCTGCATGATGACGCTGTTCGCCGTGGTGGCCGTGTTCTACGTGCCCCTCTTCTGGTCGTTCTGATGAACACGTCCGTGTCACCAGCGACGACATCGGTGTCGCCCGACTTCGAGGCGATGGTGCTGCGGCGCTCCATCCTCGTCACCGCCGTGCTGGGTGCCATCGGCATCGTGTGGGGCATCAGCTCGGGATCGCAGATGATCCTGCTCGACGGCGTGTACGCCATCATCGGCATCATCGTGTCGTGGCTGCTGTTGCGGGCGTCGGCCATCGCCGCCGAGGGACCCACCACGCGCTTCCCGTACGGTCGCCAGGCCGTCACCCCGATGGTGATCGGCGTGCAGGGGTTCGTGCTGCTGGCCACGTTGCTGTACGCACTGGTCGAGGCGGTGTACACCATCCGCGACGGCGGCAGCGAGGTGAGTCCCGGCCCGGCGGTGGCCTACGCCGTCGCCACCTCCATCGCGTCGCTCGTGTTCTGGGCCTGGATCCGCCGGCAGAGCAAGGGCTCCGACCTCCTGGCGGCGGAGACCACCGGTTGGCGGGTGGCTGCGTTCCGCGGCATCGGCATGTCGCTGGGTTTCATGGTGCTGTGGGTGCTCACCGACTCGGCGTGGGACGGCGCCGCGCCGTACGTCGACCCGGTGATGGTCATCATCACGTGCGCTGCGTTCCTCACGGCGCCGATGCGCATGGTGCGCGGCACGGTACGGGAACTGCTGGAGGGCGCGCCGAGCGCCGACGTGCAGGCGCCGGTGCTCGCCATCATCCGCGAGGTGTTCCACGAGTTCGACATCGCCGAGCCGGTGGTGCGCATGACCAAGGTGGGCCAGCGCTTGTACGTGGAGATCGACGCCGAGGTGCGAGCCGACGCCACCGTGGCCGACGAGCACCGGGTGCGCACTGCGGTGCGCGGACGCCTCGCCGCGCTGCCGTTCGACGTGTGGCTGAACTTCGAACTCGTGCCGCCCGGCGGCATCGAGCAGTAGGGATCACCCACCGCGGAAGCGACCGTGTTCTAGCGTTGGGCAACCACACATGGGAGGGACCTCATGAAGGACATCATCGTCGGCATCGTCGCCATTCTGGTCGGCGCACTGTTCTGCTTCCGGGGCTGGCTCGCGATGCGCGTCGTCATCCCGATCTGGGGCGCCTTCGGCGGGTTCGTGTTCGGCGCTGCGCTCATCGAGGCCATCTTCGGCGACGGCTTCCTGCGCACGTTCCTCGGCTGGGCCGTGGGCATCGTGTTCGCGATCCTGTTCTTCTTCCTCGCCTACCTCTACTACGAGGTGTCGGTCATCATCGCCATGGCATTCATCGGTTTCGCCCTCGGCGTGGCCGTGATGTCGGCCATCGGCGTCACCTGGAACTGGGTGCTGTTCCTCGTCGGCCTCGTGGTGGGTCTGGCGCTCGGCTTCGTGGCCATCATCACCAACCTGCCGATGGGCCTGCTCACCGTGCTCACGGCGATGGGTGGCGCGAGCGCCATCGTCGCCGGCACCATGCTGCTGGTCGGCACGGTGGACGTCGACGACTTCGCCGAGGGCATCACCACCAAGGACGTCATGGGCGACCATCCGTGGTGGTACGTGATGTACGGCGGCCTCGTGGTGGCCGGCATCGTGGCCCAGATCGCGTTCGCCGAGCGGGTCGACCGGTCGCTCCGCGATGCCTGGACCGACGCCGGCGGCCAGCACCTCCGCAGCGCCTGACGGCGCATCTCGAGCCGGCCCTTCCCCCGCTCAGCGTTGCGACGAGCCCGGGAAGGGCACCTCGACCACCGTGGCGCGACGTTCGCCGTCGGGCGCCAGCACCGTGACCTCGGCACCGACCGAGGTGTGGTCGATGCGCAGCATCCCCAGCGCGACGTTCGTCGACAACCGGGGTGACCACACCGCCGACGTGACGGAACCCACCCGTTCGTCGCCGTGCTCCACGTCCCAACCGTTCCGGTTGTGGGGCACGCGATCACCGTCGATCATCAATCCGACGAGCCGACGGCTGATCCCGGCGGCCCGCTGCGAGCGCAAGGCGTCGAGCCCGATCGCGTCGATGGGGGCATCGAGCGCGAGGTAGCGATCGAGCGAGGCCTCGAGCGCCGTGTGCTCGCGCGTGACGTCGGTGCCGTAGGTGAACAGACCCGCCTCGATGCGCTCGATGAGGTTCGGGCAGCCGGGTCCGATGTCGAACGCCGCACCAGCAGCCATCAGTTCGTCGTACAGCACGGCGGCCAACTCGTCGTCGTCGACGTAGATCTCGAAGCCACCCTGCGCGCTCCACCCGCTCCGAGCGACCACCCACGACCGACCGCGGAAGTCGAGACGTTCGAACCCGAAGAACTTGATGGCGCGCACCGCCTCGCCGAACACCGTGGCCATCACCGTCTCGGCCTTCGGGCCCTGCACCGCCAGTGGGTTCACCTCGGGCTCGCACACCTGCACGTCGAGGCCCATCCCGCGTGCAAGGCCACCCGCCCACAACACGACGTCGGAGTCGGCGACCGAGAACCACCAGTGGTCGTCCGCCAGCTTCAGCGCCACCGGATCGTTGATCATCCGCCCGGCGTCGTCGACCATCGGCGCATAGGCGCACCGGCCGGCCCGCAACGACCGGAGGTCGCGCACCGTGAGCAGTTGCGCCAGCCGCGCCGCGTCGGGGCCACGCAGCTCCGCCTGGCGCTCGCAGGCGACATCCCACACCTGCACGGCACTGCGGAGGTGGTGGTAGTCCTCCTCCACCCCGCGGATCTGCGTGGGCAACAACATGTGGTTGTAGACGGTGTACGCCTTCACCCCGAAGTCCTCGATGCGGCTGCTCCAGGGGGTCGACCGGATGCGCCTCGTGATGGCCAGCGCCGGCGGGAGCATCATCCCTCCCACTTGATGTTGCAGATCTCGGCGCTGCGTCCCTCGAAGTTCCACACGCGGCCGAAGGCACGCACGCGGCCTCGCACGGCTTCGGCCACGATGACCTCCGAACCCATCCAGTACTCGGTGTTGACGATGCTCACCTCTTCACCAGCGCGAGCGCCCGCGATGGGACGGACCGCGCCCTGGATGGCCCGACCGACGCTCAGACTGCGGGTGTCGCCGTCGGTGGTGAACTCGATCGGGGCCCGTTCGGCACCGAGGTACTGACCAACCAGCAGCTTGAACAGCCCGGTGGTACCGCGGGCGTCGCCCCGGAAGATCGTCTCGAGCTCCGCGAACTGCGCGTCGGTTGACCGGTCGTCGATCCAGAGTGCGAGCACCCAGTTGCCGCGCTCCATCTTGCCGGGGATGTCGAGCAGCATCGCCACGTTCAGCCCGCTCAGGTCGACGCCATTGGCGACGCCGCGATCGATGCGCACACCTGCCCACGCCTGGCAGTAGCCCTCGGTGGGTGGGTGCTTGCCCAGCGACACCACGCACGGGCAGAACACCGTGCAGTTGCAGTTGAGGATGAGCTCACCCTCGATGGTCCAGTTGCTCACGTCGGATCCTTTCCTTCGATCATGTGGCCCGCACCATGGTGGGCGGGCGTTCCCCCGGCGGGGAGGGCGATCAGCAACACGCCGGCGCACACCAGCGCCACGCCGAGCGGCACGGTGACGCGGCGGCCGAGCGCCGGCAACTTCTCGACGATCATCAACACCGTCATCACCGCCATCACCCACAGCGAGCCGACACCCCCGACGAATGCGAGCAGCATCAGCGCCCAGCAGCAGCCGACGCAGGTGACGCCGTGATGCAGTCCCATGCGCAGCGCGCCTCGAGCGCCGTCTCGCCAGTGGCGGAGGAACCACTGGAAGGGCATTGCGCACGCGGTCTGGCATCGCTCCTTCAGCGACGAGAACTGGTATGCACCGGCGAGCAACAGTGCGACGGCGGCCGGCAGCCGACCGAGACGGCCGTGGGCGTCGAGCAACACCGCGTCGGCGAGCAGCCACTGTGCCGTCGCCGCGAGCACCGAGAAGCCCCACCACACGGCGAGATAGGCGGCGAGGAACATCCACCAGCGCGCCGTGTGCCGGCCGGCCAGTACTTCGCGCAACACCGCGAGCGCGGGCACCGCAGTGGGCGCCATCATCGTCACCACCATCAACGACCACATGGCCAACGCCACGCCGAAGCCGCCGTTGCCCGCGTGATCCGTCTGGTGGTAGCGCAGCAGCAGGTACCAGCTCACGGCCACGAACGCGGCGAACGCCCACCACGGCGACGCCCATGCGCGCACGCCTCGAACGACGGTGTGGGTCCCCTGCACGAACGATCACTATAGTGTTCGACATCATGGTCGCCAGCACGTCGCATCCTTCGAACGCGTGGGAGTTCAACGCTGCCGGGTTCGCACGCACCATCGCGGCGCGGCGAGCCGAACTCGGACTGTCCACCCGAGAGGTGTCACGGCGTGCCGCCATCTCCCAGGCGTACGTCGTGGCGCTCGAACGAGCTCGCGTCGACGACGGCCAGCGCACGCCCACACCCACGGTCGACGTGCTCGCACGCCTGGCCGAAGCCCTGGAGACCGCCCCCGACCACCTGTTGCGGCTGGCCATCCGCCGCGCCGGACAACACGTGTTGCTCCTCGTCGACGGCGACGATCGCCGGTCGCCGTTGGCGGCCGCGCAACGCATCACCGGCGACGACGTCGACTGGGTGTGGGCATCGTCATCGTCGGCCGACCACCGTGCCGACCGTCTCGCGCATCACCACATCGACCTCCGCCGCACGCGCCCGTCGGCCTACGAGCCCGCGGCGATCGCCGGTGCGCTCCACACCGAGCTGCACGGCCTCGGCACCGACATCGAGGGCCGCCAGCTCGGCCTCGTGTTCGCCGAGACCTCGGCCGTGATGGAGGCGCTCGACGAGCCGAACGTGGTCATCGAGTTCGAACACGCCTGGGGCGAGGTCGTCGCCAACGCCGCCCACGAGGCCGGCGCCCACGCCGCATGGAACGTGTGCGTGTACGAACTGCCGGCCGTGCAGGGGCTCCCCGAACCGGTGGCGGCCATCACCGACCTGATGCGCAGTCACGACGCGGTCTGGTACTCGCGCCGCAACTCGGTGCTCACCGGCGCGTCGGCTGCGCTCGGCGCCTTCGAGCGGCTGCGACCCGAGGGCGTACGCCGAGCAGACTGGGACGTGACAGCTCGCAGCATCGTTGCCGACCTCGGCTTCGCCGCCTGAACCCATCCACTTCGCCCACCCGTTCGTTCGGAGGAACCATGGACACCACTCGCGCCTTTCTCGCAGGCCACGTCGAGGGCACGTGGCAGCGCGTCGTCACCGACCTGCCCGTCGCCGACCTGGGCGACGGCGACGTACTCGTGGAGGTGCAGTACTCGAGCATCAACTACAAGGACGGCCTCGCGTCGACCGAGCAGGGCAAGGTCGCCCGCCTCGATCCCATCGTGCCGGGTATCGATCTCGCCGGCATCGTGCGCGAGTCGGACGATCCCGCCATCCCGGTCGGTGCAGCCGTGCTGGCCCACGGCTACGACATCGGCGTCGCCCACCATGGCGGCTACGCAGCGCTGGCTCGCATCCCGGCGCGCTGGGTGGTGCCGATGCCCACCGGCCTCGACGCCCGCGGCGCGATGTTGGTGGGCACCGCCGGCTACACCGCTGCCCTTTCGGTCGACGCCCTCGAACGGCACGGGCTGCGCCCCGGCGACGGACCGGTGCTCGTCACCGGTGCCACGGGCGGCGTGGGTTCGATGGCCGTCGGCATGCTCGCGGCGCGAGGCCACGAGGTGGTGGCGGGCACCGGCAAGATGGAGGCTGCCGACTGGCTGCGTGCCATCGGTGCGGCCGACGTGGTGCATCGCGACGAACTCGCCCCCGCCGCAGGTCGGCCACTGGAGAAGGAGCGGTGGGCCGGCGCCGTCGACTGCGTCGGCGGCGACACGCTGGCGCACGTGCTGCGCACGCTGCGCTACGGCACGGCGGTTGCGGCGAGCGGCCTCACCGGAGGAGCGAATCTGCCCACCACGGTGCTGCCCTTCATCCTGCGCGGGGTGAGTCTGCTCGGCATCGACAGCGTGCAGACCGACATCGACCGACGCCGCGCGATGTGGACGCGCATCGCCACCGACCTGCGGCCGACGTGGCTCGACTCGCTCGACGTCACCACCGTGGGTCTCGACGACCTCGCCCCGCAACTCGACCGCATCCTCGCGGGCGGCATGCAGGGACGCGTGCTCGTCGAGCCGCAGCGCTGACGCCCCCACTGCGCCCCCGAACGCTCAGCCGGGGTCGGCGACGAATCCGATCGACTCGATGCCGACGATCGCGACGGCTTCGTCGTGGTCGGAGGTGTCCCCGCTCACCCCCACCGCGCCCACGACGGCGCCACCAGCATCACGCACCAGCACGCCACCCGGCACGGGCACGAGCGGCCCGACGGCTGCGGTGACCGAGGCGATGAAGTACGCCTGCTGCTCGGCTCTGCGCATCAGTGCCCGGGAGCCGAGGCCCAGTGCCAACGCACCGTGGGCCTTGCCGTGCGCGATCTCGAAGCGCTTGTTCGACGAGCCGTCCTCGCGTTGGGCAGCCACCACGTGGCCGCCGACGTCGAGCACCACGACGGTGAGCGGTTGGAGCGCACGACGGCGCCCTTCGGCCCGGGCGGCGGCAATGGCGGCGAGCGCCTGTTCGAGCGTGATCACGTGGTGCTCCTCGATGACGACGAGGCCTTGGCCTCGAGACGGTGTGCGTGCAGGATGGCCTCGGTGTAGCCCGCCGGCTGGGTCCGTCCGTCGACGATGAGCGAGCGGGCCGCACGGAAGGCAGGGCCGTCGAACGCCGGGGCCCTCGGCCGGTAGAGAGGGTCGGCGGCGTTCTGGTGGTCGACCACCTGCGCCATCCGCGCCAGCGACGCATCGATCTGCTCGATGGTCACCACACGATGCATCAGCCAGTTGGCCAGCAACTGCGACGAGATGCGGCACGTGGCGCGGTCCTCCATCAACGCGACGTCGTCGAGATCGGGCACCTTCGAGCAGCCGATGCCCTGATCGACCCAGCGGACGACGTAGCCGAGAATGCTCTGCACGTTGTTGTCGATCTCGTGTTGCCGGTCGTCGGCGGTCCACTCGCCCGGGTTGCCCAGCGGCACTGCCAGCAGGTCGTCGACCGATGGCGACTCGCGTCCTTGCAGCGCGGTCTGTCGAGCGGCGACGTCGAACCGGTGGTAGTGCGTCGCGTGCAGCGTGGCCGCGGTCGGGGAAGGGACCCATGCGCACGATGCCCCGGCCT
>SXKB01000206.1 GCA_005778215.1 Actinomycetota bacterium | reverse complement strand
GGCCGCATCGAGCAGGTGGGCACCCCTCGCGAGATCTACGGCTCGCCGACCACCATGTTCGTGGCCGGGTTCGTGGGCACCAGCAACGTCATCGATGCGCAACTGTCGCAACGACTCCTCGGTGTGCAGGCCACCCATTCCGTTCGTCCCGAACGCATCCGGCTCGTCACCGATGCGCTCCAGGAAGGTGAGGTCGCCGTCGACGGCGTGCTCACCGACATCCAGTACCTGGGTTCCGAATGCCGGCTGCGTGTGCAGCTCGACAACGGCGCCCACCTTCTCGCCAACGTGCCGAGCGACGGGCTCGTGGGCGATGCCGTGGGCGGATCCGTCCGCCTGGCCTGGCCGCGAACCGCGGCACTTCCAGTCGCAGCAACCAACAACTCTGTAGGGGAGGACCAAGAGTGAGGAAGACCCGTATTGCCGCGGCGCTGATGGCGTCGATGGCTCTGGTCGTGGCCGCGTGCGGTGACGACGAAGCAACCAGCTCCACCGAGGCCGTCGAGACGACCGCCGGTTCGGAGACCACCGCCGGCGGCACCGAGACCACGGCCGGTTCGGAGACCACCGCCGCCGGCGGTGAGACCGACTACATGTGGACGCCGAACCCCGACATCCTTGCCGGCGCCGAGGGCCAGGTGAACTTCGTCGCCTGGGCCGGCTACGCCGAGGACGGTTCCACCGATCCGGCGTACGACTGGGTGACCCCGTTCGAGCAGCTCACCAGCTGCGAAGTGAACGTGAAGAACGGTTCCACCAGCGACGAGATGGTGCAGCTGATGCAGAGCGGCGAGTACGACGGCGTGTCGGCCTCGGGCGATGCGACGCAGCGCCTCATGGCCGGCGACGAGGTCGTTGCCATCGATCCGGCGGAGTTCAGCAGCTACGCCGACGTGTTCGAGGGCCTCAAGCTCAAGCCGTGGAACAGCAAGGACGGCGAGCCGTTCGGCATTCCGCACGGCCGCGGCGCCAACCTGTTGGTGTACAACACCGAGGCGTTCGCCGACGGTGCCCCCGACTCGTGGAGCGTGATGTTCGAGCCGGGCAGCGCTGCCGAAGGCGCGGTGTCGGTGTACGACAGCCCGATCTACATCGCCGACGCGGCGCTGTACCTGATGGCCACCCAGCCCGAGCTGGGCATCACCAACCCGTATGCGCTCGACCAGGCGCAGTTCGACGCGGCGACGGCGCTGCTCGCGCAGCAGTCCGAGCTCGCCAGCCAGTACTGGGCGCTCTACACCGACCAGCAGGCGTCGCTCGAGAACGGTGACGTCCTCGCCGGCACCACCTGGCAGGTCATCGTGAACCTGGCACAGGCCAACGGCGCCAAGATCGACGCCGTGAAGCCCGTCGAGGGCGCGACCGGCTGGTCCGACACCTGGATGCTCTCGTCGAAGGCCGCCAACCCCAACTGCATGAAGCTGTGGATGGACTGGATCGCGTCGCCGTGGGCCAACTCGCAGGTCGCCGTGTGGTTCGGCGAGGCGCCGAGCAACGCCGTGTCGTGCACCCTCGAGGGCATGGCCGAGCACTGCGAGACGTTCCACGCCGAGGACGAGGACTACTGGACCGACGTCTGGTACTGGACCACCGCCACGGAGGAGTGCCTCGACGGGCGCACCGACGTCACGTGTGTGCCCTACACCGAATGGGTGAACGCTTGGAACACGCTCCGCTCCTGACGGAGGTCGACCTGACGGACGGGAGGGCTTCCGAGCCCTCCCGTCCCCTCAGGGGAGTGAACCGTGCATTCCACGGCCGGCGCGGCCTGGGCGTGGTCACCACGCTCGGGCTGCCCCTGTCGTGGATGCTGTTCGTCTACGTCGGCTCGCTGCTGCTGCTGGTGGTGAGCGCGTTCTACGTGCTCGATCCCGTCACGCAGAAGCCGGGCTCCGACTTCACGCTCGACAACATCGTCGCTGCGTTCAACGTGTTCGATCCTGCCGTGCGCGACACCATCTGGGTGTTGGTGCGCACCGTGGGGGTGGCCTTGTTGGTCACGTTCCTGTGTTTCCTCATCGCGCTGCCCGTGGCGTTCTTCATCGCCAAGGTGGCACCTCGCTGGGTGCGCCGAGGGTTGATGGTCGCGATGCTCATGCCGCTGTGGGCCGGCTACCTCGTGAAGGGCTACGCCTGGCGCGCCATGGTGGCACCCAGCGGTGGCAAGTTCGCCGCCAGCGGCAAGGGCGACGGTGGCTTCCTCGACGCGACGTTCGGCTGGACCCCCGGCTACGGCCGTGCGGCCATCGTCATCACCCTGGTCTACTTCTGGCTGCCGTACATGGTGCTGCCCATCTACGCCGGTCTCGAGCGCATGTCGCCGTCGCTGCTCGACGCAGCGGGTGACCTCGGCGCCAAGCCGTTCCGCACGTTCCGGTCCGTGATCCTGCCGCTGCTGATGCCCGCCATCGCCGCAGGCTCCATCTTCACCTTCTCGCTCACCCTCGGCGACTACATCGTCCCGCAGATGGTGAACAACGGGAAGGAGAAGTTCATGTTCGGTACGCTCATCAACTCCACCCTGGGCGCCCCGAACCAGCCGCTGGCTGCGGCGTACACGCTGTGGCCGCTGCTCATCGTCATCCTCTATCTGCTCGCCATGAAGCGCGCAGGGGCGTTCGAGAACCTGTGACATGAAGCTCTCGTTCCCCGCTCGCGCCGCACTGTTCGGCTTCACGGTCCTCACGCTCGCGTTCCTGTATCTGCCGCTGCTGGTGGTGGCACGCCTGTCGTTCAACCCGGCCAAGTCGGTGTCGTGGCCCGGCTGGACCGGCTACACCACCGAGTGGTGGAAGCTCGCCTGGGAGGCCGAAGGGCCGCGCGAGGCGTTGCTGAACTCGTGCAAGGTGGCGTTCGTGGCGATGCTCATCGCCATGGTGTTGGGCACGTTGGCCGCGATGGCCATGGCCCGGTTCCAGTTCTTCGGCAAGCACGCCGTGTCGTTCCTGCTGGTGCTGCCCATCGCCCTGCCCGGCATCGTCACGGGTATCGCACTGCAGAACACGTTCACCCGCGAGTTCGACCTCGGGTTCATGTCGTTCAAGGTGGGGCTGGGCTTCCACTCGCTGGTCATCGCGCACGCCACGTTCTGCGTCGTGGTGGCGTACAACAACGTGGTCGCCCGACTGCGCCGCTCGTCGCCGAACCTGTTGGAAGCCAGCGCCGACCTGGGTGCGCACGGTACCCAGACGTTCCGCTACATCACGTTCCCGCTGATGCGGTCGGCCCTGGTGGCCGGCGGCATCCTGGCCTTCGCGCTCAGCTTCGACGAGATCGTGGTCACCACGTTCACTGCCGGTTCGGGGTTCGAGACGCTGCCGGTGTGGATCTACGCCAACTTCAGCCGGCCCAACAACGTGCCGTTGGTGAACGTGATGGCCACGTTCGTGATGATCGTGTCCATCCCGCTGGCGTGGCTGGCGCAGCGGCTCAGTGAGGGTGGCGACGGGTAGCCTCGCGGCCACCATGTCAACGACGCTCCTCATCGTTCTCCTCGCCGTCGTCCTCGCGGTCGGCATCGGCGCGGTGGTCTGGAACCGCAGCCGCTCGGCCTCGCCGTCGGCCCCCGGTCCGAAGCCCGCCGCCCCGGCGGCTCCGAAGCCGAAGCCGGCCCCCGTCACGCCGGTGGTCACGCCGCCTGCGGCCGACGACGAGCCGGTCGACGAACCGCTCGCAGAGGCCCCGGCCGAACCCGCCGTCGAAGCGGAGCGCGCGTCGTTCCGCACCCGCATGGCCAAGGCCCGCGGCGCGTTCACGGGTGCGTTCCTGGGCATTCGCGGCCGCGGTGGCATCACCAGCGACACCTGGGACGACCTCGAGGAGTCGCTGCTGCGCGCCGACGTGGGTGTGCGCGTCACCGATGAACTGCTCGACGGGTTGAAAGCCCGCGTGAAGAGCAAGGAGATCACCGATCCCGACGGGCTACTGGCCGCGCTGCAGGCCGACATGCGTGGCCGCCTCGAGGGCACGCCGCGTGCACTCACGTTCGAGCCGGGCGAGGCGGGCAGCCCCAACGTGTGGCTGTTCGTGGGCGTGAACGGGGTGGGCAAGACCACCACCATCGGCAAGGTGTCGGCGCAGCAGAAGGCCGAGGGCCGTTCGGTGCTCATGGCGGCCGGCGACACGTTTCGTGCCGCTGCCGCCGAGCAGCTCACCACCTGGGCCGAGCGCAGCGACGCCGAGATCGTGCGCGGCAACGAGGGTGGCGACCCCAGCGCCGTCATCTTCGACGCCATCGAGCGGGCCAGCGCTCGCAACATCGACCTCGTGCTGGCCGACACCGCCGGCCGCCTGCACACCAAGACCAACCTCATGGACGAACTGCGCAAGGTGCGCCGCGTGGCGGCCAAGGGCAACGGTCGGGTCACCGAGGTGCTGCTGGTCATCGATGCCACCACCGGGCAGAACGGCCTC
>SXKB01000205.1 GCA_005778215.1 Actinomycetota bacterium | reverse complement strand
TCAGAAGCTGACGTACACCTGGCCGTGCACGGCGGTGCCGTTGCGGACGACGGTCTTGCCGAACGGGAACAGCGCGAGCGGGATGAGCTTGAAGTTCCCCACGCCGAGCGGGATGCCGATGATGGTGATGCACAGCAGCAGGCCGAGGAGTGCGTGGCCGATGGCCAGGCCGACGCCGGCGAGCACGAACCACAGGATGTTGCCGATGATGCGGATCACGCCGCCACCGGCGGGCGGGGTCGCGATGATCGATCGGCCGAACGGCCACAGCGCGAACACGGCGAGCTTGAAGCTCTGGATGCCGAACGGGATGCCGATGATGGTGAGGCACATCAGCACGCCGGCGCCGACATAGCTGATGAACAGCCAGATGCCGCTGAGGAAGAACCACAGCAGGTTCAGCAGCAGGCTGCCGGCGCCGGGTTTGTTGCCGCCCACCTTCACGGTGGTGGGCACGACGGCACCGGGCGGGGGAGGCGGCAGGCTGCTCATCCCGTCAGTCTGCATCGCCGGCTCAGGTGGTCAGTAGCCCGACCAGCCCTGGCGTGGTGCGCCGCTCGCGGTGAACTCGCGCCACTCGTCGTCGGTCCAGTGGCCGCGCAGTTCGCCGGTGATGAAGTCGGCGGTCCAGCGCACCATGTCGATCCACGGGAAGTGGGCCGAGGCCGCCTCCGTGAATGCGAGGCCGTCGAGCAACAGGGCGACGTCGTCCATGCCGACGGTGACGGTGGCGGCGTCGCTGGGCCCGGTGCCCACGTCGTCGACGCCCATCGTGATGCCGAAGCGATGCTCGAGCCGCATCAGTTCGTCGTAGTCCCAGCGGGCGTAGTCGGCGCCCTCCATCACCTGGTCGGTCATGATGCCGACCACCTGCGCGAGCGCGGCCCGTGCGTCGGCCGAGAGTTCGAAGGTGCGCGGCAGGTGCATCGTGCGATGCTCGCACGGGGTGTCGATCGCGGCCACTCGTGCGCGGGCGTAGCATCCGGGCGTGTCCGTGCCGCCGTCCGTCCCGTCCACGATGCGCGCCCTGGTGGCGCGCACACTGGGTGCGCCGCTGGCCATCGAGACGGTGCCGGTGCCCGCCCCGGGCGCTGGCGAGATCCTCATCGAGGTGATCGCCTGCGGTATCTGCCACAGCGACCTGCACGCGGTGGACGGGGATTGGGGCACGCCGCCGTTGATGCCGTTGATCCCCGGTCACGAGGTGGCCGGCCGCGTGGTCGGTGTGGGTGCGGGCGTCGCCGACGTGGCGTTGGGCGAGTTGGTCGGCGTGCCGTGGATGTTCTGGTCGTGTGGCACGTGCGAGTGGTGTCTGGCCGGCATGGAGACCATCTGCCCGTCCACCGAGTCGACCGGGTTCTCGAAGGCGGGCGGCTACGCCGAGTACATGGTGGCGCCGGCGGCGTTCGTGGCCCGGCTGCCCGAGTCGGTCGACCCGGTGGCCATCGCCCCGGTGCTGTGCGCGGGCGTCACCACCTATCGCGGGTTGAAGCGTGCCGGATTGCGACCGGGCCAGTGGTTGGCGGTGCTGGGCGTGGGCGGCCTCGGCCACCTCGCGGTGCAGTACGCGGTCGCGATGGGGCTGCGCGTCGTGGCGCTCGACGTCGACCACGAGAAGCTCGCGCTCGCCACCTCGCTGGGAGCCGAGGAGGTGGTGAACAGCGCCGACACCGATCCGGTGGTTGCGGTGCGCGACCTGCTCGGCGGCACGCATGGGTCCATCGTCACGGCCGCCGCGCCGATTGCATTCGAACAGGCGGTGGGTGTGCTGCGGCCTGGTGGCACGGCGGTCTACATCGGCCTGCCCGGCCATGCGCGCGACACGATCAGCACGTCGATCTCGCGACTCGTGGAGTCGGAGATCACGGTGCGCGGGTCGAACGTGGGCACGCGGCTCGACCTGCAGGAGGCGGTCGACTTCGCCGTGCGCGGGCAGGTGGCGGCCACCGTCCGGGTCGTGGGTCTCGCCGACGTGAACGATGTGTTCGCCGACATGTGCGCCGGTCGCATCGTCGGCCGCGTGGTGCTCGCCCACGACCATGGAGTGTCGACCTGATGTGGGGGTCGTTCGGATGGGGTGTGCTGGCCTCGTCGTCGTTGGTGATCGGTGCGGTCATCGCGCTCGTGTTCCGTGTCAGCCATCGATGGATCGGGCTGATCCTGGCGTTCGGCGCGGGTGTGCTCATCAGCGCGGTGGCGTTCGATCTGGTGGAGGAGGCGACCGCTGCCACGTCCAGCCACTGGCCGGTGTACATCGGCATCTTCGCCGGGTGTGGTGTGTTCTACGTGGGCGACCTGCTCATCGAGCGGCTGGGTGGCGAGTCGCGCAAGGACCCTGCCGGTGGGCAGTCGGAAGGGTCGCCGCTCGCCATCGTGCTGGGCACCGTGCTCGACGGTGTGCCCGAGTCGATGGTGATCGGCCTCACCATCTACGCCGGCGGCGAGGTGGGGCTGGCGTACCTGGCGGCCGTGCTGCTGTCGAACCTGCCCGAGGCGCTGTCGTCGACCAGTGGCCTGGTGGCGAGCGGCTGGGCCAAGGGTCGCATCCTGGTGATGTGGACGGCGATCGCGCTCGTGTCGGGTGTGGCGTCGATGGCCGGGTACGGGCTGTTCCAGAACTCGTCGCCCGGTGTGGTGGCGTTCGTGCTCACGTTCGCGGCGGGCGCGATCCTCACGATGCTGGCCGACACGATGATGCCGCAGGCCTATGCCTACGGCGGGAACCTGGTGGGCGTGGTCACCACGCTCGGGTTCGCCTCGGCGCTGCTGATCCACACCCTCGAGTGACGCGCCGACGTCACACGGATTTCACCGAATCGGTGGCATCGGCGTGACTTCACACCGCGGGACCTTGTCAGGCTGAATCTTGTCAATGTTCGTAGGGCGTGGCTCGGACCCGACATCAGGGTCGAAGTTCTCGTCGGATGCCACGCTTCTTCTTGGAATCGAGACAGGGAAGCACGGCGTGGCAGGCGCGGAACTGGTTATCGTTCGGATCAGTTCGGCGGAATGGAGTGTGACCTCATGGTGCGCGTTCGTGTGTTGACGGCGGTGTTGGCTGCGACGGTGTTGATCGGCGCATGTTCGGGTGGTGGATCGGAGGATGTTGCACCCACGACCGTGGTGGTGACGACGATCGCGGCGACCACAACAGAAGCCCCCACCACGACAGAGGCGCCCACCACCACGACCATCGATCCGATCGCGCTGGCGGGCGAGAAGTACATCGAGTTCGTCAAGCCCTACAACTGCATGTTGGGGCTCGCCGAAATCGTTGATGCCGAGGTCATCGGCGATGACGGCTTCCGCAGCAGTGAATGGCCGGTGGTGCTCGAGAAGGTGGTGCCTGCGTACAAGTCGGTCGCGGACAACACGGTGCAGTGGGTCGAGAACCTCGTGTCCTACGACTGGCCCGACGAGGTGCAGGCCGACGTCGACGCCTTGGTGAAGGAGGAGGTGCAGTGGGCGGGTTGGTACGCGGGACTCGGGTCGGCCACCTCGGTCGACTCGTGGAACACAGCGGTGAATGCGCCTACGCCGGAGGACACGGGTGCCGCCACCATCATTCGAGCCAAGCTCGGATTGCCGTCGAACATCAACAACGACGAGAACTTCTGCGAGGGCATTCTCTGATTCCACCGTTCAGGTGGAAGCCGCTCGGTTTCGCTGGGCGACCCGCCAGGCGATCCAGATGAACAGAAACTGGAACGGCAGGCGGATCCAGGCGACGGCCTGTTCCGATGCGGGGCGGTCGCGCCAGTCCCACGCCATGTACAGGTTGGCGGGATAGACGGCCACGAACAGGCCGATGGCGGCCAGCGCGCCGATGCGGCGGGTACGCGGCCACAGGATGAGCGGGCCGACGACCAGTTCGGCGACGCCGCTGGCGTAGGTCCAGAACCGTTCGCTGGGCGGCAGCCACGGCGGCACGATGTCGTCGAAGAACGTCGGGTTCACGAAGTGCATCACACCGGCGAGGGTGATGAAACCACCGAGGGCCAGGGCGAGCCAGTCGCGGCGAACGGTCCCGGCGCTCATCGGCCGAACCAACGGCGGCGGGTGGAGGACGGCACGATGCCGGCGTCGACGGCCAACTGGCGCACCTGCCCGGCCGACGGGTTCACCAGCGAGGTGTCGCCGATGGTGACCGTGGGGACGGTCTCGTTGCCGTTGGCGACGGTGCGCACGAAGGCCGCCGCGTCGGGGTCGGACCAGATGTTCACGGCCCGGTAGGGCGTGCGCGACCGACGCAGCCCGGCGCGCAGCGACAGGCAGTACGGGCAGCCTGGCCGCCAGTACACGGTGATCTTGTCGGCGCTCACCTCATCAGCCTCGCGGATCGCGGGGCCGCTGTCGCCTCGGCCGCCGTCGAGGTCACACGGATTCCACCGTTCAGGTGGATGGTGCGCGACCTCGACGGGCACAACCAGGCCGGCTCAGAGCCAGCGGGTGAACCAGTCGACGAGCGCGTCGTCGGCGGCGAGTCGGCCGGTGACCGGGCCGTAGGTGCTGCCCTCGTGCGAGCTGTTCGGCAGCATCAGCACTTCGCTCGGTGTGCCGGCCAGGCGCAGCATGCGGTGCATCGACCATGCCTGCGCGGGCGGACAGCGCTTGTCGTCGGCGCCCACCAGGAACAGGCAGGGCGTGATGCATTCGTGCGCGCGCAGCAGCGGCGACTGTTCGCGGTAGCGGTCGATGGCCTCGTGCGGGGCGCCGCCGAAGTGCGCAGGAAAGAACGTCGCGCCGATGTCGCTGGTGCTCCACATCGACACGAGGTCGGTCACCGGGTTCTCGATCACCGCGGCCTGGAAGCGGCGGGTGGTGCTCACCAGCCACGACGACAGGTAGCCGCCGTACGAGTTGCCCATCACGCCGAGGCGGTCGCTGTCGACCCAGCCTTCGGCGATGGCGTGGTCGAGCACGGCGAACACGTCGCGGGTGGGGCCGTGGGCCCAGTCGCCGTGCACTGCGAACGAGAACTCGTCGCCGTAGCCGGTGCTGCCGCGCGGGTTGGTGAACAGCACGGCGAACCCGGCTGCGACCAACGCCTGCGCGTCGATCTGGAAGCACTCGCCGAACGTGAACTGCGGGCCGCCGTGGATCATCACCACGGTCGGCAGTGTCTCGGTGGCGCCGGTGGGTCGCAGCAGCCAGCCGTCGAGCGGCCAGCCGTGCTCACCCTCGACCGTGAAGCGGTGCACGTCGGCGGCGGTGAGCCCGGCCGCGAAGTGGGTGAGCGCGCGCTCGGGCGCGCCGTCCACACGCACGGCCACCTCGGCGGGTGCCTCGGCCGACTGGGTGGTGAACACCACGGTGTCGCACACAGCGGCCACGGGCGAGCAGCAGCGCTGACCGTCGGCGATCACGTCGACCGACGTGGGGTCGTCGGGGTGCACGCGCACCACGCCCATGGTGCCGCGGCTGCCGACGCGCACCACCAGGCGGCCGGTGCCGTCGGAGAGGAGCACGTTCTCGTACAGCTCGGGCAGCAGCGCGGGGTTGTCGCCGTACACGTCGCCGAACAGGTGGGGGATGTCGATGCGGTGGGTGCCGTCGGGCGCCACCACGAACAGCACGGCGGCACCGCCGAGCGGTGCGGTGCGCGGCTCGGCCACCAGCACGGCCAGGCGTCCGTCGGGCAACCATGCGGTGACTGCGGCGCGGCCGGCGGGCACGTCGTACGGAACCGCCGAGCCGTCGAGGCGCAGGATGCGCAGGTGGCTGCCGCTGCGGCGGCCTTCGGGGTCGACCGAGGTGGAGGCGG
This sequence comes from Actinomycetota bacterium, assembly GCA_005778215.1. Lineage (GTDB taxonomy): Bacteria > Actinomycetota > Acidimicrobiia > Acidimicrobiales > Ilumatobacteraceae > UBA668. Next base: position 3,747 of record SXKB01000205.1, on the reverse strand, counting down.
TGAGCGTGGTGCCGTCGGGCGACCAGCGCGGCGTGGACCACCGCCACTCGTCGTCGCTCAGCCAGCGCGTGGCGCCGGTGGCCATCTCCACGAGCAGCAGTTGCGGCGGGTCCTCCAGCGGGCCGAGGCCGTCGAACGCGGCGACGGGTCGGGTCCAGCGGTACGGCTGGGTGCGGTCGATCACGTCGCCGCGGCGTGCGGTGACGGCCAGGTGTGTGCCGTCGGGTGACCACTCGGGTGTGCCGGTGGCGCGGGCGGTGCCCTCGAGCACGCGGCGTTCGCCGTCGATGCGGTCGGCCACGGCGATGGCGGCGGTGCCGTCGGGCAGGGCGGTGCACCATGCCAGGCCCACGCCGTCGGGTGCCCACACGGCCGAGTGGTCGCCCTCGCCCATCACGGGCACGGGGTGTTCGGCGCCGGTGGCGATGTCGATCATCGACGCGACGGTCACCTCGTCGGTGGCGCCCACCGGCACCGAGGTGGTGGTGAGCAGCAGGCGTGCGCTGTCGGGCGACAGCGAGGCGTGCTGCGGTGAGCGCAGCGCGAGCAGCCGGGCGGTGATGGTGGCGTTCATCGCCTCCGATTCCACCACGCGCCGGACACCGCGACGACACTCCACCACTACTGTCGACGGCGTGATCGCACCGCTCAGCACTTCGTACGTCGACGCCCGCACGGCCTTCCTCGATGCGGCGGCCGCTGCAGGTGCACGCATCGAGTCGTTCCCGCACCCGTTGCGCGGGGTGCAGGGCGAGGAGCTGTTCGTCGACGTGGCCGAGGTGGGGCCCGCCGACGCCGACGACGTGATCGTGATCGTGTCGGGCACGCACGGGGTGGAGGGCTACTGCGGTTCGGCGTTGCAGCGCGAGCATCTCGCCGGTCTCGATGCCGCGAACTGGACGGGCCCGACGTTGGTGTTCGTGCACGCGCTGAACCCGTATGGCTTCTCGTGGGTGCGGCGGGTGAACGAGGACAACATCGATCTCAACCGCAACTTCGTGGACTGGTCGCAGCCGCCGCCGGTGAACGCCGAGTACGGCGAGCTGGCCGAGCTGCTGGTGCCGTCGTCGTGGTCGGCCGAGGAGCAGGAGCGCACGTTGCTGGGTCTGTTGGCGAAGCTGGAGGAGGTGGGCATCGAGCGGTTGCAGGCCATCGTGAGCAGCGGCCAGTACGACCACCCGACCGGCGTCTTCCACGGCGGTACCGGGCCTGCGTGGTCGCACCGTTGGTTGCGCGAGTGGTCGGCGGCGCGGTTCGGCGGTGCGCAGCGGGTGGCGATCATCGACCTGCACACCGGGCTCGGGCCGTGGGGTCACGGCGAGCTGATCAGCAGCGAGGCATCCGACTCAGCCACGTTCGCCCGGCAGAGCGAGTGGTGGCACGACGTGAAGGCGTTCGACCAGAGCGTGTCGGCCGTGTTGGAGGGTGACTGGTTGGCGGCGGCGCCGGGGTTCGTGCCGCACGCCGAGGTCACCGGCATCACCATCGAGTACGGCACGGTCGACCCGATCACGGTGCTGCAGTCGTTGCGGGCCGACGCGGTGCTGCACGCGCACGGTGATCCGTCGGCGCCGGAGGCCGAGGCGATCCGTGCACAGGTGCGTGGCGCGTTCCTCGACGACGACCCGGCGTGGCTGCAAGCGTGCTGGCCGAGATACCGGGAAGTGGTGACCGCGGCGGTGGAGCGGCTGGGCTAGCTCAGCGGTTGGAGTAGACGCGCGTCGGCGCGATGAACACCGCGGTGCGGCGTTCGGCGGCCATCACTCGGTCGTACTCGTCCCAGTCGTCGTGCGTGCCGCCGGCTGCGGTGAACACGTCGCGCAACAACTGGCGAATGCCGTCGGCGCCGAAACCCGATGCCGGGTCGTCGGGGCCGATCAGCGTGGCGGTGCCGTCGGCGGAGGCCCATTCCCAACTGACTCGCGCGGCGAGCGTGATCTGCGGTCGCTCGCGCAGGTGCACGAGCTTGCGAGAGCGGCCGGCGGCCACGAACGCCACGGCGGGTTCACCGGTGATGGGGTTGGTGGTGACGCCGGCGTTCACCACCGACGACTGGATCGTGTGGTCCGGCCGGAGCGTGCTCACCACACACAGCCCGTGCTCCCGGCGGAGCAGTGCGGCCAGGTCGTCGAGGGTGGTCATGTCCCAGTGTCGCGCGCGGTCAACGGCGTCCGATCCACGTGCTCTAGTGGTCGAGTTCCCGAACGGCCGTGGGTGACGACATCGCTCAGGGATGACTGGGCGACGGTTCGGGGTCGTCGGTCTCGAACGCGAGCTCGTCGACGTAGCACCACCACCAGTCCTTGCCCGGCTCGTACGAACGGATGAGCGGGTGCTGCTGCTCGTGGAAGTGCGCGGTGGCGTGCCGATTGGGTGAGCTGTCGCAGCAGCCGATGTGGCCGCACGCCATGCACATGCGCAGGTGCACCCAACGACCGCCGATGGGTAGGCAGTCCTCGCACCCGTCGCTCGACGGCTGCACGTCGGCCACGGTGTCGAGGTGGGTGCAGGAGGCTTCGTCGGAGGTCATCGGGGTTCCCTTCGGTCGAGAGGACAGATGGTACGCCACCCTGCCGACCGCCTCGCCCGGACGTCGCCGTGGGTCAGCTGCCGGGCTCGTTGAGCTCGATCAGGTTGCCCGACGGGTCGCGCAGAAAGGCCTGGCGGCCGGGGCCGACCTGTTCGGGTTCGCTCACCTTCACGCCGTGGGCGCGGATCTCGGCGACGGCGGCGTCGAGGTCGGCCACCCACATCGCGAAGTGCTGACCCATCTGGGTGGGGGTGTCGATCTCGAGCAGGTGCACCTGTTGGTCGCCGAGGTTCAGCCAGGCACCGGCGAAGGGGAAGTCGGGGCGGTCGGTGCGGGGCGTGAGGCCGAGGACGTTCGTGTAGAAGTCGATGGCCGCGGCAGCGTTGGCAACGTTGATCGACACGTGATGGATGCCGAGTGCCTGCATGCGGGTCAGTCTGGCACCTGCGTCAGTTGGCGAGTGTCAGGTCGACGGCCACGGTCGGTGCGCGGTGTCTAGGCGGTAGGAGGCGGCGTTCTCCAACGACCAGTCAGGGCTCTTCGGAGTCTCTCAAGTGGCTGCCGTCACTTCAATCCGCTTGGTTCGAGAGCTCACTAGTCGGGAACTCGTCCCGGCCTACGTGCGGCGCTCCGGAACCTGGCGTTCGCGAACTGACAAAGAGTTGGCTGAACCGTTGCGACGGACTTGGAAGGCAGGGGTGGTCGCCATGACATGAAGCGCGGAGGCACCCTATGTGTTCACGGACGCTCCCTTCGCCATGACGTCCTGCATGGCCTGCTTCCTGCAGCGTCGCTGCGCTCGTCACGATGCGTGGATCGTCAATTTCCCATCCTCGTAGCGTCCGTCCTTGATCGATGTCGCTGTGAATCTTCTCGAGTGAAATGCGTGGCGAGATCCGGAGAAGGAGTCGGTTCCGACGATCGTCAATTCAAGTGTCGACCCTGCCAGCTCCTCGAGGCACTCCTTCAGATCGAGGTGTGCGTCGCCAGGCTTCTCCAGCATGCGCCGAAGCCGGCGCTGCTGTGCTTGGGTTCCCAACGTCCAGCCAATCGACAGACTCCGGTCTGTCAGACTTTGGGGTGAGTCCCATCACGTGGTGTAGGAGCGGGCCAGCATCCTCGGGGTGATGGTGGTCATCGTGCGATTCTCGAAAGCGACCAAGCAACCGAGAGGCCGCACGATGACCAACAGTGAGTTTGCCCTATCCGACCTTGCC
>SXKB01000204.1 GCA_005778215.1 Actinomycetota bacterium | reverse complement strand
GTCGGCCCGCTCGATGACCTGCTTGCCGGCCATGTGGCCACAGCGCTTCGGCCACACCTGGTCCTCCAGGAACAGCCCCGACGCGCCTGCCTGCTGCCACAGCTCGACGGTGCGCATGGTGTTGAGCGGGTTGCCGTACCCGGTGTCGGCGTCGACCACCACCTCGAGTTCGGGGTTGGCGCCGCACACCCGGCGGGCCACCTCGGCCATCTCGGTCTGCGTGAGATAGCCGTAGTCGGGCAGCCCCAGCAACGTGCCGCTGACCGCGTAGCCACTGAGGAACACGGTGCCGAAGCCGGCCTGCGCGGCGAGGCGAGCGGACAGCGCGTCCCACACGCCGGGCATCAACACGGACTCGGATGCCGACAGACGCCAGCGGAGGGTGGTTCCAGTCATCGACGTGAGCGTAGTCGGGGTCGTGCACACGCTCCCCTGGTGGCTGATGCATCGGTCAGTCTGACTGATGCACACATCAACCGCACTGATGGATCAGCGAGTAGACGACCGCGCGATCGGGCGACAGGATGGCCGGCGATGGGTGTCAGCTATCTCACTCCGAAGGCGCACACCGCGCCCCATGGCCACGCCGGTCACGGCGCGTTCGCGACCGAGTTCATCGCTGCCGGTGAGGTGATCGCCGCGTTCGGCGGACGATGCGTCAGCCGTGACGAGCTCGACCTGTTGCCGGCCGACCAGCAGTCGCGCAGCATCCAGATCGAGGACATGCTGTACCTCGCCGGCGCACCCGAGCCCGAGCCCGCCGACTGCGTGCGCCACTCGTGCGCGCCCAACACCGGTATGCACGGCAACACCGTGTTGGTCGCGCTCCGCGACATCGCGCCGGGCGAGGCCATCACCTACGACTTCGCGATGAGCGACGGCAGCGACTACGACGAGTTCGAGTGCGCCTGCGGCTCGGCGCAGTGCCGCGGCAAGGTCACCGGCAACGACTGGATGCTGCCCGACCTGCAGCTGCGCTACCGCGGTTCGTTCAGTCCGTACCTGGCCCAGCGCATCGCGTCGCTGGTCAGCGTCGGTGCCGAACGGCGCGCCTTCGCGTTCTGACGGTTCCGTCAGGCCCCGCTCCCACCCCGCTCGGGCAGTGGGCTACCTTGAGCGTCCATGCGATTGCTCGTCATCGGCGCAGGAGGTGTCGGGTCGTCGATCGTCTCCATCGCCGCCCGACGTGACGTCTTCGAACGGATCGTGGTGGCCGACGTGGACGCCGCCCGGGCCGCGCGTGCCGCGGCCCGCACCGGTGACGACCGGGTGGTGGGCACCCGCGTCGATGCGAGCGACAAGCTCGACCTGATCGAACTGGCCCGTACGTCACAGGCCGACGTGGTCATCAACGCGTGCGACCCGCGGTTCAACCCGCCCATCTTCGAGGCGGCGTTCGAGGCCGGCTGCCACTACCTCGACATGGCGATGAACCTCTCGGTGCCGCACCCCACGGATCCGTACAACACGCCGGGCGTGATGCTGGGCGAGGCGCAGTGGGCGATGGCACCGCAGTGGGAGGACCGCGACCAGCTCGCGCTGGTGGGCATGGGGGTGGAGCCCGGCTTCAGCGACGTGGTGGCGCGCTACGCCGCCGACCACCTGTTCAGCCGCATCGACGAGATCGGCGTGCGCGACGGCGCCGACCTGGTGATCGAGGGGTTTCCCTTCGCGCCGACGTTCAGCATCTGGACCACCATCGAGGAGTGCCTCAACCCGCCCATCATCTGGGAGAAGGACCGCGGCTGGTTCACCACTGCGCCGTTCAGCGAACCCGAGGTGTTCGAGTTCCCCGAGGGCATCGGCGCGCTCGGCTGCGTGAACGTCGAGCACGAGGAAGTGCTGCTGATGCCGCGCTGGATCGACGTGGGCCGCGTCACGTTCAAGTACGGCCTCGGCGACGAGTTCATCGACGTGCTGAAGACACTGCACCTGCTGGGCCTCGACTCCACCAAGCCGGTCACGGTGCGCGGGCTGGAGGTGTCACCGCGCGACGTGGTGGCCGCGGTACTGCCGAACCCGGCCGAACTGGGCGACCGCATGCGCGGCCGTACGTGCGCCGGCTCGCTGGTCACCGGTCTGGGCAAGGACGGTAACCCGCGTCGTACCTACCTGTACCAGGTGGTCGACAACGAGTGGACGATGCGCGAGTACGGACACCAGGCCGTGGTGTGGCAGACCGCCGTGCACCCGGTGGTGGCGCTGGAGTTGATGGCCACCGGCGAGTGGAAGGGCAACGGCGTGAAGGGCCCCGAGGCCTTCGACGCCGTGCCGTTCCTGCAGTTGCTGAACGAGCACGGCGCGCCCTGGGCGATGGAAGAGCGGGCGATCTAGGCTCGTCCTCGTGACCGCACTGAAGAAGCGCGACGTCGAGCTGTTGCTCGACCGTTACGACACCGACCCGGTGGCCGCGCTCACCGAAGCACTGCGAGTTGCGCTCGATCGCCCCGACCTCGACTTCACCGCATTGGTGAAACTGGCCGGCTTCTCGTGCGCACGTCGCATCCGCCTGCAGGCCCAGGAACCGGCCGCACTCGACGAGCTGCTCGCCGAACTCAACGAACGGCGCGCCCTGGCCTGACCCTCGTCAGGTGCGGGAGCGGACGTCGCAGGCGGGGGTGCCGCCGGGCAGGCGGTGACGGTTCCGGGCCACCCACCGGTAGGCCACGCCGCTGAGCCAGTGGACACCGGGGAGCCGCATCAGCGAACCGAGCACCCACCAGCCGCGACCGGCACCGCGCAGCAACGTGCTCACCGCGTCCTCGGCCGCGAACACCCGCCGGTCGGCGGCGATGTACTGCACCGCCCGCTCGCACTGCTCGGCGGTGAGGCCGAACGGCTCGAGGTCGGTGGTCTGGTACGGCGTCACCGCCGGCATTCGTCGAATCCATCGCTGACCGAACCGCACCGACGAACTGCAGAACGCGCAGTCACCATCGAACACCAGCAACGGCAGCGAGACGGCAGGTTCAGCCGACATCGGCGATCACCGGTTGCGCCAGCACCATGCGCCGGTCGAAGCCGGGCTCGGTGGGCAGGAAGCCGTTGCGGTCGGGCCACAGCAACTGCACGGCAGCGAAGGGCGCGCCCTTGCGCCACGCCACGGCCGTGCCGAGCAGTTCCCGCACGACGTCGTCGGCGATGGGTGCGAACAGGCAGCGCAGTTCGTTGTCGAACAGGCCGACCAGTTCGGTGCCGAGCGGAATCTCCGTGCCGCCGCGCAGCATGTCGGCGATCATGTCGAACAGCCCGCGGGCCGCGGCCGGGGTGAGACCGAACACCACCACGTCGGGAAAGCCGAACACCTCGGGATAGCCGATCGTGTAGACGTACCCCGCGAGCGGCGGTTCGGTGTCGGTGCGTGCTGCCACGGGCTCCATCGCCCAGCCGTGCGTCTCGATCATCCACTCGATCTTCTCGGCGTGCGGGATGTGGAAGTCGGGCAGCTCCACGGTCAGATCAGGCTCTCGCTGTGCAGGTCGAGCGCGTGGCGCACGTGACGGGTGGCCATGGCCGCGAACATCGCCTCGCTGCGGTCGCTGCTGCCCACGATCTGTGAGGCGACCACCGCCATGATGACGCCGCCGAACGCGTCGCGGGAGTACTGCTGGAAGAACTCGTTCTCGTCGACCGTGACGCCGTAGGCGCCGAGGGCCTGGAGATACTCGGCGATGAGGTCGCGCTCGATCTCCTTGCGCACGTTCGGCCACGGGCCCGCACCCATGAAGTAGGCGACGTCACCGCTGGCCGGCCCGTGACCGGGGGTCTGCCAGTCGACCACGGCGATGGGGTGACCGCCCTGCTCGCCGCCGAACATCAGGTTGTCGAGCCGGTAGTCGCCATGCGTGACGGTGCCGGGCAGCGACCGGCCCGCGATCCAGTCGGGGATGCGGTCGCCGAAGCGTTCCACGAGCGCGATGCCCTCTGCATCCAGGTACTTCGAGTACACGCCCAGGAAGCCGGGCACGAACATCGTCCAGATCATGTGCAGGCGCTCGGCCGAGTCGGCGTCGCGGCGCTCGAGGAACTCGATGTCGGCCAGCGTGGCGTCACCCCAGCGCGGGCCGTGCAGGCGAGCCAGTTCCAGCACCGAGCGGCGGGCCATCTCGGCGGTGCAACCGGTGATCTGGTTGCCCTGCTCGGCGGGCGACAGGTCCTCGAGCAGCAACACGAAGTCGCCGTTGTCGGGATGCCATTCGCCGTGATAGCAGCGGGCCACGCACACGTCGACCGTGGGTGCGATCTGGTTGTAGAACTTCACCTCGCGCTCGTAGTTGCGCAGCGAGATGCCGGTGGCGCGACTGGTGGGGTCGGGCGAGGGCAACTTGGCGATGATGCTGCCCGGCAGCCCCGAACCGTCGGGCACGTCGAGCGTGTAGCGCACGTTCATGCCCACGAGGCCGTCGCCGATGCGGCGGTCGGAGGTGATGGTCACGGGCGCGCCGAGCACGCCGCTGAGCCATTCGGAGGTGATCTGTTCCGGTTCCATCGAAGGCCGACCGTAGCCCTGCGCCGCACGGTCTGGCACAGTGGGCGGCATGACCGATGAGCTGGGGGCGCACATCGAGCGGCTGGAACGCGACGGCTGCACCATCGTGCACGACGCGTTCGACGTCGATCTGGCCGACGCACTGCACGCCGACATCGACCGTCTGGAACGCGAGCTGCACATCCAGGTGGGCGGCAACGGCTTCGAAGGCCGGGCCACCACCCGGGTCTACAACCTCCTCGCACTCGGTGAGCTGTACGCGCAGATCCCGGTGCACCCGGTGGTGCTGCCGCTGATGCACCACCTGCTCGGACCGGGTTGCCTGGTCAGCAGCATCAGCGCGATCACCATCCACCCTGGCGAGATCGCGCAGCCGATCCACGCCGACGACCAGGTGATCCCCATCCCGAAGCCGCACCGGGCCGTCACGGCCAACAGCATGTGGGCGCTCACCGACTTCACCGAGGCGAACGGTGCGACGCGCATCATCCCCGGCAGCCATCTCGCCGACCACTCCCCCGTCTACGGGCAGCACTACGAGAGCGCACCGGCCGAGATGCGTCGCGGCAGCATCCTGGTGTGGGACGGCGGCCTGTGGCACGGCGGCGGCGCCAACACCACCGATGCGAAGCGTCGAGGCATCGCCATGAACTACTGCGCCGGCTACATCCGCCAGCAGGAGAACCAGCAACTCGGTGTTCCGCTCGACGTGCTGCGCAGCTTCTCCCCCGAACTGCAGGAGCTGTGCGGGTTCGGCGTGTACAAGGGACTCATCGGGCACATCGACCGACAGTCGGCGTCGCAGCGGCTGCTCGACCCCGACAGCCCGAACACGATGCTCTGGGACCGCACCTGAGCCCGATGGGCGCCCGGCGGCAGCGGCCGCTACCGTCGTGCCCGCGATGTACAAGTTCCTGCTGACCCCGAAGTGGATCGCCCTGCACGTCATCTGCGTGCTCGCCATCGGCGGCATGCTCGCCGCGTGCTTCTGGCAGCTCGACCGGTTGCACCAGCGCGAAGCGTTCACGGCCGAGGTCACTGCGCGCACCGAGGCCGAGCCCGTGCCGTTCGAGGACATCATCGACCGCGCCCCCGCCGAGGTGGAGTGGCGCACGGTCGTCGCCACCGGCACCTACGTGCCGGGCAAGGACTTCCAGGTGGTCAACGTCAGCCAGGGTGGCGTGTCGGGCACCGACCCGGTGAACGGCCTGTTGCTGTCGAACGGCACCGTGCTCATCGTGAACCGGGGCTTCGTGCCCGGTGCCGACGCTCTGCCGCCCGCACCGGAGGGCGAGGTCACCATCACCGGGCGGGTGCGCCGTTCGCAGACCGCGCGCACCGGCGCCGGCAGTGACGACGGCAGCCAACAGCTCACCCAGATCCGCCGGGTCGACCTCGACGCCCTGTCGCAGCAGTTCGACCAGATCGTGCAGCCGGTGTACATCGACCAGCTCGACATGCGGTACGAACCGTCGAACATGCAGCCGGTGGCGCCGCCCGACCTCGCGGGCGGTCCGCCGCACCTGAGCTACGCCATCCAGTGGGCCATCTTCGCCGTGGCCGTGCTGGTCGGCTGGGTGTTGGCCGTACGCAACGCTGTCAACGAGCGCAAGGGCAAGCCGAAGAAGCGCAAGCTGCCGCCCATCGCCGAGGAGTACGCCAGCGGCGGCTGACCGGAAACGGCCCACGCGACGGCGGGCTAGCGTTCGGCCATGAGCATCCAGATCCCCGACGCGGTGCGCGCGCACGACCGCATCCAGGCCCTCGGCTGGTACGTCGGTGCTGCGCTCGTCGTGGTCGGCGCCGTCGCCGCGATGTGGATCGCCCCGACACAGAAGGTGACCTACTTCGAGTCGAGCGCCACGGTCGAGGACTCCTTCAACACCGCACTGTTCATCACCTTCGTCGGTCTCGCCGCGGTCGTTGCCACCGTCGCAGCCATCGGCGCACAGCTCGCACGAACGATCGCTGCGCAACAGCCGCCGGCGTGACGGCGGCACTCAGCCGGCGACGAAGCCCTCGAGTTCGGCCATGCGCCGGAACTGTTCCACCACGTTCGGCGTGACGTAGGAAGGGTCCAGGCTGCGGTAGGCGGTGTCGACGTTCACGCTGATGCGACCGAACTCGCTCCAGCCGCGGAACTCCTCCTTGGCACCCACCTCGGCCGCGATCTGGCGTGCGGCCTCCCAGGCATCGATGCCGGCGGCGTGGCGAGCCGTGGCGGCCTCGTCGACGAACGCCAGGTAGTCGCGCACGGCTGCCACGCCGGCCTTGTCCGTGATCGGACCGTGACCGGGCACCACCACGTCGACGTCCATGCCGAGCATCAGATCGCAGGCCGCCACCCAGTTCGACAGCGGACCGGCCCACACGATGGGGGTACCACCGATGAACAGGATGTCGCCCGTGTACACCGTGCGCGCATCGGGCACGTAGGCGATGGTGTCGCCACGAGTGTGCGCCGGCCCCACCTCGATGAGCTCCACCGTTCGGCCAGCCACGTCGACATCGAGGCGCCCCTCGAACGTGCGCGTGGGCATGGTGACGGTGATGCCGTCGAACTCGAAGGCACCGAAGAAGTGACGGAACAGCGCACCCACCTCGCCCTCGGCATGGTTGAGCGCGGCCAGCATCGCGGGCGGCACCTCGGTCATCTCGTGCGCCGTCGCCGCCGACGCAATGATCTCGGCGCCGGTGACCAACTCGTTGCCGTAGCAGTGGTCGCCATTGGCGTGGGTGTTCACCAGCGTGCCGATGGGCGCCACGCGGGTGACGGGTTGCATCGCGGTGAGCATCTCGGCGGTGAGCTTCAGGTCGAACAACGTGTCGACCAGCAGCGACACGCCGTCGCCCATCACCAGACCCGCATTGCTCCAGCCCCAGCTGCCATCGGGCTGCAGGTAGGCGTAGCACGCGTCACCGAGTTCGAACAGGCCCTTCTCGTACGGCATCCCTCTACTCTGGCACGGCGTACAGTGACGCCCGTGAGCGCACTCCCCACACGGCGGCTCGGCCGCACCGGCCACCTCTCGTCGGTGGCCATCCTCGGCACCGCGGCCTACGGCCGATCCAACCCCGACGAGGTGGCCACCAGCTTCCACGCCGCACTCGACGCCGGGGTGAACCACATCGACGTGGCACCCACCTACGGCGCCGCGGAGGTGTTGGTGGGGCCGCACATCCCCGCCGTGCGCGACCGCATCTTCATCGGCGAGAAGTCGAACAAGCACGACGCCGACGGGGTGCGCCGCCAACTCGAGCGCACGCTCGATCGCTTCGGCACCGACCACGTCGACCTCTACCAGGCACACGGCGTCGTCAGCATCGCCGACCTCGACCAGCGCGGCGGCGCCTTCGAGGCCATCCTGCGAGCCCGCGACGAAGGGCTGTGCCGCTGGGTGGGCATCACCGGCCACGACTTCGGCACACCGGCCGCACAACTCGAAGCGGTGCGCCGCTACGACCTCGACACCGTGATGCTGCCCGTGTACGCCGGCGCACTCGCGCACCCGCAGTACCTCGCCGACCTGACGGCACTGCTCGACGAGGCGGCCCGCCGCGACCTCGGCGTGCAGGCCATCAAGGTGGGCGCACACCAGCCGTGGGGTGACCGCACCCCGACGCACGGCTGCTGGTACGAACCGTTCACCGAGCCCGAGCTGCTGGCGCGCGGCGTGCGCTTCACCCTGTCCACGCCCGGCGTGCACGCGTTCGCCACCACCGGCGACGTGCGACTCATCCCGCTGCTGCTCGACGCCGCCTCGCGGTACACACCGATGACGCCGGCCGAGCGCGATGCGCTGCTGCAGGAGGCCGCCGAGTGGCCCACCATCTTCCCGCTCGAAGTGCACGCGAAGGGATAGCCCGCACCATGCGCCAGCTCAACGGCATCGACGTCAGCTTCCTGAACATGGAGACGCCCACCACGTTCGGGCACGTGAGCTCCGTCACCATCTACGACCCCACCGACGCGCCCGGCGGTGCCGGCATCGAGGCCACCAAGGAAATCATCCTCGAACGCATCGATCAGCTCGCACCGTTCCGCCGCCGTCTGGTGGAAGTGCCGATGGGGCTCGACCTGCCGTACTGGATCGAGGACCCGCACTTCGACATCGACTTCCACGTGCGCCACCATGCGATCCCGCCGCCCGGCAGTCCCGAGCAGCTCGCCGAAGCGGTGAGCCGCATCATCGCCCGGCCGCTCGACCGCACCCGGCCGCTGTGGGAGCTGTACGTCATCGAAGGGCTCGACCACGGCACCCGCATCGCCCAGCTCACCAAGGTGCACCACGCCGCCATCGACGGCGCCGCCG
>SXKB01000203.1 GCA_005778215.1 Actinomycetota bacterium | reverse complement strand
GGATGACCTGGCTGTAGCCGCCGCCGGCGGCGCCGCCCTTGATGCCGAAGGTGGGGCCCATGCTCGGCTGGCGCAGGCTGATGACCGCGTTCTTGCCGATGTGCTGCATTGCCTGGCCGAGGCCGACGGTGGTGGTGGTCTTGCCCTCGCCGAGCGGGGTGGGGGTGATGGCGGTGACCACCACGTACTTCGCCTTGGGGCGGTCGCTCAGTTCCTCGATGGCCTCGAGCTTGATCTTCGCGAGGTCGTCGCCGTGCTGCTCCAGCAGGTGCGGCCCGATGCCCATCTTCGCGGCGATGTCGTGCAGCGGTGCGAGTGTCGCCGCGCGGGCGATCTCGAGATCGGACGGAAAGGACACGGTGACCCCCTGGAATACGGTGTCCCTCGGCGTTGAGGGAACGATCGTTCCGAGAATACCACGATTCCGCTGTGCGGAACACGTCCACGATACGGAACGCTCAGGTCTGGTAGCCGGCCATGTGCCGCCAGGCGGCGTCGCGTGCCGGCTCGTGTCCGGTGACCGCCAGCAGGAACGGCTCGCGTTCGATCTCCAGCACCACCGACGGCTCGGTGGTCACCACCGTCGCGGTGCGCGGCACGTCGGTGAGGAGGGCGACCTCGCCGGCCCCGCCGCCGCGGGTCAGCGTGCGCACCACGGTGCCGTCTCGCACCACGTCGACGCGGCCCGAGGAGATGGCGAAGTACGAGTCGCCCACATCGCCCTGCTGCATCAGCACGGTGCCCGAGTCGACGTGACGCTCGACGGCTGCCCGGGCCACCGACTCCAGCGCGGCGGGCGGCAGTGGCGAGAACACGGGGTTCGTGCGCAGCACGGCGATGGCCACCACCGGCACGTCGGCGTCGTGGTCGGCGCGCCAGATCCGGCGGGCGGTGAGTGCCAGCACCAGCACGGGCAGCAGCCCGACGATCACGAACGCCGACGACGCGCCGACGGTGACGACGGCGAGCTGGGCGATCATCGTGCCCGCAGCGAGACCGACGCTGGTGAGCACCTCGATGAACGCGAAGACACTCGCCAGGTACTGCGGCGGGGCCGAGCGTTGCAGCAGCATGCGTGCCGTCACGTCGACCAGGCTGCGGCACATGCCGGCCACGCCGAGGCCCACGATCGCCACGGCGACGGTGGTGAGGCCGCCGACGAGCAGCATCGACAGCGCGAACAGCGCCAACCCGCCGGCCACCACCGGGGCGAGGCGCGCCCGGCCGGCCAGCACGGTGGCACCGACGGTGCTGCACACGGCTCCCACGCCGAACGCGATGTTCAGCGCACCGGCACCCGAGCCGCCCATGCCGAGTTCGTCGACGGCGAGGATCACGAACATCGGCCCGATGAAGCCCATCATCAGATGTTGCGTGCCCAACACGGCCAGGAGCGCCACCACGTTCGGTCGCCCGCGCACCGATCGCAGCACGGTGCGCAGCGACGGCAGGTCGTCGAGTGGCTCGGCCGTGCGCGGGCGATCGTGGCGGAAGAGGGTGACGGTGCACAGCACGCCGACGACGGCGAGACCGGCACACACCACCAGCACGGTGTCGGGACCGCCCCAGGTGAGCACCGCCGTGGTGATGAGCGGACCCAACAGCACGGCGCCACTGTCGCAGTAGCCGGCGAAGAGGTTCGCGGTGGTGAGTTCGCGTGCGGTGCGCACCAACGCGGGCGCCACTACCGCGAACGACGGCCGCACGAACGCGATGCCGCCGATGGCCACCGCAGCCGGCACGGTGACCACCAGCACGGGCGCGTCGACGACGGCGAGCCAGGCGGCGATGCCGAGCGTGACGCCCTGCACCGCGTACACGGCGGCCACGGCGCGGATGGGGCGTGCGCCGTCGGCCAGCTTGCCGACGAACGGGGCCACCACGATGGCGGGTACCAGTAACCCCAGCGCGGTCCAGCCTGCTGCGCTGCTGCCGCCGCGGGCCTCGGCGTACACGAGCAACGCGAGCCACGACGACCACTCGGACACGGCCGACCCCGCGTAGGCGAGGACCAGCCGCAGCAGTCGGGGGTTGCGGAGTGCCGGAGTGATGATCAGAGAGTGTGGCAGAGCCGCAAGGCGTCGTAGATCGCCGCGTGGATGTTGCGACCGGCCACGGCGTCGCCGATGCGGAACAGCTGGAACTCGCCGTCGGTGTTGGTGCGCACGGTCTGCGGCCGCCCGTCGACGAAGGCTGCGTGATCGAGCTCGCCGAGGTTCGTGGAGCGCGGCACGAGCTCGTGGTACAGCTCGTCGTTGGCAGTGGTGCCGTGGTCGCCCACGACGGCGTCGACCACGCGGGTCTGCCGAACGGAGGAGTGATCGCTGCCGATCTCCACGTCGAGCCGGCCGTCGCTGCGCCGTTCGATGCGCCGCACCCGGCGCGTGAGGGTGATGCGCGCGTCGGCGTCGTTGAGCGCCCGGTTGTACGGCACCATGTTCATGCCGCCCACCTCGATGCCGATGGTGCGTTCGGGGGTGACCAGTTCGAGGTGCACACCCTGGTGCACGAGCAGTTCGGCCGTGGTCATCGCGGTGTGGTTGCCGTCGTCGTCGTACAGCACCACGTCGCCGGTGGGCGACACGTCGCCGCCGATGATGTCCCACGCGTTCGACATCAGGTCGCCGCCTGCCTCCACGGCGGGGTTCTGCGGCAGCCCGCCGGTGGCCACGATCACCACGTCGGCGCCGAGGGTGCGCACCAGGTCGGCATCGGCGTAGGTGTCGTAGCGCACCTCCACGCCGAGGCGGTCGAGCTCCGCGAGACGCCACTCGACGATGCCCATCAGGTCGCGACGGCGCGGGTTGCGTGCGGCGAGTCGCAGCTGCCCGCCGGCCCAGGGCATGGCTTCCAGCACGGTGACGCGGTGGCCGCGTTCGGCGCTGACCCGCGCGGCTTCCAGACCACCGGGGCCCGCACCGACGACCACCATATGACGCGGGTTGTGGGTACGCGAGATGTCGTGCGGCATGTGCAGTTCACGGCCGGTGGCGGCGTTGTGGATGCACAGCGCCTCGCCACCGACGTAGATGCGGTCGAGGCAGTAGGTGGCACCCACGCAGGGGCGGATGGTGTGTTCCTGCCCGAGTTGGATCTTGCGCACGATGTGCGGGTCGGCGAGGTGCGCGCGGGTCATGCCGATCATGTCGACCTTGCCCTCGCGGATGGCGTGGCGCGCCGTGGCCACGTCGTCCACCTTCGACGCATGGAACACCGGCAGGTGGGTGTGCTCGCGCACGAGACCGGCGAAGTCGAGGTGCGGGGCGGCGGCCATGCCGTGGATGGGGATGACCTTGCCGAGTTCGACGTCGTTGATGATGTTGCCGCGCACGACGTTCACGAAGTCGACGAGACCCTCGTTGGTGTAGTGCTGGAGTGCGGCCAGGCCTTCGGGCAGCTCCACGCCGTCGGGCAGCACCTCGTCGAGCGCCATGCGCACACCGACCACGAAGTCGGTGCCGACGCGGGCGCGGATGGCGCGCAGCACCTCCAAGGGGAAGCGGAGGCGGTTGGCGAACGAACCGCCCCACTCGTCGTCGCGATGGTTGGTGTGGGGAGAGAGGAACTGGTCGAACAGGTGGCCGTACGCCTCGATCTCGATGCCGTCCATGCCACCTGCCTGCATGCGCTCGGCGGCGTCGGCGTACTGGCCGATGATGCGGCGGATGTCCCACGGCTCAGCGGGTTTGGGGTACGCGCGGTGGGCGGGCTCGCGCACCGACGACGCGCCCACCACGGGCAGCCAGTCGTCCTGGCCCCAGCCGGTGCGCCGGCCGAGGTGGCTGATCTGGATCATGCACGCACAGTCGTGCTCGTGCACGGCGTCGGTGAGGCGCTGGATCCACGGCACGATGTCGTCGGAGTAGGCGAACAGGTTGCCGAACGCCGGCGGGCTGTCGGGGCTGACGATGGCGGTGCCCGCGGTCATCGTGAGCGCCATGCCACCCCGCGCCTTCTCGGCGTGGTACGCCGCGTAGCGCTCCTTGGGCATGCCGTCCTCGCTGTACGCGGGTTCGTGCGAACTGCTCATCACGCGGTTCTTCAGCGTGAGG
>SXKB01000026.1 GCA_005778215.1 Actinomycetota bacterium | reverse complement strand
GCGGGCGATCTCCTTCTCGGCATACGTCTCGGGCAGGTGGATGCGCTGCAGCGCCTGATGCCGATCGACCATGCCCAGGCGGCGGAGCACCTCCCCGGGTACCGGATCGGCGATGCCGCGGGGCTCGCACTTGCGCAGCGCGTCCTCCACCCAGCCGGCGATCTCCCACGTGCTCAGCGCCGCCTTCTCGCTCTGCGGGTAGATGGGCACGATCTTGCCGGTGCGGTCGCCGATGAGGTCGACGATGGGGTTGGCCATCTGCAGCCCGCCGAACTTCACCTCGGGCTTGCCGAACAGCGCCACCTGCAACCCCTCGCGCAGTTGCTTCTCGCGCCACGGTTGGTTGAAGAACACCACGTGGAAGCGGCCACTGCCGTCACCCACCACGGCCTCCACGATGCTGCGGCGGTTCTTCGCCATGCGCTTCGCGACGCTGCGCACGGTGACCAGCACCAGTGCCTCCTGCCCCGGAACGAGGTCGCTCACGCGGCACTCGTTGGTGCGGTCGACCCACCGCCGCGGGTACGTGGTGAGCAGATCGAGCACGGTGTGCACGCCCACCTCGTGCAACGAGGCGAGCTTCTTGTCACCCACGCCCTTCAGCCGCTCGACCCCGATGTGCGCCAGGTCGCGCAGGGTGAGCGGCGGCGCGGCGGAGTCGCTCATCGCGTGCGGGTCACTCCACGCCGAACAGGTACGGGTACAGCGGCTGTGCGCCGCGGTGCACCTCCACCTGCACGCCGGGACGGTGCTCGTCGAGCCACGCGTGGATGACGTCGGTGTGGCCGGGCGTGGCGTCGACGCCCTCCACGACGGTGACGATCTCGGCGCGCGGTCCGACGAGGTGGTCGAGGAGCGCCACGGTGGCGCCGTCGAGCGTGCCGCTGACGGCGACGATGCCGTCACCGCGAACGATGCCGATCCAGTCGCCCTCGTCGATGGGCCCGGCGTCGCTGTTGGTGGCGCGCACCGCCTGGGTGACTTCGCCGGTGACCACGCTCTCGGCCGCCTCGGACATCTCGACACCGTTCTCGGCGGCGTCGGCCTCGGGGTCGTACAGCACCAGCGCGGCCAACGCCTCGGGCATGGAGCGGGTGGGCACCACGACGACGGTCTTCGAGGTGAGCGCATCGAGCTGCTCGGCCACGGGGATGATGTTCTTGTTGTTCGGCAGCACCACCACCTGCTGCGCGTTCACCGCTTCGACCGCCGCCAGCAGCTCGGCCGTGGAGGGGTTCAGCGTCTGCCCGCCGGTGACCACGCCCTGCACACCCAGCTGACCGAACAACTCGGACAGCCCCTCGCCGCTGGACACCGCCACGATGGCGCAGGTGACCGGCGGCAGTCCGGCGCCCGCACGGGGCGGGTGGACGCCGAGCTGCTGCTCTCGGTGCGCGTGCTCCTCGGCCATCTCCTCGAACAGGTCGGTGACGCGGATCTGCTTCGGCCGACCACCCAGGTCGAGCGCCACTTCCACGGCGGCGCCGATGTCGTTGGTGTGCACGTGGCAGTTCCAGATGCCGTCGCCACCCACCACCACGATGGAGCCGCCGATCTCGCCCCAGCCCTCCTTGAACGCCTGGATGTGCTGGTCGGGCAGGTCCATGAAGTACATGACCTCGTAGCGCAGTTCGCTGACGTCGACCTCGCCGTCGGCGTGACGGTGCGACACGGCGTCGAGCTGCTCGATGGACGGACCGTCGAACTCCTCGGGCTCGGGCAGCGGCACGCCGTCGACCACGTGCAGCGCCGAGTCGAGCAGCAGCAGGAACCCCGCGCCGCCCGCATCGACCACCCCGGCGTCCTTCAGCACGGGCAGCATCTCGGGGGTGCGGTCGAGCGCCGCCTTGCCGGCAGCCCGGGCCGCGTGCAGCACACCCGCCAACGACTCACCCCGCTCGGCGGCTGCGTGGGCGCCCTCGGACGACTCGCGCACCACGGTGAGGATGGTGCCTTCGATGGGCTTCAGCACGGCCTGGTACGCGGACGCGCTGGCCGCCTTCAGTGCCTCGGCCACCTTCGCCCCGGTGGCCTCGGCCCCGCCCTTCAGGGTGGAGGCCAGGCCACGGAGGATCTGACTGAGGATGACGCCGCTGTTGCCGCGGGCGCCCATGAGGCTGCCGTGGGAGATGGCGTCGCAGGTGGTGTCCATGCCCTCGGGCGCTGCATCGAGCTCGGCCACCACCGCATCGAGCGTGCGTGCCATGTTGGTGCCCGTGTCGCCGTCGGGCACCGGGTACACGTTCAGCTTGTTGATGCCGGGTGCGTGCGCCTTCATCGTGTCGCGGAAGGTGACAACGGTGTTGCGCAGCGCCTCGTGGCTGAATCGTTCCAGGGTGGGCACGGCCGCGACTCTACTGGCGACGTGGTGATCCGGGCAGTCCTGCTGGTAGCCTCGTGCCGCTCTATTGATCTCCGTGGAAGAAGTGTCGTCATGGCAGCAGTGTGTGAAGTGTGTGGCAAGGGCCCGAGCTGGGGCATGAACGTGTCGCACTCCCACCGTCGCACGAAGCGTCGTTGGAACCCGAACATCCAGCGTGTCCGCGCCCTCGTCGGCGGCGCCCCCAAGCGCCTCAACGTGTGCACGGGCTGCATCAAGAGCGGCAAGATCGTCAAGGCCGGCTGAGGCCTCCGGTGCAGGGCGTCGTCAAGAGCTACGACCCGGCGTCGGGTGACGGCATCGTCGTCGCCGACACGGCCGACCTTCCCGAGTTCGACCTCGCGGGCGATGCGCTCGAGGGGTCCATCTTCCGCATGCTCCGTCAGGGACAGCGGGTGGTGTTCGATCTCGACGCCGAGGGGCGCGCCACGAAGCTGCGCATGGGCAGTGAGGTCGACATGGAGACCCCCGGCCACTGATACCCCCCATCACCACAAGTGATCGTCCGACGCCCGGCTCATGGCCGGGCGTTTCGGTTTTTCCGTGGAACGTTTGCAACAATGTTTCCATGGCACAACGGCGTGCCTGGTCTTCGCCGAAGGAGAACCCCGAATGAGCGGTACCACCACGAACCAGCGGCTGCAGCAGTGGGTCGCCGAGTGGGCGGCCATCATGCAGCCCGACGACATCTACTGGTGCGACGGCTCGGCCGAGGAGTACGACCGGCTGTGCGGCGTGCTGGTCGACGCGGGCGTGTTCACCAAGCTCGACGACGCCAAGCGCCCCAACAGCTATTGGGCGCACAGCGACCCGGGCGACGTGGCCCGCGTGGAGGACCGCACCTTCATCTGCTCCACCGATGCGGCCGACGCCGGCCCCACGAACAACTGGCGCGACCCGGCCGAGATGCGCGCCGAGATGACCTCGCTCTACACCGGCTGCATGAAGGGCCGCACCATGTACGTGGTGCCGTTCAGCATGGGCCCCCTGGGCTCCCCCATTGCGCACATCGGCGTGCAGCTCACCGACTCCGCCTACGTGGCCACCAACATGCGCATCATGACCCGCATGGGCCAGGGTGCGCTCGACGTGCTGGGCGACGGCCAGTGGGTGCCGTGCCTGCACTCGGTGGGCGCGCCGCTGCAGCCCGGCGAGGCCGACTCGGCATGGCCGTGCAACCCCGACAACAAGTACATCGTGCACTTCCCCGAGACCCGTGAGATCTGGAGCTTCGGCTCGGGCTACGGCGGCAACGCCCTGCTCGGCAAGAAGTGCTTCGCGCTGCGCATCGCCTCGGTGATGGCCCGCGACGACGGCTGGCTGGCCGAGCACAAGCTCATACTCAAGCTCACCAACCCGGCGGGCGAGAGCAAGTACATCGCCGCCGCGTTCCCGAGCGCGTGCGGCAAGACGAACCTCGCGATGCTCGTGCCCACCATCCCGGGTTGGAAGGCCGAGACCATCGGCGACGACATCTGCTGGATGAAGTTCGGCGCCGACGGCCGCCTGTACGCCATCAACCCCGAGGCAGGCTTCTTCGGCGTGGCCCCCGGCACCGGCTGGGACACCAACGCCAACGCGATGCACAGCCTGTGGGGCAACAGCATCTTCACCAACACCGCGCTCACCAGTGAGGGCGACGTGTGGTGGGAGGGCATGAGCGACGACAAGCCTGCCCGCGCCACCGACTGGAAGGGCAACGCCTGGACCCCCGAGACCGAGACGCCGGCCGCGCACCCCAACGCCCGCTTCACGGCCCCGGCCAGCCAGTGCCCCGCCATCGCCGCCGAGTGGGAGGACCCCGCCGGTGTGCCCATCAGCGCCATCCTGTTCGGCGGCCGCCGCCGCACCACGGTGCCGCTGGTGACCCAGGCGTTCGACTGGGAGCACGGCACGTTCCTCGGCAGCATCATGGCCAGCGAGACCACGGCCGCCCAGCAGGGTGCCGCCGGCGTACTGCGCTTCGACCCGATGGCCATGCTGCCGTTCTGCGGCTACAACATGGCCGACTACTTCGCCCACTGGCTCGAGGTCGGCAAGGCCACCGACGCCGACAAGCTGCCGAAGATCTTCTTCGTCAACTGGTTCCGCCGCGACGAGGACGGTCGCTTCCTGTGGCCCGGCTACGGCGAGAACAGCCGCGTACTGAAGTGGGTGTTCGAGCGAGTGGCCGGCACCGCCGGTGCCACGCGCACGGCCATCGGCGACCTGCCGCTGCCGGGCGATCTCGACCTCGACGGCCTCGACGTCAGCGAGGCCGACCTGGCCGAACTGCTGAAGGTGGACGCCGACGGCTGGAAGAGCGCCATCCCGCAGATCGAGGAGCACTTCGCCAAGTTCGGCGAGGCACTCCCCGCCGAGCTCAACGCTCAGCTGCGTCAGCTCGCCAGCAGCCTCTGACCCGCG
>SXKB01000202.1 GCA_005778215.1 Actinomycetota bacterium | reverse complement strand
GGGCCATCGCGTCGAACGCATCCCAACTGCGCGCCGCGCGGCCCGTCCCGCCGTACACCACCAGGTCGTCGGGTCGCTCCGCCACCTCGGGATCGAGGTTGTTGTGCAGCATGCGATAGGCGGCCTCCTGCGGCCAGCCGAGCGTGTTGAGTTCGAGACCGCGCGGGGCGCGCACGGGGCGGGGACCGGACATTTACATGACCTCCAGGGTTCCGATGGCCTGTTCGACCGCCGACAGCACGGTGCCGTCGGCAAGGAGTTGTTCGGCGGCACGCAGATCGGGCGACAGCCAGCGATCGGGGCCGGGTCCGCCGACGCGCTCGCGCAGCACGGCCAGCGCGGCACCGGTGCCGGCGGCGGGCTGCAGCGGGCCGCGCAGATCGATGGCGGCGGCGGCACACACCAGTTCCACGGCGAGCACGCGGCGCAGGTTGTCGACGGCGCGGCGCAGTTTGCGTGCGGCCGCCCACCCGTTCGACACGTGGTCCTCCTGCATCGCGCTGGTGGGCAGGCTCTCCACCGAGGCGGGCACGGCGAACCGCTTGGCCTCCATGGCCATCGCCGCCTGGGTGTAGTGGGCGATCATCATCCCGCTGTTCACGCCGGCGTCGGTGGACAGGAACGGCGGCAGCCCGTGACTGCGGGCCTTGTCGAGCATACGGTCGGTGCGACGTTCGGCGATGGAGCACAGTTCGGCCGCAGCGATGGCCAGGAAGTCGCACACGAACCCCACCGGCGCGCCGTGGAAGTTGCCGCAGCTCTCGACGCGACCGTCGTGCAGGATCATCGGGTTGTCGATGGCCGCGTCGAGTTCGCGCTCGGCGATGGTGCGGGCATGGGCCATGGTGTCGAGCGCGGCGCCGTGCACCTGCGGCGTGCAGCGCAGCGAGTACGCGTCCTGCACGCGGGTGTCGCCCTCGCGGTGGCTGGCGACGATGGCCGAGCCGGCGAGCAGGCGGGTGATGTTGCGGGCGCTCACGGCCTGGCCCACCTGTGGGCGCAATGCCTGCAGGTCGGCGGCGAACGCCCGGTCGGTGCCGAGCAGACCCTCCACGCTCATGGCCGCGGTGAGGTCGGCGATGCGGGCCAACTGCGACATGTCGTGCAGCGCGAGGCACAGCATGCCCAGGATGCCGTCGGTGCCGTTGATGAGCGCCAGGCCCTCCTTGGCACGCAGCGTCACCGGGTGCAGCCCGGTGCGGGCCAGCGCCGACCAGGTGGGCTCGATGCCACCGTCGGGCGTGAACACCTCGCCCTCGCCGATGAGGGACAGCGCGCAGTGGCTGAGCGGCGCCAGGTCGCCACTGGCGCCCAGCGAGCCGTGCTCGCGCACCACGGGCGTGACGGCGTTGTTGAGGAACGCGAGCTGCAGCTCCACCAGTTCGGGGCGGGCGCCCGAGTAGCCCATCGAGAGGCTGCGGGCGCGCAGCAGCAACAGCGCGCGCACGACCTCGGGCTCGACCGTGGCACCCATGCCGGTGGCGTGCGAGCGTACCAACGCAACCTGCAGCTCCGCGGTGCGGTCGGCCGGGATGACGGTGTTGGCCAGCGAGCCGAAGCCGGTGGTGACGCCGTACACCGGCGTGTCGCCGGCCACGAACCCGTCGACCAGCGCGGCGCTGCGCTCCATGGCGGCGCGGGCGTCGTCGCCCAACATGACCGAGGCACCGTGACGGGCCACGGCCACCACGTCGGCCACGGTGAGACCGCGACCATCGACGAGCACGGACACGGGATCGACGGCAGGCTGCATGTGTTTCATCGTACGCAACAGCATGCCATACTGCGCAACATGGCCGTCGCGACCACCACCGCCTCCAACGGGCAGCCACGCGCCACCGATCGCGGGTTGGCGCTGCTGCGGGTGGTGGCCGATCATCCCGCCGGCATCTCGCTCGCCGACGCAGCCCGAGCCGTCGACCTCACGCCCAGCACGGCGTTGCGCCAGCTGCGTTCGCTCGAGGCCGCCGGCTTCGCCGCCCGCGACGACGACGGACGCTTCGTACCCGGCGACGAGCTGCTGCGCATCGCCCGCTCGCTCGCCAGCGCAGCAGCACTCCCCCGCCTGGCGGAGTCGTCGCTGGCCGCGCTGGCGGCCGCCACCGGCGAGTCGGCGTACCTGGCCGAACCGGCCGATGCTCGCCACGCCATCTACGCCGCGATGGAACCCGGCACCCACGCGGTGCGCCACGTCAGCTGGCTCGGCCAGCGCGTGGCTCGCAAGGGCACCGCTGTGGGCGCGGCGCTGTCGGGCGATGTCGACGCCGACGGCACGGCGATGCGCACCGACGCGGTGGAGGACGGCGTCACCGCCATCTCGGCGCCCGTGCACGGCCCGAACGGCCAGGTGATCGGCGCCCTCAGCGTGGTCGGCCCGTCGTTCCGGCTCACCGGCACACGGCTGCGCACCGCACGGGCCGCCGTGGCGCGCGAGGCCGCAGCGCTCAGTGCGCTGGCAGGAGCCCCGGCAGGTCCGCGTACGCCTCGGGCCCGCACGGCACGAACCCGTTGATCCGCAGCCGGGCGCACGCTCCGGCCGCCGCTGGGTCGGCCACCGCCGCTGCGATGGCAGCGCGCACGTCGTCGCGCCGAGCGGCCAGCGCCGGCGACATCACCAGCGGCAGGGTGCCCACCGACGGGCCGTGACCCACCACGTGCAGGCGACCGGCCACCGCAGGTTCGCTCTCCGCGAAGAACTCGAAGCTCAGCGCGTCGATCGACGCGAGGTGCACCTCACCGGCCGCGACCGCACGCATGCTCGCCACGTGCCCACCGGTGGTGCGCACGTTTGACGGCACCCCGCCCCATGCCCACTGCAGGCTCACCCAGCCCGACAGACTGTCGGACCCGTTGATCGCCACCACCGTGTCGGGGTCGGCCTTCCACTCCTCCACACTGCGCGGCTTCGACGCGACCAGCACCGTGCGGTAACGGCCGGCGGACGCGAACGGTGCCTGCACGTCGAACGCGCCCACCACCTCCACCCGATCGCGCAACTGCGTGACCAGCGGCCACCCGCACGTCTGGCCGAGCAGCAGATCGGGCCGCGCCCACGACTCGTGCAGGTCCATGTCGGGGTGCAGCTCGTCGGGTCCGTCGCCCAGGTGGTGGCGGATCGTGTGCCAGAGCGTGTCGTAGGCGTCGCGCAGGTGCGCGAACGGGTACATGCCGAGTCGAGCGATCACGGGCTGATCCTGACAGATGGTCAGGCGATGCCGCGGCTGCCGTACGGCCGAGCGCCCGGCGAGAGCGGGTGATCGGGCTGGCAGAACGGCGTGAACAGATGCAGCCGCACCACTTCCAGGTAGCCACCGCGGTACAGACCTGCACCCTGTTCGGCGAGTTCGTCGGAACCGAGCACCCGGTGCTGCGCAGGGATGCGGTACCACTCGAGATCGGGGAGCGCATGGTGGGTGTGATGCAGGTTGTTGTTCAGGAACAGGAACGACATCAGCGGCCCGGCCTTCACCACCGCCGACCGCGTCCCCGACGGCACGGCGCAGTGCTCGAGGAACGAGCGCAACTGCGTGCACGCCACACCGCCGAGCACGAACCCGAAGAGGTACACGAGCGGATTCATGCCGACCACGCCGAACAACCACCACCCGAACACGCCGGCAAGCGCAAGATGCACCAGCCACTGACGTGCGATGCGCGGGTCGCGGCACGCCTTGGCCTCGCGGATCCAGAACCGGATGATGCCGCGTGGTACGCCGAGCGTCAGTCGCCCGGCAAGGGTGCGGAGCACGAGGTACCACGAGCGCTGCAGCCGACCGGCCTGCTGCCACACCGGCGGCCGCACGTAGAACGACTCGGGGTCGTCGTCGGGGTCGGTGAGGTCGGACAGGTGGTGCTTGACGTGCAGCGTCTTGTAGCGCGGGAACGGGATCCAGAACGCGAGCGGGATGCTGCCGATGGCGGTGTTCACCCAGTCCCAACGGGTCGGGTGGCCGTGCAGCAGTTCGTGACCGAGCGACATCCACAGGCCGCCGAGCGGCACGAGCACGATGACCTGCAGCGGCAATGGGATGGACGAGTGGAACAGCACGACGCCGAGATACGTGAGACCGAACCCGATGAGCACCAGCACGGTGGGCCATTCGACTGTGGTTCTCGTCCGCCCGGACACTGTTCCCCTTTCGCAGGTCGACGCTCGTGGACTGCGTGGGACAATACCGGAACGACCGTCCCGCTCAAGGGACGAAGGTCATCACTGCTGGCGGAAGGCACCGCCGTAGTCGCCGCCCATCGCCCCCTGCTCGGCGTGGGCCGCCGCCATGCGCTGCACCGCAGCCCGGTCGAGCGTGACACCCAGCCCGGGTTCGGTGGGCACCGGCAGCACGCCGCCCCGCGGCGACCAGTGGCCCTGCTCCACCGCCACGTCGGCGGTGAACCGGAACAGCGACTGGTGCGGGCGGATGATCGATGTCTCGACCGCAGTGAGGTGGAGGTACGCCGCGGTCATCACGCCGGCGTCACCGCTGTAGCACCAGAAGTCGATGCCCAACGCGGCGCACGCGCGCAGGAAGTCCTGCGCACGACGGAAGCCACCCAATTCGGCGATGTCGACGCAGAACCCATCGGGCACACCGCGCCGGGCGGCGCGCACCAGGTCGACCTCGTGCGTGGAGAACGACATCGGCACGCCGTCGTCGCGCAGGCGTTGCACGTCGTCGAGCGTGCGGCACGGGTCCTCCAGCCAGCCGATGCCCAGGTCGGCCAGCGCCGACACCACCCGTCGCGCCGTCGGCACGGTGTAGGCGCCGTTCGCGTCGAGCCGTTCCACGGCGCCAGGGCCGAGTGCCGCCACCAGGTCGTGCACCATCTGCAGTTCCTGGTGCACGGGCAGCACGCCGAGCTTGCCCTCGAACGACGGGCTGCCGAACTCGGCGGCCATGCGCTCGCAGTACGCCACCACGTCGGCCGGAATGGTCTCGGCGCCCTCCCGCAGCGCGAAGTACTCGGTGAACGCCACCTCGTCGCGCACCGCACCGCCCAGCAGCGTGCTCAGCGGCACTCCGGCACGCCGGGCGCGCAGGTCCCACATCGCCATCTCGATCGCGCCGAACGCACGGCGCGAGGCGGCGCCGTCGGCCCACAACGAGAACCCGGTCGACGGCACGCACCGGCGTTCGGCCTCGTTCAGTGCGTCGGGGGCAAGGCCGACGAGACGCCGGCCGAGTTCCTCCACCGTGGCGACCTGGTCGCCGTGTGGCGACTCGCCCAGGCCCACCACGCCGTCGGCGTCCTCCACCTCCACCAGCGTGGTGGTGAAACTGCGCAGCACACCGAAGGAGAAGCGGTAGGGCGCCACCATCGGCACGTTCACGGCCACCGCCCTGACGGCGACGATGCGTTCCCCTCCCACCAGCGCGACCCCTTTCTGAATTCTCGTGACGACCGTACATGCGAAGGTCCACCGCCGCCACGAGGCTCCACTATGGTCGGCGTTCGGGTGCTGCCGGGGAGGTGCCCTGGTTCGGAGATTGGGATGGTTGGGGTGGTGAGGTTGCGGGGCTGGGTCAGGGTGGTGGCCGTCGGTCTCGTGGCGAGTTTGGCTGTGTCGGGTCTGCCGTTGTCGCTGGTGCAGGCTGCCGGCCCGTCGGGTGCGTCGTCGGACACTGCGCCGGAGTTGTTCCCGTTCCGGTCGGAGCGGTCGGTGGGTCGGGATGTGGCGGTGTCGGTGCCGGTTCGTCTGCCGGATCCACCGCGGAACGTGGCGCCGGTGGTGGCGGCCGAGTCGTTGGTCGATGTGGGTGGTGCTGCGGCGGTGCCGGCTCGAGTGGGTCCGGTCGAGTTGGCGGCGGATCCGGGCGTGAAGGGCGTGTCGGTCGATGGTGCCGGTAGCGCGTTGGTGTCGGTGGTCGATGAGAAGGTCGCGCAGGCTGCCGGCTTGGAGAAGGTCGCGTTCTCGGTCGATCCGGATGACGTGTTGGCGAGCAGCGACGCGATGGTGCGGTTGTCGGTGGACTATTCGTCGTTCCGTGACGCGTATGGCGCCGATTGGGCGGGGCGTCTGCAGTTGGTGGTGTTCGAGCAGTGTTGGTTGCAGGCGCCGGGCAGCAAGGGTTGCGCCGGGCCGCGGGTGGTCGACGGGTTCGTCAACGACCTGGTCGGGGAACGGGTGTATGTCGATGTGAGGGGCTCGGACCTGTTGGGTCTGGCGCGTTCCGGGGTCGGCGGGTTCGGCGCATCGCGGGCGGGTTTGTCAACGGGGGGTCCGGGGTTCGGGCTGTCGGCAGGTGCGTACTCGAACAACGGCAACTATGCGACGTCGTCGTTGAATCCGTCGGGTTCGTGGTCGGTGGGCTTGAACTCGGGTGGTTTCTCGTGGAGCTATCCGGTCGGTGGTCTGGCGGCGCCGGCGGGCGCGGCGCCGACGGTGTCGGTGTCGTACAGTTCGCAGTCCGTCGATGGGATGTCGGCTGATCAGAACACGCAGGGCGGTCCGGTCGGTCTGGGTTGGGCGACGGATGATGCGTTCATCGAGCGCACGTTCAAGTCGTGCAATCGTGATGGTGGCGCGATCGGTGATTTCTGTTTCGTCGGGTTCAACGGCACGATCTCGATGGCCGGCATCTCGGGTGAGTTGGTCGCGGTTGCGGGTCCGACGGCGGGCCCTGGCGGCTACTCGGTGTTCACGTATGCATCGGAGAGCGATGCCGGGTGGGTCGTGCAGCTGTACACGAAGACGTCGTCGGCTGCGCGTGGCGGTTTCGAGGACGACGCGCTCGACTCGTATTGGGTGGTCAACGACCTGGCGGGGAACCAGTACTGGTTCGGGTTCGGGAAGTCCGAGGGTGTGTTGGGTGACGCGCCGGGGACCGATCTGCATTCGTCGTGGACGGTGCCTGCGTACAGTTTGCAGGCCGGTGAGCCGTGTTACGGGCAGTCACCGCAGTGGTGTCACATGACGTATCGGTGGAAGTTGGACCGGATCGTCGATGCGAACGGTCGGGTGACGACCTATCACTACGATGTCGACAAGAACTTCTACGGTCGTGCTGGCGGGCCGGCGAACACGGTGCCGTACGTGTTGGGTGGGCGGCTCAATCGGATCGAGTACGGGCAGTTGCTGTCAACGGCCGGCGACGCGAACGTGGAGACGTCGCGCATCAAGTTCGACTATTCGTACCGGTGTTCGAACGTCGCCGATTGTGTGACCGCGCCGACAACGACAACGGGCGCGAACTTCCCCGACATCCCGGTCGATCAGTTCTGCGGGTTCAACGGGTCGAGCACCTATTGCACGAAGTACGCGCCGACGTTCTTCGATGTGTCGAAGTTGAAGTGGATCACCCCGCAGCGGCGAGTCGGTCCGGCGGCGACGGATTGGTCGGCGCCGGAACGTCACGAGTTGACGCAGGACTGGGTGGACGCGGATGGCAGCGGGCCGGATCCGAAGCATCTGTGGCTGCGGACGATCTCGCGCCGGGAACTGACGACGAATTCGACGAGCCAGCCGATCCGGTTCGACAGTTGGACCGGCCCGTTCGCGAACCGGGTGGATGACAACCCGGCGGCCGGGGTGACCGACATGCGTCTGTATCGGGTGGATGGCATCCTCGACGACCTCGGGCGTGACATTCGCGTGACGTATTCGGCGCCGGATGCCGGGTGCGAGGGAAAGACGTCGGGGTGGAATTCGAACACGCTTCGGTGTTTCCCGCGCTGGTTCTCTCCGACGTCGGGCACCGCTGGGTTCGCGTCGTGGAACCGCTATCGGGTCGATCGTGTCGATGTGCAGGACGGGCTCGGTGCGTCGGCGACGATGACGACGTCGTACGACTATCTGGAACCGTTCGAGGACGCGGTCCGGGGTGGGATGGCGTGGCACGCGGACATGTCGCCGTACCAGGACGCGTCGACGAAGAGCTGGGGTGATTCGCGCGGCTACTACCGGGTGAAGGAGATCGTCGGGAGCTCATCGGATCCGAATCGCAGCGTGACCGAACACGTCTTCTACCGTGGGATGGATCAGGACCTGACGTCACACACGCCCGGTGCGGCGAAGAAGAACGTCGTGGTGCTCGACAAGTCAGGCGCGGCCTGGACCGACCACGACTGGCTGCAGGGCTCGGAGTTGGAATCCTGGTCGACGAACGCCACCGGCAGTGTCGAGTACGCAGGGCAGCTCTCCGTGTTCGAGTGGTCATCGCGGTCGGCGGTGAGCGGGTTCTCGGGCACCGCGTATCGAGTGTTGACCGACAAGGTGAAGTCGCGCGAACAGGGCGGCTTCTACGGTCTGGTCGACTTCGGTTACGACACCTCGCACCGGCTGGTGCACCAGGTCGACTACGGCGATGTCAACGCGTCGTATGTGAACGTGAACGGGCCGGCCACGACGGTGCATCCATCCGGTTTGCCCGACGACACCTGCACGCTCACCTACTACACCGCGACCACGGCGCCGACCGCTGGTCAGGCCTGGTTCCCTGAAGGTCTGCCTGCCGCGACGACCGTGGTGCCGGACACGACGTGTGCCGACGACGGATCCACTCGTGTTGCGGCGAGCTACCTGTACTACGACGATCAGTCCGCGAGCCCGGCGTGGGCGACGGCACCAAAGTTCGGCAACGTCACTCAGAAGGTCGACAGCGTCGGCGACACCACCAGTGTGGTCAGGAACAGCGACCACACCGCGACCGGTTCGGTGACGACACGGATGGAGTTCGAACCGAACGGGTTCGCGCCGACACCCGGCTGGGGTCGGGTGACGCGCGGCTTCGACGCCGCGGGCCAGGCGACATTGTCGACCTATTCGTCCTTCGCCGGCGCGGCCGCGTTGACGACAGCAGGGAACCACAACGTCAACGACGTCGCGATGACGAACGCGCTCGGCTGGGTCACCCACAGCGTGTTCGACCTGTGGGGTCGTGACGTGCAGACCATCGACGCCAACAACCGTTCGACGCGGGCCTGCTACGACGAGTGGTCACGTGTGGTCGAGTTGTGGCTCCCCGACGCCGGGTACACGGCGTGCGGAACCGGGAACCCGTCGGCGACGTATGCGTACGTGTTCACCAATCACACCGTCGTCGGGAACCCGTTGTCGGCGTTCGGGTACACGGTGCCACGTTGGCGGGTCCAGACCCGGCAACTGTTCGCCACCGCGACCGACCCCTGGCGTCCGGCCGGGGCAACGACCGCGACCTATCTGGAAACCGATCAGTACGTCGACGCCTCCGGCCGCACGGTGCAGGAACACACGGCGTCACCAGCAGGCGGCCGACTGGTCACACGAACCGTGTTCAACTCGCGAGGCCTTGCGATCAACGTGTCGAGCGCGTTCACCGCGACCGGCAACCCCAGCGACGGACCGATCAACCTTGCAACCGCGTCGATCCCGATCGACACTGCCTACTCGTACGACGCGCTCGGCCGTACGACCGCGACCTCGCTGCTCAACTCGAACGGCACGGTGACAGTACGGCAGACCACCACCAGCTACTCGGGCCGCACGACGACGAGCAACCCGCCGATCAATCCCGGTGGGACACACCAGTTCGGTGCCACCATCTCGACCGTCGACGCCCACGGACGGCTGACGAAGGTGATCGAACCGACCGTCGCTGCGCCGGGCACCAGCCCTGCGATCGTCACCGAGTACGAGTACACCCCTCGCGGCGAGCTCGCGGCGATCATCGACACCGCCGGCAACCAGACGTCGATGACCTACAACTGGCTCGGTCAGATCACCGCGTCGAGCGACCCGAACGCCGGCGCGACATCCAACCGCTACTACCTGACCGGCCAGATCGAACGGACCGCCGACGCCAAGGGACAGGTCACCAGCTTCACCTACGACCCGCTCGGCCGTCCGCTCACCACGCGCCTCGGGTCCCACACGAGCACGAACCTGCT
The DNA here is from genome assembly GCA_005778215.1 of Actinomycetota bacterium. Lineage (GTDB taxonomy): Bacteria > Actinomycetota > Acidimicrobiia > Acidimicrobiales > Ilumatobacteraceae > UBA668. The sequence continues at coordinate 4,944 of SXKB01000202.1, read as the reverse complement.
CGCCGAGTACAGCTACGACACCACTACACCTGCCGGTGGGGGCAGCCCGACCGTGGAGCGCGGCGTCGTCGCCACCGCAACGAGCTACTGGCAACCCGACGTCGCGTCGACGACCACCGCCCCGCTGCTCGTCGCGACCTCGAACGCCACCGACAGCCTCGGACGGTTGACCACCTCGACCCTGCAACTCCAACCATCGACCGACCCGAATGCACCGAACTACAACCGGGTCACCACCGCCGACGACCCGCTGTTCGCCCCGTACACGTTCAGCTCCACCTTCACCCGCACGAACACCACCCACCAGCAGGTGCTGCCTGGCGTCGCGGGAAGGTTCACCGCCGAGACGTTGACCTCCACCTACACGAGTCTCGGACTCGCCACCGCCCTGCTCACCGACGACACCGCGATCACCGGCGGGAAATGGGTCGCCGACACCACCTACGACGCGTACGGCCGCATCACCGGACGCAACATCCGCGGCGCGAACGGCTACGGCCTCGACCGCAGCTACACCTACTCGACCAGCGACGGATCACTCACCACACTCACGGCGACCATCGCCGGCGGACTCGAAGCCGGTTCCAAGATCCAGAACGACAACTACACCTACGACCACGCCGGCAACCCGACCTCGGTCCTTCACCAACCCGACATCGGTGGCACCGAACGCGAGTGCTTCTATTTCGACGCACGCGCCCGCCTCACCCGCAGCTACACCACCGCCGGCACCGCATGCGCCGCCGACGCCACCACCGCCGCCGCCACCACACCCACGGGCCCGACCCCGTACAACGAAGGCGACACCTACGACGACCTCACCAGATTCGCCACCCACAACGGCCGCACCTACCAATACACCAACCCCACCGGCACCGGCGCACCCACCGACCCGACCTGCGCACAACCCGCCCCCCGCCCCCACGCCACCAGAGCGATCACCGGCGGCACCCCCACCACCGAGTGGTACTGGTACGACTGCAACGGCGCCGTCACCCAGAAGGTCGAGAACCCCACCAGCCCGACACCCACCACCTGGACCTACGGCTGGAACGCCCAACAACAGCTCCAGACCGTTCAACAAGCCGGACAAGGCGTCTCCACCAACCTCTACGCCGCAGGCGGCAACCGCATCCTGCGCCACGACCCTGACGGCACCCGCACGCTCTATCTCGGCGCGATCGAGATCAGCCAGAACGGCAACAACGGTTGCACCGCGACCAAGTTCTACCCGTCAGCGCAACAGTCCTTCGACACGACCGCGACGCGTACCACCACCCTCACCGCGGCGAACAGCCAAGGCTCGATCGCGGCGACGATCAACAACACCGGCGCCACCACGACCACCCGCTACCTCCCCTACGGCGACATCCGCCACGGGCAACCCGCGAACGGCAAAGCATTCCTCGGCCAGACCAAAGACCCCGCACAGAACCTCGACTACCTCAACGCCAGATCCGTCGCCACCGGCACCGGACAATTCCTGTCCGTCGACCCGATCTTCCACCCCACCCGCCCCGCATCACTCAGCCCCTACCTGTACGCGCAGGGCAACCCGATCAGCCAGAGCGACCCCAGCGGCCTCGATCCGGGCTGGTCACAGGACACCAACCCCTGCAACGACAACGGCTACTACGCCTGCCGCGCCGGCGGCGTCAGCGCCTCCCACATCGTCGGTCCCGGCGACCGCCAATGCCGCGAAACCCGCTACCTCACCCTTGGCTGCACAGCACCCGGCCACACCAGCCACGTCACCCCCCGTGCGCCCGCCAAACCCTCCACGAAGAGCGACGGCTTCTCGACCGGAGACGTGCTCGACGGCCTGGTTGACGGTGCGCTGAACGCCCTGTGTTTCTGGTGTGTGCTCGGCTCGGCGTGGGACCTGATCTCCGACCCGGGCCAGGTCGTCGATCTCGTCGAGTCCATCCTCGAGTTCGACGTCGACGTCATCCTCGAAGTCCTCGGCTTCCACGACTGCGGCAGCCGCGGCTACGACTACTGCATCGCCTACAAGATCGGCGAAATCATCGTCGGCTCCGGCCTCGCCGCCGTCGCCACCAAACTCGACATCCTCAAGTCGACCAAATCACCCCTCGACGACCCACCCCCCACACCCGCCCCAAAACCGGTAGCCACAAAGGTGGTTGATCCGGCTGGCCTCGGTGCGGCAGGTGAGTCGGTCTCTTCGGCGGCCACGGGGCTACCGAAGAACACGACCAGGATTCCCTCGGCGTCCGGCAACGCCGAGTTTCGGATCCCGGACCACATGTCGAACGGCGGGCGATACATCGCGGAGACCAAGAACGTGGGATATCAACACCTTTCGTCCCAGCTGCTGGATGATGCGGCGTACGTGACTCGCGGGGGTGTACCTGGTCGCGTCGATGTGGTCATCGATACGAGAACGGTCGTGTCGAGGCCGTTGCTCCGGGCGCACCTCGATCCCGGCAATCCCATCAACCTCGTGACGATGAACCTCAATGGTTGACGTGCCGGACTTTCCACAACTTCGGCGGCTGGCTTCGCTTCTTGAGGCGCGCCCGGTCGTGCTGGAGGATGTCGCGAGCACCCTCCGTCTTGCGATGAGCGAGGTGGCCTTCGAGGTTCGAGCTTCGGGGTCCTCGCTGGCGATGAAGGGTGTCGGCGGTGCACCTGACTGGATGCAACACGAGATGGCTGTTTGGAACGTCGGCGAGCAACTTCGGGCGATCGGGGTGGCAGCTCTGCGAAGAGACAAAGGCGTTGACCGTTTGCTTGAAGTTCTTGCAGAGCTTGTCGGATTCGGCGAACTCGGCAAGGGCAGGCAGGCGCTCGTCGGTCTGATCGGCGATCTTGGAAGCGACGATGTCATTCAGGCGGTCGCGGCGAAGCACCTTCTCGACGACGAGGTGAGCGCCGTTCTGCTTGGTGCTCTCGCAAAGCGGAAGTTGCCGGGCTACTCGTCGGCCGCCGAGGCCTGCCTACAGAAGAGTCGGGTCCCAGTTGTTCAACGCGCTGCTCGCAAGTATCTCAAGCTGAACCTCGGGTGACGAGCACGTGCCGCCCGACGAACCTGACCTACGAAACCGCCAATGGGTGGTCGCGTTGAGGACGCTTGTGCTCGCTGCCTTGGCTCTATTCGGCGTTCCCACCCATGTGATGAACGGCCACCATGCCGAAGTGGGCGACTCGTCCGTCCGAAAGGTTGCCGCCGAGGCCATGAATCTACGGCGGCGGTTGTGGTGGGTTCTCGCGGCGACCGTACTTGCGGCGCTGCCCGGTCTCATTGGCACAGGTACGACCAGAGTTGACGCAGCGACTTTCACCTACGACTCCCCGACCACGGAGCACGTCGAAGTTCATGAGTTCGATAGCGTGTCGGTCAGTCGGGAGCGACTCAGCGACGTGCACGAGGGGTCTGCCTTCACTGCGCCTGAGGTCCGGCGTACATCGACGACCTCCTCCCACTCTGTTGTTGCCACAAACACGGTCTCGGTGGCTAGTGGAGCGGGCGGTGAAGCGGCTCCCATGTCGGTGGTCCGCACCATCGGCCGGGGCGAGAAGATCGCTGACATTGTCAATGAGGGCAAGGTGCTCACGTACGAGACCGGCAATGAGCACGCTCTGGTCGGACTCGCCAATGGAGACAGAGCGATCGTCTCTGGTGGACCAGGCGGCATCGAGTTCACCGACGATGTGACCCGAGTGTTCGGCCACACGCACCCATATCAGCTTCCCATTTCGGGACCGTCGAGCGCCGACTTCGCCATGCTGGACGCCTACGGACAGCAGAGCTCGTGGCTACTTGAGCATGGCCAGTTGACGAAGTTCGGAGCAAGGTGATGGCGCTTCTTGTACGGGGCAAGACGACCTGCCCGATCTGCGGTCGTGTCATCGAGCAAGGAGATGACGCAGTCGCGTTTCCAGCGTTCGTTTCGAATCGGCTGGATCCGGTGTTCCGGTTTAGCGACGGCGCCTTCCACCGGCTCTGCGTGCAGGAGGACCCGACGGGCAGAATCGCATTGCATCGGTCCGATGAGTTGATGCTTCGACTTGGGCCGGGCCGCCGTTCGTGTGCGGTGTGCAACGAGCAGATCCGTGATCCCGATGACTACCTGACCACCGGGTTCCTGACTGACAACACAGCGTTGCGTGCTAGCGCACTGAACTACGTCCAGCTTCATCGGTCGCACGCGCATGAGTGGCGGTCGCTGCACGAGGCCATCGGTGCGCTCCGTGAACTGGCTGATTCCGGCGAGTGGGATCCCGCTGCTCTCCAACCGGTGATCGATCTGCTCAGCGAATACGACTGGTAGGTACGACGTGGATAATCGCACGCGGATCAGCAGGCCTTCGCTCGTCGTCGTAGTTGCGTGCCTGTTCGTGGGGCTGTGCGGTTCGTTGTCGACGACGGTAGGCAAATTCTTCGCCTACGACGTACCGGCAATTGCGCGCGTTGACATTCAGCCGTTCAGGCCTGCCGAGACCGGTCCGACGCAGCTCAGCGGGTCGCCGGAGGGGTCTGCCTCGCTGTCGCTCGAGGCTCGAGGCACGTCTCCGACCCCCGTCCACTCTCTTGTAGCCACAAACAAGGTCTCGGCGTACGACGTCGGCACGTATGACGACCTCGTGGCAGGGTCTGCAAGGGGCGACGGTCTGGACATCCATCACGTCATGCAGGATCACGCCGCACAGCAGCTCATCCCAGGGGCGACGCGAGGAAGTGGGCCAGCCATCGCACTCCCGCAAGCTGAGCATCGCCTGATTCCAAACCTCAAGGGTGAAGTCAGCCTGACGCCAAGGCAGGTCCTGGCCCTCGACGCATGGGGTGAGTCCCATCACGTGGTGTAGGAGCGGGCCAGCATCCTCGGGGTGATGGTGGTCATCGTGCGATTCTCGAAAGCGACCAAGCAACCGAGAGGCCGCACGATGACCAACAGTGAGTTTGCCCTATCCGACCTTGCC
>SXKB01000201.1 GCA_005778215.1 Actinomycetota bacterium | reverse complement strand
GCCAGCGCGGCGGCCACCACGGCGCCGCAGGCCGATGCGGCGAGCCACCGCAGGCGGCCGAGGGAGATGGGTGCCGCGCGTCGCGCGGTGCCGCTGCCGACCCGCGCGGCTGCCGCGCCTCGGGTGCGGCTCTCGGCGATCACCAGCACCATCGCCACTGCCACCAGCATCGACGAGAGGATGGCGGCGCGGGTGGGGTCGAACCCGGCGCGGTAGGCGCCGTAGATGACCCAGGTGAAGACCTCGTAGCGCATGGCCGCGACGGCGCCGAAGTCGCTGAGCACGTAGAGGGCCACGAGCAGCGCGCCGGCCGAGATGGAGGTGCGCAGCTGCGGCAGCGTGACGGTGGCGAGCACGCGCCACGTGCCGCGTCCGAGGCTGCGTGCCACCTCCTCGTGGGCCGGATCGAGACGCGTGAGTGCCGCCATCGTGGGCAGCATCACGTACGGGTAGCTGGTGCAGGTGAGCACCAGCGCAGCGCCGGTGAAACCGGCGAGGTCAGGACGCCAGGACACCCAGGCGAACGCCGACAGGTACGACGGCACCGCCAGCGGCAACAGCAGCACCACACGCCACGCCCGCCGTCCGGGTAGGTCGGTGCACGTCACCAGCCAGGCCGCGCCGACGCCGATGAGCACGCACGCGACGGTGACCGTGACCGTGAGGGCCGTGCTGCGCAGCAGCAACTCGAAGGTGCGGCGCTGCCACACCTCGTCCCAGACGCGCGACAACCCCTGATCGAAGGTGCGGTCGATCAGGTGGACGAATGGCAGCAGCGCCACCAGCGCAGCGACCGCCGCCGGCACCAGCAGTGCCAGCGGCGGTCGCGGGCGACGGGTCATCGGGTGAGCAGGCCGACCTCGTCGAGCAGCTGTTGCGTCTCGGCGAGTGAGTCGAGGTCCGACAGGTCGATTGCAGGGGGCTGCAGTTCGTCGAGGGAGGGGAGGCCGTCGGCGACCGGGATGCCGGCACGCAGCGGGTACTCGTACGTGGTCTCGGCGAAGTACGTCTGGCCCCGTTCCGACAACAGGAACTCCACCAGGGCGAGCGCCGCGGCGTTGTTGTCGGAGCCCTTCAGCACGCCCACGCCGGCCACGTTCACCAGGCCGCCCGGGTCGCCCGGCGCGGCGAACTGGTTGACCGCCACCACGGCGTCGGCACCTTCGGCGGCGATCTTCTCGAAGAGGTAGTAGTGGTTCACCAGGCCGACGGCCACGTCGCCGGCGTTCACCGCGTCGCGGACGGCTCCGTTCTTCTCGAACGCGACGGGCTCGTTGGCGGCGAAGGCCGTGAGCCATTCACGCGCGCCGTCGTCGCCGCGCAGCACTCGCAGGCCGGTGACGAACGATTGCCATGAGGCGTTGGTGGGGGCGAAACCGATGCGGCCCTTCCACTGTGGATCGAGCAGGTCGTCGATGGAGGTGGGCGGCGTGGGCGCGAGCTCGGGGTTCACGATGAACACCCGCACGCGGCCGCTGGTGCCCACCCAGGTGCCCTCGCCGGAGCGGTAGGCCTCGGGCACCACGTCGAGCGACGACGCGGGGAGTGTGGTGAACAACCCCTGCGCTGCCACGGCGCCCAGCGCGCCTGCGTCCTGCGAGAAGAACACGTCGGCGGGCGAGGCGTCGCCCTCGGTGAGCAGCTGTGCGGCCAGTTCGCCGCTGTCGCCGCCGCGGAACTCCACCTTCACACCGGTGGCGGCGGTGAACTCCTCCAGCAGTGGCAGCACGAGGTCCTCGCTGCGGCCGCTGTACACGGTGATGGTGCCCTCCACGGCACCGCTGCTCGTGTCGGCGCTCGACGAGCTGTCGTCGCCACAGGCGGCGAGCGCGAGCGCCAGCGTGGCGGCGACGGCGGCGAGGAGGCGGGGGGATCGTTGCATTCGGAGGTCCTTCTTCGTCGGGGAGGTGGACGGCGAGAAGGTAGCAAGGGTTCACCCGGAATGTAAAGGCGCCCTAACAGATTTTCCGTCGGCGTCGCGCTGGTGTCGAGGGTTGTGTAAAGATGGCGAAAATTTCACAACCCGGAGGAAGTCATGGCCGACCTGCCCGGCAGCGCTCGAGTCGTCATCGTGGGCGGCGGCATCGTGGGATGCAGCGTCGCCTATCACCTGGCTCTGCGCGGCGTCACCGATGTCGTCGTGCTCGAACGCAAGCAACTCACGTGCGGCACCACGTGGCACGCCGCCGGTCTGGTGGGGCAGTTGCGCGCGACGCACAACCTGACGCGGTTGGCGCAGTACACCACCAACCTGTTCGCCACGCTCGAGGAGGAGACCGGCCAGGCCACCGGCTTCCAGCAGCGCGGCTCGGTGAGCGTGGCCCCGAACGAGGAACGCTTCGAGGAGCTCAAGCGCGGCGCCTCGATGGCGCGCGTGTTCGGCCTGCCCGTCGACATCATCACGCCGGCCGACGTGAAGGCCCTCGTGCCGCTGGCCAACGTCGACGACATCGTGGGTGGCGTGCACCTGCCGGGCGACGGCATCACGAACCCGATCGACACCACGATGGCGCTCGCCAAGGGTGCCCGCGCCCGTGGCGTGGTGATCAAGGAGGGTGTGAAGGTCGAGCGCATCCTCACCGAGCAGGGGCGCGCGGTCGGCGTGGAGTACACGTTCGACGGTGGCGACGGCACCACGGGTGTCATTCGCGCCGATGCTGTGGTGAATGCCGCCGGCATGTGGGGCCGTGAGCTCGGCGACGCAGTCGGCGCCACCGTGCCGTTGCACGCGGCCGAGCACTTCTACATCGTCACCGAAGCGGTCGAGGGCATTTCGCCCACCATGCCGGTGCTGCGCGACCCCGACGGGTGCGGCTACTTCAAGGAGGACGCCGGCAAGCTGCTCGTCGGGTGGTTCGAGCCGGTGTCGAAGCCGTGGGGCATGACCCAGCGCGGCGGACGATCGGGCATCCCCGAGTCGTTCTGCTTCGACTCGCTGCCCGAGGACTACGAGCACATCGCGCCGCTCATGGAGAGCGCCGCGAACCGCATGCCGCTCATCGCCGAGACCGGTATCCGCCTGTTCTTCAACGGCCCGGAGTCGTTCACCCCCGACGACCGCTACCTGCTCGGCGAGTCGCCCGACGTGAAGGGCCTGTACATGTCGTGCGGGTTCAACTCGATCGGCATCCAGTCGTCCGGGGGTGCCGGCAAGGTG
>SXKB01000200.1 GCA_005778215.1 Actinomycetota bacterium | reverse complement strand
GAGATCGTAGTCGAGCAGCAGCGTGGGGTAGCGGTGCACGCCGCCACCGTTGAGCGTGAGGGTGTCGCCGAGCTTGTAGGCGGCGAGCGCGCTGAGCGTGACGGTGCTGGCGGCGACGGGGCGCGCACGTGTCTCGGCATCCGTGAAGCCGACGGAGATGCCGTTATTGACGGGCAGCGCGCCGGTGATGGGATCCGGTGTCGCGATGGCCTGGGTGGTCTGCCACGTGGCGGTGCTGTTGGCGGTATGCTCGGTGTGCTTGTTGAGCTGGGCGTTGGCGAAGAAGCGGATGTTGTCGTCCTGCTGTTCGAGCGGACGGATGACCTGTTCGATGAACGTGTCGAGTTCGGCGAGCAGATCGAGGAGGTCCTGGGGCAGATCGAAGTCCATCGCCGAAGTGTTCTCCCCCACGACCGCCGGTGACGAAGCGGAGGGACCGAGTGTCGGCTCAGCGCGAGTCGCGCTTGGCCTGCCGCTTGGCACCCTGCGCCTTCGACGAGCCACGGCGAGCAGGAGAGGCCGTCGCCGACGCAGGCTGCACGCCACGACCCGCCGCCGTGCGACCGTCGCTCTTGCCCGCCTTCGCAGTGCTCTTCGGCGCCTTCGGCTGGGCAGCGGGCGACGACGCCGTGGCGGCAGCGGCAAGCGCGAGCCGTTCCGACTTCAACTGCGTGGCAGTCGCCTTCGCCGCCGTCGCGTACGCACGCGACACGCGGGCGAGCGCATCCTCGAAGATCTCGGCCTTGCGGAGCGTGCGCAGGTTCTGCGATTGCGTGGCAGCGCGGCGGCCCACCTCGCCGACGGTGGTGCTGCCCTGCCGGCGATGCAGACCCGTGTACTTGTTTCGCGCCCGACGCACGAGGAGCAGCGCCTCGCCGAGTTCGTCCTCGCTCATCACCGCGAGACGGGCGGACTCCGTGGCCACGAGCAACGTTTGCTCTTTCGCGCTGAACAGTGCCAGTTCGGTGGGGTTCATGGGTGACTCCTTCGAGAACGACGAACGCCCCATGATCGCACGGTCCCCGCAGGCGGTCGACTCGGTGCCACAATGCTCTCATGGCAGCCACCTTCACCCGCATGGACGAGTCCACCGCCGAGCAGTGGGCCGTCATCGGCCGCGAGACCGCACAGAACCAGGGCCGCGTCGCCGACCGCATCCTCATGCTGTTGCGCTCGCTCGGCGACATCACCGACGGCTTCTCGTGCGACCAGCTCACCCACTGTCTGCAGACCGCCACCCTCGCCGAACGCGACGGCGCCGACCCCGAGGTGGTGGTGGCGTCGCTGTGCCACGACATCGGCAAGGCCATCAGCGTGCCGAACCACGGCCCCATCGCCGCCGAGATGCTGCGCCCGTACGTGCGGCCCGACGTCTACCACACGCTCTACCACCACCAGGACTTCCAGGGTCGGCACTACTACCAGCACTTCGGCATGCCCACGGATCTGCGCGACCAGTACCGCGACGAGCCGTGGTTCGCGTTGTGCGAGCAGTTCACCGACGACTGGGACCAGGTGGCGTTCGACCCCGATGGCCCCACCGAGCCGCTCGAGCACTTCGAGCCGCTGGTGCGCGAGGTGTTCGCCAAGCCGAAGTACCGCTGAGCGGCCCCCATGAGCCACGGCTCACCCACCACGCTCGTCCCGCTCGGTGCGGCCCACACCGTCACCGGCAGCAAGTTCCTGCTCGAGCACGGTGGCCGCCGCGTGCTGTTCGACGCCGGCCTGTTCCAGGGCCTGAAGGAGCTCCGCGAGCGCAACTGGGCCGCGTTCCCGGTGCAGCCCTCCACGCTCGATGCCGTGGTCATCAGCCACGCGCACCTCGATCACTGCGGCTATCTGCCACGACTGGTGAAGGCCGGCTTCCGGGGCGACGTGCACGTCACCTTCGACACCGGCCGGTTGATGAGTGTCGTGCTGCCCGACAGCGCCCGCCTGTTGGAGGAGGAAGCGAAGTACGCCAACCGTGCCGGCTACTCGCGTCACCACCCGGCGCTCGCGCTGTACACCGAGGACGACGCGTGGACGGCACTCGAGCAGCTGCGCTCGCACGCCTTCGATGCGCCGTTCGACGCGGCCGACGGCATCCGCATCACGTTCCAACCCGCAGGGCACATCCTCGGCTCGGCCACCGTGCTCGTGGAACTGCACGACGGCCCCACCGTGCGATTCAGCGGCGATCTCGGGCGCCCCACGCACCCGCTGCTGGTGCCGCCCACACCGGTCGGTGACGTCGACTACCTGGTGGTCGAGTCCACGTACGGCGACCGTGAACACACCAACGGCGAAGCCCGGCTCGCGCTGGCCGACGTCATCGAGCGCACCGTCGAGCGCGGCGGCAAGGTGATCATTCCGGCGTTCGCGGTCGACCGCACCGAGGTGCTGCTGTACCACCTCCGCCAACTCGCCGACGAGGGTCGCCTGCCCGCCGTGCCCATCTTCGTCGACAGCCCGATGGCGTTGGCCGCACTGCAGATCTACCGCGAGGCCATCGAGGAACATGCCACCGATGTGCGCGCCGAACTCGCTGATCAACGGTCGCTGTTCGACCTGCCGAACCTGTCGGAGGTGTTCGACTCCGAGGGATCGAAGGCCGTGTCGCGACACGGCGGGGCGGCCATCATCATCGCCGGCGCCGGCATGGCGTCGGGTGGCCGTGTGGTGCACCACCTCGAGAAGTTCCTGCCCGACGAACGCAACAGCGTCGCGCTGGTGGGCTTCCAGGCCGCCGGCACTCGCGGGCGCCAACTGCTCGACGGTGCGAGCAGCGTGAAGATCCACGGCCAGTACGTACGTGTGAAGGCCGAGATCTGCGACCTCACCGGTTTCTCGGTGCACGCCGACGCCAGTGAACTGATGGCCTGGGTCGGCACGGCGACGCGCCCACCCACCACCGTGTTCGTGGTGCACGGTGAGCCGAACGCATCGAGCGCCCTCCGCGACCGCATCGTGCGCGAGCTCGACTGGACCGCCGTCACCCCCGAGCACGCCGAACGCATCGTGCTGCACCACTGACAGCCGGACGCGCCGAGGCCGGCACGGTCGCCCGTGCCGGCCTCGGTGTGCTCCCACATCTGTCGAGGAACGTCAGCGGGCGCGCACCCCGGTGACCCGCACCTTCACACCGCCCACCAGCTGACCGAACGTCGGCGACAGCGGACGAGGATCGACCACCGTGTTCGACATTGCGCCGAACATGTACAGATCGGTCACGAAACGCTCCCCCACCCCACCGGCGCCCGGGGTGAACGAGATGGTGACCTGGCAACGCCGGCCCGGTGCGACGTTGTTGCAGTTGTGCGTGGCCGTGAACTTGGTGGTCGGGTTCACACCGGACACCGCCGTGAACAGCAGCGCCGGGTTACCGGCCAGCGAGAAGTTCGCCGTGCCGTTGTTGGTGAGCTGCACCGATGCCGTCGTGGTACGGCCGGCACGACCGTTGATCGTGACGCTGGTGGCCGACAGCGACAGCGTGGCGGCCGTGGCCTGGCCCGTCATCGTCACGTTGATGGGCGTGAGCGCTTCGGCCGTCGCCGGGTCGCTGGCCGTGACCGACAGCGTGGCGGTCTTGTTGCCACTGGCCGTGGGTCGGAAGGTGACGCCGATGGTGCACGACGCACCGGCGGCGAGGTTGCCCGTCGCCAGCGTGCCGTTCACCGGGCAGGCCGTCGCCGAGGTGCTCGACACCAGACGGAACTGATCGGCGTTCGCCGCCGACAGCGCCAGGAGCCCCACCCGCATCGGCGCATTGCCCGAGTTGCGGATCACCACGGTCTGCGTGGCACTGGTGGTGCCCACTGCCGTGGCGGCGTAGGTGAGTGCCGTCGGTGTCACCGTGAGCGCCGGCTGGGCGCTGGTGATGACATTGGCCGTCAGGTCGATGGTGACCGGCGAGCGAAGCCCGTCGTGGCCCACCACCAATGCGGCGGTCTTGGCCCCGATGGCAGTGTTGGTCGCTGTCTGGAGTCGCACCTGCACGGTGCACGACTCGTCACGTTGCAGCGTGGCGCCCGAACACGTGGTGGCGGTCACGGCGAACAGCGCACCGTTCGCTCCGGTGAGCGAGGTCGTGAAGCCGCTCACGGGTGCACTGCCGATGTTCGAGATCACGAAGTCCTGCGTGGCACTGTTCTGCCCCTGGCGCACCGTGCCGAAGTCCTTCGCCGTCAGACCGGGGACCACCGGGCCCGCCAGACGACCGGCCACGAGGAATCGATCGGTCGAGCCGATGACCTCGGTACCGAGCGCAACGCGGAAGTAGTTGGCCGGCTCACCGGCGTCGGGGCGGTACTCCGAGCCGACGATCTCGTGGAACGACGTGCCGTCGCCCAGATGACCGATGGGTGCGGCCGGTGCGACGTTCGGGTCCCAGCGGAGGAATCCACTGAGCACGGGATCGGTGCTGCTGATGGCCGCCGTGTCGAAGGTCTCCTTCACCACACCCTCGCCATCGGCCGTGACGGTCGTGGTGCCGTACGGGTGCACCATCTGGTAGGAGGTGTTGGCGCACAGACCGTCGGCCGTGATGCGGATGCGGTTGAACAGGTTCTGCTGACCGGCCTGCGGGGTGGGCGTCACGAAGGCCGCCTCGGTGGCGATGCGCAGCATCGCCGAACCGCCGGCGCTCGCCGGGGCGTCGACACACGCCTGCGGGCCGTACGTGACGATCTCGGAGTCGACGAGCGAGTAGAACGACTCGCTCGGGTAGTTCGAGGGGAATGCCAGTGGGCGGAGGATGTCGAACCCGCTGCCGGCGAGCACGCAGAACCCTTCGGTGCTGACGCACTGCTCGAGGCGCACGCCGTTGTTGTCCTGGATCCACAGCGGGAAGCCGCCCCCGTTCTGGGCGCCGGCCTGCGCCGGCGTGGCCTCGGTGGCGGCACCGCTCACCGGCACGGTGACCGTGCCGGCGTTGCTGGGCACCGAGACGTCGGCGGTGAACGAACCCGCTGCGAGCGGCGCGAACCGCACCGAGATGCTGCAGCTCATGTCGGGTTCGACCGGCAGCAGGCAGTCGTTGGTGAGCTCGAACGGCGCGTTCACCGTGGGCGTACCCACCACCAGCGGGGCCGAGCCACCGAGGTTCGACACGACGATGACCTGCGACTCGCTCACGGTGGTGATGTGACGATCGGCGAAGCTGATCGAACCCGGCTGGGCCGAGATGGCGGGCTCACCGACCGGGGCGCTGCCGACACCGGAGAGCAACACCGTCAGCGGATCGTTCTGACCGTCGTGGCGCAGCGCCAGATCCGAGGAGCGTGGTCCGGTGGCAGTGGGGTCGAAGCGCACGGTGAGCGTGCAGGTGGCGAGGTTCGCCAGCACCAGACCGCCGACACAGTCACCACCGGTCACCGAGAAGTCACTGCTGCCGGAGCTGTTGATGTTCCAGGGTGTGTTCGCCAGCGTCACCGGGTCCTGGCCGACGTTGGTGAACGTGACCGAACGATCGACGGCACCCGTGGCCACGTCGGCGGCACCGAAGTCGATGGCCGAGGGGTCGGCCACCATCGGGCCGGCGAGACGACCCGACACGCCGAACAGATCGGTCGAGCCGAGCAGGGCGTGGCCGGGCGTGCCGATGGTGTCGAGGCGCTGGATGGTGAAGTGGTTGGCCGCCTCGCCGGTGTCGGGGTCGATGTACGGCGCGCCCGTCACCGTGCTCGGGGCGAGGGGATTGCCCAGCCAGCCGGCGGGACGCACGGTCTGCTGGAGGAATCCGGCGAACACCGGGCTGGCCAGGGCCAGGGCGAAGTCGCACGGCTCGGCCATGCAGCCGACGTCGGACGTGCCGGGCGACGGCTTGATGGCACCGTCGACATCGGTGGTGAGCACCGAGCGGCCGTACGGGAACGTGAGCACATAGGCCGAGTTGGGGCAGAGGCCGCCCTTGCGGCCGCCGACGAAGCGGATCCGACCGAACGTCATCTGCTGGCCGTCCTGCACCGCCGGCGTGATGAACGCCGCCTCGACACCGGCTTCCACGAAGATCTCACCGGTCGTGGTGGTGCACGAGGTGTCGCTCACCGTGATCGGCTCCGACATCGCGAGGTAGTAGAAGGCCTCGTCGGGATAGTTCGTCGGGAACACCACGTCGCCGGCGATCGGCGCCGCGATGCACAGGGCGTTCGCCGGGTCGGCGCACTGACCCACCCGCACGCCACGCTCGTCCTGGTACCAGGTCGGGAACCCGTTCAGGTACTCCGTGGCGACGGCGGCGACACCGCCGGTCGCATTCGCCGTCAGCAGCACGTTCACCGTGGGCGACGCCGGCACGTTGGTGGCCAGCTGCAACACGGCGGAGTGCGGCCCGGCAAGCGACGGGGTGAACTTGATGCCGATCACACAGGTGGCCGCCGCCGCGACGACGCCCGTGGGGCACCCGTTACCGACGATGGCGAACGTGGACGACTGGGCGCCCGCGAGGATGCTGGGCTGCAGCTGCAGTGGGGCACTGCCCGAGTTCGTGACCGTGACCGGCACGATGTCGCTCGTGGTGGTGACACGCACGTCGCCGATCAGCAGCTCGAGACCGGCGGGATCGACGGTGATGGCGGGTTCCTGGGTGGGCTCGACACCCGTGCCCACCAGTGCGACCGTGAACGGTGCCGTGGCACCGGCGGGCCACACCTCGAGCGTGGCCGAGGTGACGCCCAGCACGGCGGGCGTGAAGGTGACGTCGATGCCGCAGCTCGCATCGCGGGCCAGCGGCGTGGCCGCCGCCGGCTCGACGAGTTGCTGCACACTGCACGTGGTGGTGGTGGGCGCGAACTGGGCACTGCCCGCACCCGTCACGGTGACGTGATCGATGCTGGTGGGGTCCAGACCGAGGGCGCCCGAACCGAGGTTGGTGATCGTGATCGTGCGGGCGGCACTGGTGCTGCCCGTGGCCTGACCGCCGAAGTCGACGGTGGCCGCGTCGGCCGTGAGCGGGCCCGCGAGCTTGGCGAGCACGCTGAAGTTCGCCGTCTCACCGCGCACTTCGCAACCGACGATGGTGCAGTCGACGCCGAAACCGACCGTCGGCGTGGCGCCGGCGGGCCACTTCACGATGCTGAGCGTGTTCACGCCGTTCTTGCCGCCGGTCACCGGACCGAAGCCGGCGTTGCCGAGATAGCCCGGCACGGCGTTGGTCTGACGGAGCAGGCCGGTGGCCAGATGCTCGGCCTGGAACGGTGCGTTCCAGTCGCACGGCACGGCCGGCGTGGGGAAGCAACCGACGTCGGAGGTGGCAGCCGCGGCGGCGCCGCCGCGCAGTTCGCCGTTGGCATCGGTCTTGATGGTGAGCGGACCGTAGGGCGTGCGGAGGGTGTAGTAGCTGTTCGCACACAGACCCGAACCGCCTCGGGCGTTGGCGCGGATGCGACCGAACACCTGCTGGTCCCCAGGGGCTGGGTTGCCGTTGATGAACGCGGCCTCGAGCGCGAGGTGCACGGTGACACCGTCGCCGGGAGTGACGGCACAGTCCGCCACGGCCACCGGTGCGGCATCGGCGGCGAAGTAGAAGAACTCATCTGGGTAATTGCTCGGGAACGCGAGTGGCTGGGCCGGGTCGTAGACACCCGGGTTGGCGAGTGGCGCGAGGCAGTTCGCATCCGCGGGGTCGAGACACGGCTGCACTCGGACACCGGTGGCGTCCTCGAACCACAGCGGGAACCCGCCGGTGTTGAAACCGACCGACCGCGCCGGCGTGCCGTTGGCACCCGAGGCCACGGTGGCCGCCATCAGCGGCACCGCCGTCAACACCAACGCGAGTGCCGTGAGCAGGGCGGTCGTACGCCCTGCCCGCCGCCCGTGCGACCGCTCCTTCGCTGCATCGTGCCGCAGCACGCTCGCCGAAAACCCGCCCAGTGCGCTCATCGCGCTGCCCTTTCCGACCCTCCGCTCCCGACGGAAGGTCCCGCAGTCCCTAGACAAGCGGGCGCGGCGCCACAGGACAAGCACCCCCCATGGCCCCCCTTTGATTCCGACTTCCGACGTACACGCACTACGACGAAGGTCGTACGACTCCTGTCGGAACGACGCACTGGGTGTTGGCTTGACCTCGCGGTGATGATCGAGTTGAGGTTTCGCCACCCCGCGTGGGACCGATGGACGGACAGTGAGGGTTCGGAAAAGGTTTGGTTTGCCTGCCGTGACATTCGTCACATGTTCAAGGTCACGTCCGCCTCGAGAGATGCGCGGAGGGCCGACACGGTTACCCGTGCCGGCCCTCCCCCTGGGTGGGATCAACGAGTGCTCAGCACTCGATCACTTGTTGCGGGTGCCGGTCACCCGGATGACGTACGGGGTCGTCAGACCGCCGAGGTTGCTGGCGTTGCCGAACAGCTTCATGTCGACCCGGTAGGCGGTGCCGATGGGCGCCGACGCCAGTGCCGTGAACGACACGGTCACCGTGCAGCTGCGCCCCGGGGCGATGTTGTTGCAGTTGTGCGTGGCCGTGAACCGCGGCACCGGGTTGTTGGCGGTGACGGCGACGAACTGGATCGACGCCTGGCCCAGCACCGGCGAGGTGAGGCTGAAGTTGCCGTTGCCGGTGTTCGTGAGCGTCACCCGACCGGTCTGCGCCCGGCCCGCCTGGCCGCTGATGTTCAGCGCCGTGGCCGGGGTGGCCGTGATGGTCGGCTGGGTGGCCGTGCCCGTGAGGTTCACCGTCACCGCCGGCATGTCCACCGGGGTGTGGCCCACGGTCCCGACCGCATCGACGGCGTGCACCGAGAACGAGCCCGTCTTCGCCCCACGGCTGGCGGGGTTGAACCTCGCCGTCACCGTGCACGACACACCGGGAGCCAACGTGGCCGGGGTGGCCGGGCAGGTGGTGGCCGTGATGGAGAAGTCGGGGTTCACCAGCGACAGTGCATCGAGCGCCATGGCGCCCGTGCCCGAGTTGCGGACCGTGACGATGGTGCTCGCCGTGGCGCCGACGTTCAGGGCCGTGAAGGTGAAGCTGGTGGGCGACACCGTCAGGGCCGGGGTCTCCGGCGGGTTCGCACGGCCCGTGAGGGCGATGCTCACCGGCGAACGAAGACCGCTGTGGCTGAACGTGAGCGTGGCGTTGCGGGTGGTCTGCGTCGCCACCACGGCCGGGTCGAAGGTGACCACGATCTGGCAGTCACCGTCGCGGACCAGCGTGCCGGCGGCGGTGCAGGTCTCGCTCTGCACGGTGAACTCGGCGGCATCGATGCCGCTCGTGCTCACCACGAGGCCGGTGACCGGCGTGCTGCCGATGTTCGTGATGGTGAAGGCCTGCGAGGCGCTCTGACCGCCACCCTCCACCACGCCGAAGTCCTTCGACGACAGGCTGGTGACCACCGGGCCGGCCAGACGACCCGACACGAGGAACTGGTCGGTGCGGGCGAACTCACCAGCGCCGGAGGCGATGGCGAAGTAGTTCGCCGGCTCGCTGGCGCCCGCCGGCACGTACGTCGAGCCGACCACCGTGTGCAGCACGTTGGGCGAACCGAGGTAGCCGGCCGGGGCCTTGGCACCCTCGTTCGGATCCCACTGGAGGAACGACCGCGAGGTCGGCTCCGTGCCGGTGATGTCGGTGTTGTCGAACGTGCCGGCATTGGGGTTCACCGCACCATCGCCGTCGGTGGTGATGAGCCGCGGACCGTACGGCGTCACGAACGAGTACGTCGTGTTGGCGCACAGACCGTCGGCCGTGATGCGAATGCGGTTGAACAGGTTCTGCTGGCCGGCCTGGGGCTGCGGCGACAGGAACGCTGCCTCGACAGCGACCCGCAGCAAGGCCGTGCCACCGGTCGACGTGGAGCCGTCACCGCACACCTGGCCACCGAAGCTGAGGATCTCCGAGTCGACGATCGAGTAGAACGACTCGCTCGGGTAGTTCCCGGGGAACGTCACCGGCAGGCCGGAGTTGAACGTCGCGTCGGGCAGGAGCACGCAGTTGCCGTCGGTCACGAGGCACTGCTCGAGGCGGACGCCGTTGCGGTCCTGGATCCAGTTCGGGAAGTTGTTGGTGCTGGCGGCCGACAGGGTCGGCTCGGCGAGGTTGGCGTTGCCCTTCAGGGCGACCACCACGTCGGCGAGCGGGCCCGGCACTTCACCGACACCGGTGAAGGTCTGGCCGGCCACCGTGAGCACCGCATCGCGGTTGCCCGTGGTGGAGGGGGCGAAGCGCACCGTGATGGTGCACGTGTCGCCGGGCTGGACGAGCACGCCCACTCCCACGCAGTCGTTGCCGGTGATGACGTAGTCGGCGCCGACGGGCACCGAGGCGCCGAGCACCTCGAGCGCCGCCTGACCACCGACGTTGGAGATGACGACGTCCTGCGACTCGCTGCCCACCGGGTTGATGGCATCGAGCACGTGGAGATCGGTGTACTGCACCGTGTCGCGCACCGCCGAGAAGGCGGCGCTGCCGGCGGGGGCCAGCCCGATGCCGGCGAGCGGCACCTCGGTGGGGCTGTTCTTGCCGCTGTGGTGCAGCACCACGGCGGCGTCACGGTTGCCCGTGCCCATCGGGGCGAAACGCAGGTTCACGGTGCACCATTCACCAGGGTTGAGCACCGCACCGGCGGCGCAGGTGGTGGCGTCGACGGTGAACTCCGTCGCACGGTTGCCGATGACGGTCACCGGCGTGGTGGCGTCGAGCGTGACCGGGTCGATGCCCGTGTTGGCGTAGGTGACCGTTGCCAGGGTGGCATCGGCGGTCACACCGGCCTCGGCCGGGTCGAAGGTGACCGCACCGGGAGTGGCGACCACCGGACCGACGAGGCGACCCGACACCGTGAACTGGTCGGTGTAGGCGATGATCGACGACGGCAGGTCGGGGTCGGCGGCGCGCTGCACGTAGAAGTGGTTCGCGGGCTGACCGGTGTGGGGGTCGGTGAACGGCGAACCGGTGACGGTGCTGGGCTGCAGCGGATCACCGAGCCAACCGCCGGGGCGCACCGTCTGCTCGAGGAAGCTCTCGAGCACGGGGCTCGACAGCGCCTGGGTGTAGTCGCACGGCAGCGTGGTGCAGCCGATGTCGGTGGTGCCCATGTTCGGCTTGATGTCGCCGTTCTCGTTGGTGAAGATGGCGATGCGGCCGTACGGGTGCGTGAGGATGTACTCCGTGTTGGCGCACAGGCCGCCGTGGGCGACGATGCGCAGACGACCGAAGGTGATGCCCTCGTTCGGTGCGATGGCGCCGAGGAAGGCAGCCTCCGCGGCAGCCTCCACCATGATGCCGCCCGGCTCCGCACCGCAGGACTCGTCGGCGATGTCCATCGGCGCCGAGTTGGCGACGTAGTAGAACCACTCGTCGGGGTAGTTGTCGGGGAAGCTCAGCGGGCCGGTGATCGGCGCGGTGACGCACATCGGGTTGGTGGGCTGCACGCACTGGCCCACCCGCGTGCCGTGCTCGTCCTGGTACCAGTCGGGGTAGGTGTTGATCGGGTCGGTGGTGGGCGACACGGCGGCGATGCCGCCGTAGCCCGAACCGTTGAGCACCACGATCGGGTCACCGATGTTGGTGTGCAGGGTCAGCGATGCCGATGCGATGGTGGCGGCGGCGGGCACGAAGCGCACCTCGATGGTGCACGTCTGACCGGCGGGCACGAAACCCGACGGGCACGAGTTGCCGAGGATCTGGAACAGCGCAGCGTCGGCGCCGCCGATGCTGGGCTGCAGCAGCAGGGGGGCCGTGCCGTTGTTCGAGATCGTGACGCTCTTGATCTGGCTCACGGTCCGGACGCGGACGTCGTAGAAGTCGAGGTTGCCGATCGACAGGTCGGCCGTCGGTGCGTCGCCGGCGTTGATACCGGTGCCGACGAGCTGCACCACCTCAGGGGTGGGGTTGCCGTTGCTGTAGATCTCGAGCGTGCCGGTGGCGGCGCCGGTGACCCCGGGCGTGAACGTGACGCTGACCCAGCACGAGGCATCGCGGGCCAGGGCAATGGCGGGATCGGGCGAGGTGACGGTGCCGATGCTGCAGCTGGTGCCGCCGAGGCCGAAGCCTGCACCGGTGACGACGATGTCGTCGATGGCGGTCGGGTCGAGACCCAGGGCGCCGCCGCCCACGTTGGTGAGATCGATCGGGGTCGACGTGCCCGTGGTGGTGATCACCTGGCCGCCGAAGTCGTATGCCTCGGTCGAGGGCGAGATCGGGCCGGCGAGCTTGGTGAGCACGGCGAAGTTCGAGGTGGAACCCACGAGCGTGCAGGCACCGACGCAGGGTGCGTCGTAGCCGGTGTCGGTCGGCGTGGCGCCGTCGGGCCACTTGTAGATCTCGACCTGGTTGAACCCGGCGAGGCCGCCGGTCACCGGGCCGAAGCTGCCGTCACCGAGGTACCCCTGCGGGGCGCCCACGGCCTGCTGGAGGAAGCCGATCTGCAGCACCGGGGCCGTGAGCGTCTCGTTGAACGCGCAGGGCACGGTGGGCGTCGGGAAGCAGCCGATGTCGATGGTGGCCGCTGCGGCAGCCCCGCCGAGCAACGTGCCGTCGGGCTCGGTCTGCAGCGTGACGGGACCGTACGGCGTGTTGAACGTGTACCAGGTGCTGCCGCACAGGCCGCTGCCGGGATCGGCGTTCATGCGGATGCGGCCGAACACGGCCTGGTCACCCACTGCCGGTGCGCCGTTGAAGTAGGCGGCCTCGAGCGCCATGTGCACGTCGATGGTGCCGGCACCCGGGTTGCAGGCGAGGTCGGTGGCGGTGATGGGCTCCGAGTCGACGGCCGAGTAGAAGACCTCGTCCGGGTAGTTGCCGGGGAACGACAACGGCAGGTTCTGGTCGAAGCCGGGGCCGCTCAGCGGCGCGAGGCAGTTGGTGTCGGCCGGATCGAGGCACAGCTCGGCGCGCACGCCGTTCGCGTCCTGGAACCAGAGCGGGAATCCACCCTGGCTCACCCCGGTCGACCGCGCCGGCGTGAAGCCGGCACCCGACGCCGTGGACGTGGCCATGAAGGGCACCGCTGCCAGCACGAGGCCGAGTGCGGCGAGCACCGCCCTCGTGCGCCCGACTCGTCGACCGGTTCCGTGCTCCCGCACGGTCCGCTGATTGGCATTGCGAAAAACGCCCATTGCGCCCACCCTTTCCGCCTGCCGCTCCCGTCGCGACAGATTCCGCAGGGCACACCCAACCCGCTGACCAGCACGATCGTCAATGACGCCCCGTGAGGTACGACCACCGAACGTGACGCGCCCCCGACCAGTGGGTCGTCGGTCGTACGACCAGGGTCATCGCATCACCACTGGTGGTGGCTTGACCTCACACAGAGCAATCCTGCGGTCGGCATCACCCTTGGTGGTACCGAAAGACGGAGCGTGAGAACCTGAACAAATCCTGATCTTTGTGATGTGACATTCGTCACATCAGCGACGACGATGAGCCGTTCAGGACCCGCTGTTCGGGGGCAGGTTGCGCATGGCCCACACCGCCGCCTGGGTGCGATCGGTGACGCCCAACCGCTGGAAGAGGCGACTGCAGTGGGTCTTCACGGTCTTCTCACTGATGCCGAGGGCCCGAGCGATCTGCTGGTTGGTGTGGCCGTCGACGATGAGTTGGAGGATCTCGAGTTCGCGCGGCGTGAGCGACGACGGCGACACCATGCTCATCGTGCTGCTGCCGCGCAGCAACCCGGCGGCCACCGACGGGCTGAGCGGCGCGCCACCCTGCACGGCGGCCCGGATGCCGGCCACCAGGACCTCGGGCTCGACGTCCTTCACCAGATACCCCGACGCCCCGGCGCCGAGCGCCGCCGACACCTGCCGCGGCTCCTGGAAGGTGGTGAGCACCACCACGTGCGTGTCGGGGTACTGCTGCTTCACCGCCGCCGTGGCCTCGATGCCGTCCATGTTCGGCATCGACAGGTCCATCAGCACCACGTCGGGCCGGAACTCCCCCACGGCCTCCACGGCCTCGAGGCCGTCGGACGCCGTGCCCACGACTTCGAGGTCGTCGAACGAGCCCAGCAACTGGGAAAGTCCGGCACGCACCATCGCGTGGTCATCAGCAATCACGATTCGGATCATCGTTGTCCCATCAGTTCGAGTCGCAGGTTAGTACCGACACCGGGGCTGGAGTCGATGGTGAGGTCGGCGCCCACGTCGTTGGCGAGGTCGTACAGCAGTTGCAGGCCGAGGTGGCCCTCGCTGCGGCTGGAGTCGGCGTTGGCCGCGGTGAAGCCGCGACCGTCGTCGTTCACCTGCAGCACCAGTCGGCCGAGGCGTTGCTGTTCGAGTCGTACGAGCACCTTGGAAGCATCGGCATGCGTGGCCACGTTCCGTAGCGCTTCCCTGGTGACCCTGAGGAACAGCAAGCCGTCCATGGGCGCCAGGTCGACGTCGTCGATGTCGAGCGTGACCTGCACGCCGTTGCCCTCCAGCGCGAGCACGAGGTCCTGCAGGCCCGCGGCCCAGCCCTCGGGCGGTACCTCCACGGGGTAGATGGAGTTCAGGATCGAGCGCAGCTGGCGGATGACCGTGCGAGTGGACCCGGCCAACTCGTGCAGGGTGTCGTCGAGCGGTTCGGGCGCCGTGTCGGCCTTGGCCTCGATGGTGTACGAGATGCCGATCAGGTCCTGCACCGCACCGTCGTGCACGGCCGCGGAGATACGGCGCCGTTCGGCATCGGAGGCGGTGATGACGCGTTCGAGCAGCCGTTCGCGTTCGCGGGTGGCCTTGCTGAGTCGCCGGGCGAGCAACAGCGCCAGTGGCACCTGCGCGATGGTGAGCAGCCCGAGGCCGAGCATGAGCAGGGGCATGAACCGTTGCCGCAGTGACACCGCTTGGTCGCTGACGAGGTCGTACGGGAAGTAGGTCTCGACCAGCACTCGTTCGGGGCCCTCGGTCATCTCCGCGCCGAAGTACACCTCCACCGCTCGCGACTCGCCCTGCGCGACCTCGAGCTCGTTCTCCTCCTTGCTCAGGTCGCTCACCTCCACGGTGGCGCCGAGCGTCTCGAACAGCTCGGTCTCCTCCGCGCCGAGCGGATAGAGCTGGCCGATCAGTTCCTTCTCGTCGCTCCACAGCACGACGCTGTCCTCGGACCAGATCTTCAGGCGGGTCATCTGCACGGTGCGGTTCAGTGTGGCGGCGGCAGCATCGAGGTCGTCGATCGCCGCCTGGTCCTGCTCCAGCAGCGAAGGCACGAGATACGGCGCCAACGCGACGCGAGCCGTGACCTCACCGGCGGCGCCCGCCTCCTTCAAGGCCTCTTCCTCGGCGGCGTTGTTCGTGGCGTAGAACAGCCCCACGGCAATGGCGACGAACGCCAACAACGAACCGATGATGGACACCACCACGGCAACGGTGAGACCGCGTTGGCTGCTCCGGCCCGTGACCTCGCCCGCCTTCGTCGGTTGCTCGCTCAGCAACTCCACGCTGGGACTCTACGCCGAAATCGACTACGTTGCCGGGCATGAGGGGGGAATCCGGCGACGTCGCCGCGCTGTTGCGCGCCACCGCCTTGCTGAGCGCGGCATCCGACGAGTCCGTGGCCGCGCTGGCCGGCAGCTCGAAACGACGCTCGCTCGACCGGGAACAGGTGCTGTTCCTGGCCGGCAGCCGCGCGACCAGTGTGTTCGCGGTGGCCTCGGGCAGCTTGCGGGTGTTCGCGTCCGGGCCCGGCGGCGCCGAGCCGACCCTGGCGTTGCTCGGACCCGGCGACCTGGTGGGTGAACTCGGCGTGCTGGACGACGTGCCGCGATCCACCTCGGTCGGTGCCCTGCAGCGTGCGGAGGTGATCGAACTTCCCGGTCGTGTGTTCCGCGAGGTCTACGCCGCTGATCCCGCCATCGCCCGCCGTCTGGTGGCGCTGCTGTCGGCGCGCATGCGGTCGCTGAACGACGGCTTCACCGATCTGGCCTCGCTCGACCTCGGCGGGCGTCTGGCGAAGTTCGTGTTGGCCGAGGCGGAACGCAGCAATGCCGACGTGGTGCGCCTGTCGCTCACCCAGGCGCAGCTGGGGCAACTCCTCGGTGGCGCACGCCAGACCGTCAACCAGGTGATGCAAGGACTCGAGCGTGCCGGCCTGGTGCGCATCGAGGGTCGCACCGTACGCGTGCTGGACCGCGAGGGCCTGCGGATGCGTTCGCTCACGCCCGGCGGCAAGTTCGCGTAGGAATTCCTCCGAAGTGTCAGCTGCCTGACAGCCAGGGATCACCGATCGGGAGGACAATCCTCGGGCGCTGCTCTGATCGTCCTCCTGGGGATCGGGCGGCACCTGTTGTCAGAGGGGCATCGATCGCGCGGGTCGGTGCCCCTCTGCCGCGTCCGGCCACGGCGACTACGGTGCGCACGTGCACGACGAGGCGCCGATCACCAGTGACGCCGATGTCGCACTGCGGTGGGCGCGCACCGACGACCGCGCCGCGGTGAGCGAGGTCTGCCGGCGCACCGGTGACGCCGGTCGGGACGCCACGGGCACGTTGGTGCACGGCGAGCTCTACGGGCTGCTGTGGGCGGAGCAGTACGTGGCACATGCCCCGTCGTTCGCGCTCGTGGCCGAGCTCGACGGAGCGGTGCAGGGTTACGTGCTCGCCGCACCCGACACGGCAGCGTTCGAGACGCTGCTCGAGACCGAGTGGTGGCCGGCGTTGCGGGTGCAGTACCCGCTGCCCGGCGCCGGCACCGATGTCGACCGTCGGCTGATCGCCCACCTGCACCAACCCCCGCGCACTCCGGCGACGATCACCTATCGCTACCCGGCGCACCTGCACATCGACCTGTTGCCCTCGCTGCAGGGCCGCGGGCTCGGGCGGCGGATGATCGCCGCCATCGAGCAACGGCTCGCCGAGGTCGGCTGCCGCGGCGTGCACCTCGGCGTCGATCCACGCAACGAACACGCCATCGGGTTCTACGCACACCTCGGCTACACGCCGCACCGCTCGGCCGGCACGGTGTTGTTCACCAAGCGCCTGTGAGCGTGTGGGAGACTTCCCCCGTGCGCATCTTCATCTGGCTCGGAGCCGTCCTGCTCCTCGGCGTCGTCTCGTCCTTCATCGCCTGGGGTGTCGAGTACGCCACCAACTCCATCTTCTGGATGCTCCTCGTGGGCGGTGTCGTGTTCGTCGCCGGCCTCGTGCTCATCGTGCGGATGTTCCTGCGCCAGGACGATCTCGACTACTGAGCCTGCGGCGGCTGCCCGCTGAGGGCCGGCCGCTCCAGCACCCACGCACGGGTGTCGTCGCCGATCTCGGCGGTGATCATCGCCTCCAGCTTCGCCCGATACTCGTCGACGAGCGCGCGGTGCTCCGGCTGTGCGGCCAGGTTCACGGTCTCGTGGGGATCGGTGACCCGGTCGTACAGCACCACGTCGTTGTGCTCGAACAGGCTGTCGAGGTCGGCGGGACGGTTCGGGTGCAGCGGCGAGAAGTAGCGACCGAACGTGTAACGGGCATCGGTGTAACCGCGCAGGAAGCCACGCTTGTGCAGGTTCGGGCGCAGCCGCCCGGTCTGCAGTTGCTCCATCACGTCGGGGTCACCGAAGTGACGCCAGTAGTCGGCGTCGAGCGTGGTGATGGTCTCCACCGCGGTCAGCACGCCGTCACGCACCGAACCGCCGTCCAGCACGGGCGCGAGCGAGTGACCGAGCAGCTCGGGATGGTCGGCGGCGATGGTGGCCTGGTCGACACCGGCGAACGACAGCAGCGTGGGCGCCAGGTCGACGGCCGACGCGAACGCCTCGGTGGTGGCGCCACCGGCCACGTCGGGGTGGCA
Organism: Actinomycetota bacterium; assembly: GCA_005778215.1. Taxonomy (GTDB): domain Bacteria; phylum Actinomycetota; class Acidimicrobiia; order Acidimicrobiales; family Ilumatobacteraceae; genus UBA668. The sequence goes on along the minus strand of SXKB01000200.1, from coordinate 4,014 downwards.
GACGATGAAGGGCACGTGGAAGTTCTCGTCGTAGACGAGGTTGCCCTTCTGGCGCAGCCCGTGCGAGCCCACCAGGTCGCCGTGGTCGGCGGTGAACACGATGACGGTGTTGTCGGCTTCGCCCGAGGCCTGCAGCGCGTCGAGCACCATCTCGATGCTGCGGTCCACGTCGCGGAGGCAGTTCAGGTAGAAGTTCATGCCCTCGCGCCAGTGGTCCTCCCCCACCACGGTGCCGAACGAGACGTTCATCACCTCGGCGTACTCGCGCACGGCCGGTGCCGCACCCGACAGGTCGTCGTGCAGGCTGGCCGGCAGCGGCACGTCCCACTGTTGCTGGTACACCGGGATGTCGGCGGGCGGCCGCGTGGCCACGGCGTGCGACAGCGCCGGCGGGAGCTGCACGCTCGAGCGGCTGCCGTAGTCGAAGCTCATGATGTCGTGAGGATTCACGAAGTTCACGCTGAGGAACCACGGCTGCTCGGCCGAGATGGACGGGGCTCGGTTGCGCAGCCAGCCGGCGGCCTGCCCGGCGATCACCGGGTCGACCTGCAGGCCGGCCCAGGCACCGCCGTCGATGTCGCCCCACTCGTTCCAGTCGGAGAAGCCGTACGGCTCGAGCGCGTCGACCATCGAGACCGGGTTGGCCGGGTCGACGTACAGGTTCGACAGGTGCCACTTGCCCTGGTAGCTCGTGGCATAGCCCTGTGCCCGCAACAGGCTGCCCAGCGTGCCGAGGTCAGGGTTCAGCGGCCGGATGTAGGCCATGTTGTCGTTGTCGTAGATCTCGGTGTTCGGCATGTGCCGACCGGTGTAGATGACCGATCGCGACGAACTGCACATCGCCGACGCCGCGTAGTAGTTCGCGAACGTCGTACCCTTCGCCGCCAGTCGTTCACGCGCCGGCAGCGAGTAGCCGGCCGGACGCGGGATGTTGGCCCGCTCCTCGTCGGTGGTGATGAGCAGAATGTTCGGGCGGCGAGCCATGGCGTCCTCCTGGTCGGGCGGCGCAGCTGTCGTGCGCCGTTCGCCCATGATGGGACGACGTCCACGTCGCCCACCACACCCCGTTGGGGTGAAGTGGGATCAGGGTCGGGATGGGTGAGCGGGCAGCAGGCCCATGCGGCGGGCGATGTCGACCGCATCGGCGCGTGACGACGCCCCGAGCTTGCGGTACACGGCCTTGAGGTTCGTCTTCACCGTGTTCACGGAGAGGAACAGCTGCTCCCCCATCGCTGCGTTCGACAGGTGGGTGGGCAGCAGCACCAGCAGGTCGCGTTCGCGTGGGGTGAGCGGGTCGACGAGCGCCGCAGGCGCGGCTGACCGGTGGTCGCTCGGCGGATCCGCCGACGGCAGGAACGTCCGGAGGGTGTCGGGCAGCCGGCGCACCATCGGCGCCAGCTCGGCGTCGCGCCCGAGGACCGGCGATCGGAGTCCCAGCGGCTGTGCCAGTTCGACGGCGGCCCGCAGATGTGCATCGGCTTCCTCACCGGCCGTTGCCAGGGCGCTGAGCACCAGCGCCGTCACCTGCTGACGCGGGGTCCACCCGTCATGGTCGGCGACGCGATCGGCGGCCTCTCGATACCGGCGTGCTGCGAGCAGCACCTCCGCGGCGGCGATGGCCCGCTGCGCCCTGCCTTCCACCGCGTCGGCCGCAGCTTCGGCCTCGGCCACGCGCCCGGCGGCAGCCAGGGTCCGCACACGGAGCGGATGGAGCAGATGGTCGAGGAGCGAGGGCGCGTGATGCCCAGCCTGGGCGCACAGATCGTCGATCCGGTCGGCGGTGGCGGCCCAGCCGTGTTGCTGCGCGTGCAGCTCCACCATGAGCACGGCTGCGTGTGCACGCGAGTACGGGTAGTCCACCCCGTCGACCACCTCGAGCAGGTCGTCGAGCCAGGCCGCCGCGTCGTCGGTACGTCCCTGCCCGAGCGCCGAGGCCGTCGCGGCAACGACGGCCTCGAGGATGGCCGGATTGGTGCGCAGCCCGACCACCTGGGCCTCGGCGAGCGACCGACGAGCCGCCTGTTCGGCCGCCAGCACCTCCCCCCGTTCGACGAGCACACGGGCGCGGATGGCGGGCATCGTGACCCGGCGCGCGAGTTCGTCGTCCATCGCCACATCCGCACGGGCGAGCGCTGCCAGGGCGCCATCGAGATCGTGGTGCAGCAGGGCCGCACGTGCGACCACCATCTCGAAGCGGTGCTCGAACGGTCCGCCGGCAACGGCGGCCGTGGCGCACTGCCCTTCCTGCACCGCCGCGGCAGCGCGTTCGCGGTCACCCATCGCCACGGCCACGGCGAGCCGCCGCATCGGCACCCTCGGGTCGCCGGGCGCGCAGAGCGGCGCGGCACGATCGATCCAGGCGTCGGCGATGTCGAGGCGGCCGGCGGTGAAATTCGCGAACGCCATGTCGAGCATCAACTCGGGGTCGCTGATGTCGAGGTCGTCGGGCAACTGCTCCATCCACCGGCGGAACTCGCGGGCCCAACCGAGATCGGACAGCATCAGACCCGGACGGATGACCAGGTCGAACGCGCCATCGACGTCGCCCACGGTCATCAGATGGCCGAACGCTGCGTCGGTCTGGCCACGACCGGCGAGCAGTCGGGCGGCATCGAGGTGCAACCGTCGCCATTCCGCCTCGTCCGTGCGCTGCAGCTGTTCGCGCAGCAGGTCGCGGAACAGGTGGTGGAACCGGTGGCTCCCACGACCGTCGCCGGTGCGCACCACGAACACGTTGCCGTCCTCGAGGGACCGGATGATGGCGGCCGCATCGGCTCGGCCCGACAGCTCGGCCGCGAGCGTGGTGTCGAACTCGTCGAGCACCGACACGGCGAGTGCCAGGTCGCGCTGCTCGGGCGGCAAGGCATCGAGCACCTCGCTCACCAGGTACGACGCCACCATCGACCCGTCGCTCGGCAGGTCGACCAGCGCCCGGGTCACGTCGGCGGGATTGGCCAGCGCCGCCAGTTGCAGACCGGCCACCCACCCCTCGGACCGTCCGACCAGCGTCTGCAGCCCGTCCTCACCCAACGGGGCGCAGCGATAGGCGTCGAGCAGCGCGGTGGTGTGCGTGTCGTCGAACCGCAGGTCGTCGACAGTGATCTCGACGAGTCGCTGCTGCAGACGCCACTTGGCCAGCGGCAGCAGCGGCGCCACGCGAGCGGTGAACACGAGCTGGAAACTCGGCCCTGCCCGGTCGACCAGCAGCGCGAGGTGGTCGAGCGACGCTCGGTCGTTCAGCAGGTGCAGGTCGTCGAGCACCAGCACCACCTCGCGGTCGGATGCCGCCACGGCGTGGATGAGGGCGTGCAGGAACGCCGTGTCGACGCCCCGTTCGTCGAGCACCAGTTCGGGTTCGGGACCGAGGCCGATGGCACCATCGAGCGCTGCGACGAGGTGGCGCCAGAAGCACAACGGGTTGGCATCGAGCGCGTCGAGCGAGTACCAGGCCACCGGCCGGTCGCCGACCGCGTCGAGCCATTCCCGCACCAGCACGGTCTTGCCGTAGCCGGCCGGCGCCACGACCGATGCCACTCGCGCGCCATGATCGAGCGCGGCCACGCGCTCGGGGCGCGCCACGACCGACGACGGCAGGTGCGGCGGGTGCAGCTTGGTGGCGATGATCGGCGCCGGCGCCACGGCAATGGGCACGTCGCGGTCCGGCTGCCAGGTGGCGAGAGCGAGATTGCGTTCGACGGAGGGCTGCATCGGTGTGTCGGCCCGCCACGTCCTGAGGCGAACCGCTACCGCAGGCTACTCAGCGTGGGCCTTCGCTCAGGAAACCGTCAGTGCGCTCGTCCTCCCGAATGCGAGGTCGTGCACAACGCAAAACCGCCCGGCCTGACGGCCGGGCGGTTTTTCGTTGGAGCGGACGACGAGAACCGTCCTCGCTGCGCTCGTCCTCCCGAATGCGAGGTCGTGCACAACGCAAAACCGCCCGGCCTGACGGCCGGGCGGTTTTTCGTTGGAGCGGACGACGAGATTCGAACGCGCGTCCCTCACCGTGGCCAGGGG
>SXKB01000199.1 GCA_005778215.1 Actinomycetota bacterium | reverse complement strand
GTAGTCGTAGCTCATCGCCACCACCGAGTGGCCGTGCACCTTGCCGAGGCCACCGATCATGCCGTCGGCCGGTGTGCGCGCGATGAGGTCGGCCAGTTCGCGTCGGCGGCGCTGTGCGGCGATGACCACGGGGCCGTACTCGACGAACGATCCCTCGTCGACCAGGTCGGCCACGTTCTCGCGGGCGGTGCGGCGACCCACCTTGCGCCGTCGGGCCACCGCGTCGGGCCGGGCATCGTCGAGCCCCACGTCGTGGCGGGCGATCACCTCGGCCAGGTCGGCTCGCACGTGGGCAGGATCCTCCACGACCTCCGCCTGCAGCTCGGCCACCGACACCTCGCCCGGCTCCACCGAGGCGACCACGGCGCCCTCCATCACGGTGGCGCCGGGCGACACGGTGATGACCAGCACCGATCCGTCGGTGCTCGCCTCGATGGCGTGATGCATCTTCATCGACTCGATGAGCATCAGCTGCTGGCCCTTGCGCACCTGCTGGCCCACTGTCACGTCGACCGTGACGATGGTGCCCTGCATGGGTGAGGTGATGTCGGTGATGTCCCCCACGACGCCGACGGTAGCCGGGGTAAGGTCGTCGTTCTATGAGCGAACCGGTCGAGCTGACGATCGCCGGCCGTCCGGTGACGATCACGAACCCCGACAAGGTGTACTTCACCGCTCGCGGCGACACGAAGCTCGACCTCGTGGAGTACTACCTGTCGGTGGGCGACGCGGTGATGCGCCAGATGCAGGACCGGCCGGTGCTGTTGCAGCGCTTCCCCAACGGCGCGCACGGCACGAACTTCTTCCAGAAGCGCATCCCCGAGAGCGCCCCGGAATGGCTCACCACCACCACGGTGCTCACGCCGAACGGCACGCCGTCGCGAGCGCTGGTGATCGCCGATCTCGCCCACCTGGTGTGGGCCGTGAACCTCGGCTGCCTCGGCTTCCACTCCTGGCCGGTGCGAGTGCCCGACCAGGACATCTGCGACGAACTGCGCATCGACCTCGACCCCGGCGAGGGCACCACCTATGCGATGGCGCAGGAGACCGCCGTCGAGACGAAGCGACTGTTCGACGAGCTGGGCATCGTCAGTTTCATCAAGACCTCGGGCAACCGCGGGCTGCACGTGTACGTGCGGCTCGAGCCGCGCCACGACAGCATGGCCGTGCGCGCCGCTGCGGTGGCCGTGGCCCGCGAACTCGAACGACGCCGGCCCGACCTCATCACCGCGGCGTGGTGGAAGGAACAGCGCGGCGCTCGCATCTTCATCGACTACAACCAGAACGCCCCGCACAAGACGGTGTTCGCCCCGTGGTCGGTGCGGGCCCTCGACCACGCGCCCGTGTCGTTCCCGTTCCCCTGGGCGCTGCTGCCCACGCTGCGCCCGCACGACATGACCATCGCCACCGTGCCCGGCTGGGTCGACCAGCACGGCGATGCATGGGAGTCGATGAACGACCACCCGCAGCCGCTGGAGCCCTTGCTGACCCTGGTGCAACGCGACCAGTCCGCCGGACTGGAGGATGCACCATGGCCGCCGCAGTACCCGAAGATGGAGGGCGAGCCCACTCGCGTGCAGCCCAGTCGGGCCAAGAAGTCATGATCTGGTTCGAACGCGCCACGGTCGACGACGCGATCACCCTGCTGTGGGAGCCGCACGTCATTCCGCTGATGCGCTGCAACATCTGGCACGTGCGCGGCCGCGACCGCGACCTGGTGGTCGACACGGGCATGGGCGTGATGTCGCTCAGCGACGAGCTCTCCGACCTGGTCGACAAGCCGGTCACCGCCGTCGCCACCCACGGGCACGACGACCACATCGGCGGCCATCACGAGTTCGACGACGTGGTGGCCCACCCCAGTGAGGCGGCGCTGCTGCTCGACCCGCCGCTGCGCACACTGCACATCCGCAATGCCTGGGGCGACGAGGTGGTCGACGGGTTGGAGGCCATGGGTTACCCGATTCCTGAGGAGTACTTCGTCGATGCGGTGCCGCCCGGTGTGGCCCTCACCTCGTTTCGTCAGCAGGCGGTGCGGTCGGTGCGTCGCGTCGACGAGGGCGACGTGATCGACCTGGGTGACCGAGTGTTCGAGGTGCTGCACCTGCCGGGGCACTCCCCCGGCTCCATCGGCCTCTGGGAGGCCGACACGGGCACGTTGTTCTCGGGTGATGCCGTGTACGACGGGCCGTTGCTCGACGAACTGCCCGACAGCGACATCACTGCCTACTGCGCCACGATGGAACGCCTGCTCACGTTGCCGGTCACGGTGGTGCACGGCGGTCACGACCCGAGCTTCGGGCGGGACCGTCTCCAGGAGCTGGCGCGGCAGTACCTGCGTCGTCGATCCGCTCGAGGATCCTGACGCCCGACACGACCGCAGCGACTCGATACTCCTCCTGCACGACCCGAACCACCGCTGACGAGCCCGTGCACGAACCGGGTGCGTCGAACTGCGCGACCCACTCCGGTCGCTGCGCACCGGTGAACAACGCCTCGAGGTCACGTCGGGCGCCCTCCGCCTGGTGGACCCCGTCCCACCAGAGGTACCGGTACACCGGGTCGGCGCCAGCGTGCGCGTAGGTCTGCGCCGCGGCACACATGACGTACAACGTCTCGCCCTCGCGCATGTGATGCCGCAGCCAGGTGCCGGCCGCCTCGGCACGGAACGACCGCGTGTCACCGTCCACCGCCATACCGAGGGCTGCATCTCGATGACCGGCGACGGACGCGGCCGACCAGATGAGCGGCACCAACGCCAGGCCAGCGAGCCACTGCACCCGGCGTCGTCCGACGAGCCGGCCGACGGCGAGTCCACTCGCTGCGCCCACAGGGCCGGCGAGGATGACCCAGTAGTGATGGAAGAACTGCCCGCCGAGCAGGAAGCTCATCGCTGCAGTGCACGGCCAGACCAGGAAGATCACGCCGGCACGGTGGTCGACGAGTCGGTGCCGACCGTGCAGCACCACCGCAGCGGCACCGACGCCCACGATCGCGATCGGGAGGAACACCACCTGCGCATCGGCAGCGGTGCGCTGGAGGCGATCCCAGTTCGCGTCGACCCACAGGCTGCGCTGTTCCATCCGATAGCCGGCGATCGCGTAACGCCACGCCGCCCACCCCGTGAGCGCCCCGTGGGCAGCGACCGCACCCACCACGACGACCACACCACCCGTCAGTCGAGCGAGGTGACGCCACGCCACCGGCGCCGGCCACCACCGCAACGCAGCGCCCACCACGAGCACCGCACCAACGGCTGCGAGGCCATCGACACCGGACTGCTTGATGGACCACCCCAGCGCGCCGAACATCCCAGCGAGCGTCATGCACCACGCCGGTCGACGTCCGACCAGCACGGCGGCAGCCAGTGCGACCGCGACCGCGCTCATCGCCCCGCTCAGCAGTTCGCCATTCGCGGCGTACCCCTCGATGGCGGGCGACGCCGTCAGCGCGGCGACGAACCACGCTGCGACCACCCCCGAGCGGTCGCCGGCAACGCACCGAACCCCCTCAGCGACAGCAACGACCAACACCGCACCGAAGCCGAGCGCAAGGACGCGCAGCGAGTCCTCACCGCCTCCGAAGGTGTCGAAGGCGCGGTAGATGGTCAGCAGGCCCTGCGGCCGATCCACCCAGACGTCCTCGTAGAGGTCGGCACCGTGACGCCACGCTCGAGCGATGGCGAGGAAGCCGCCCTCGTCGGAACCGATCGGAGCGACGACGAAGCGGAGCCGCAGCGCGACGGACAACAGCACCGCACCCCCGATCGACCATCGCCAACGTCCAGTCGCCCCCATGGGTGCATGGTGCAACGCAGCTACAGGTCGAGATAGGGCAGCATGCGCGCCCGCATCAGGGACTCGGCCTCTTGCGGGACCGAGTACTGCGGTGAGAGTCTCAGACGCCCAGCTCGGCGGCCCTGGCCAGCACGCCGGCGCGCTCGGCGCCGATGGTGGTGGTGTCGCCGTGGCCGGTGTGCACGACCGTGTGGTCGGGCAATGCCAGCAACGTGTCGCGAATGGACCGCAGGATGGTCGGTTCGTCGCTGTAGCTACGGCCGGTGGCGCCGGCGCCCCCGCAGAACAGGGTGTCGCCGCTGAACACCGCGCCGCTGGCCACGTCGTGGAAGCAACAGCAGCCGGGTGAGTGGCCCGGCGTGTGCAGGACGGCCAGCTCGTGTCCGGCCACCTTCAGCAGCTCGCCGGGCGTGACGGCTCCGTCGGGCTGCTGGCCCGGCCACACGACGTCCCACAGCATGCGATCGGCGTCGTGCAGCAGGATCGGAGCGTCGACCAGCTCGCGCAGCGGCACCGCCGCGTTGATGTGGTCGTTGTGGCCGTGGGTGAGCACGATGGCCTTCACCCGCCGACCGTTGACGGCCCCTGCGATAGGGCCGGCGTCGTGGGCGGCGTCGAACACCACCACCTCCCGGTCGTCACCGACGATCCAGATGTTGTTGGTGACCTCCCACTCACCGCCGTCGAGAGCGAAGACGCCGTCGGTGGTGACGAGCTCGATGCCCACTCAGAGCACCACCACGGAACGCAGCACCTCGCCGCGCTCCATCTTGTGGAACGCCTCCTCGACGGCGTCGAGAGAGATGGTCTCCGAAACGAACTTGTCGAGCGGCAGGCGTCCCTGCTGGTGCAGCGTGACCAGCATCGGGAAGTCGCGCGACGGCAGGCAGTCGCCGTACCAGCTGCTCTTCAGCTGACCACCGCGGCCGAACACCTCGATGAAGGGCAGCTCGAGCGTCATGTCGGGCCGGGGCACGCCCACCAGCACCACGGTGCCGGCCAGGTCGCGGGCCTCGAACGCCTGCTTGTACACCTCGGGGTGGCCGATGGCCTCGATGCACACGTCGGCACCGTTGCCGCCGGTGACCGACTTGATGAACTCCACCGGATCGGTGGTGCGCGAGTTCACGGTGTGGGTGGCACCGAACTGCTTGGCGAGCTCGAGCTTCCGGTCGTCGATGTCGACGGCCACGATGGTGTGCGCGCCGGCCAGCAGCGCGCCGGCGATCGCTGCGTCGCCCACGCCGCCGCAGCCGAACACGGCCACGCTGTCGCCACGACTCACGTTGCCGGTGTTGATGGCGGCACCGATGCCGGCCATCACGCCGCAACCGAGCAGGCCCGCAGTGGCGGCCGGCACGCCGGCGTCCACCTTCGTGCACTGACCAGCGGCCACGAGCGTCTTCTCGGCGAATGCGCCGATGCCGAGCGCAGGCGACAGCTCGGTGCCGTCCTCGAGGGTCATCTTCTGCGTGGCGTTGAACGTGCTGAAGCAGTACCACGGGCGGCCACGCAGGCAGCTGCGGCAGGTGCCGCACACCGCACGCCAGTTGAGGATGACGAAGTCACCGGGCTGCACGTTGGTGACGCCCTCGCCGACCGACTCCACCACACCGGCGGCCTCGTGGCCGAGCAGGAAGGGGAACTCGTCGTTGATGCCGCCCTCGCGGTAGTGGAGGTCGGTGTGGCACACGCCGCACGCCTGCACCTTCACCACGGCCTCGCCGGGACCCGGATCCGGGATCACGATCGTCTCGACCGTCACCGGTGCGCCCACGCTGCGCGCCACGACACCACGAACCTTCTGCGCCATTGCTGTTCCCCTCTCGGAATTCCCGGAACGACTGTAGTTGCTACGCCTTCCGGCGGGCCACCAAGCCATCGAGCAGCAGATCGAGCGCGTCCTCGAACCGCTCATCGGCCGACCCGCGGTACAGCTGCGCCGCTGCGGCGCGCAGCATCGGGAAACCCTCGGGGTCGAGCGCGGCATAGTCGTCGCGCCAACGCTGGTACTCGGCGTCGCGGTCGGACGCCGGCAGGCCAGCGACCGCTGCGTCGATGGCGGCCGATCCCACCGTGAGCTCGATGAGTGCGTGGTACGCCTTCACCGCGGCCGCCGAGCGGAATCCGCCGCGCTGCAGCGCTCCCAGCAGGGCCTCGGTGAACGCGAGTTCGTTGCCCAGACGCGTGGGGGCCGAGTGCACCAGCGCCGCCAGGCGCGGTTGGCGCAGCTGCGCCGCGCGTAGCTCGATGCACATCCGGCGCACGGCCGACCGCCAACCCTCCCGCGGCCGAGGCGCGATGTCGACGTCGGACAGGAACTGGTCACCGACAGCGCGGTGCAGATCGTCGACGTTGCGGAAGTGCCGGTAGAGCGCGCTCGGGTCGCACCCGAGCTCCTCCCCGAGAGCCCGCACCGTGAGGTGCTCGGCCCCACGCTGTTCCACCAGGGCGACCGCCGCGTCGACGATGCGCTCGCGGCTCAGTGTGGCGGGGCGGCCCATCAGTCGAACAACCGCGCCCTGCCCATGCGCTCGGTGCACACCTCGGCGCTCCACGGCAGCATCGTGCTGCCGAGGCGAGCATCGCGGTACATCCGCTCGAGCGGCAGGCTCTTCTGCATCGACTGGCCACCACACACCTTGATCGACAGGCTCGCCACTTCGGCCGCGTGCTCCATCACCGTGATGGCCGCAGCCCAGCCGCGCACCAGTTCCTCCTCGGTGGGATCGATGACGGCTTCGTCGATGGCGCGGTAGAGCATGGCCCGCGATTGCTCGTGCTTCAGCTGCATCGTGGCCCAGCCGACCTGCTTGATGGGATGGTCGCGACGCGAACCGGCCACCTGGCCGGGCATCTCGCCACGCAGGTACAGGCGGGTTGCGTCGAGGATGCCACCCGTGAGCCCCAAGTAGCTGGGGCACAACGAGAGGAACAACCACGGGAAGCGGTTCGCCGCCTGGTTGTAGAGGCCGACCGGCATCCATTCGTTGTCGTGCGGGACGAAGACGTCCTTCATCAGCAG
>SXKB01000198.1 GCA_005778215.1 Actinomycetota bacterium | reverse complement strand
TGTCGATCGACCACGTCGACCTCTTCCTGCAGTACGCCACCGCCGCCCGCCTCGCGTTGTTCGTCGAGCACGAGGCGATGCTCGTCGAGCAGTGCGCGGGGATGGCGTTGTTCGACGACGCTCGTCGGGCCGTGCAGTACTGGGCGCAGCGCGCCGACGACGAGCTCGGGCTGCGTGGGGCTCGGCCTGATGGCTCGCGGCTGTACTTCAGCCGGTCCACGGTCGACGGTCGCGCCGACCTGTCGGGTCGGCTGGGCGCGATCGACGGTGAGATCGTCGGACGTGAGCTGTCGCGGTTGATGCGGGAGGTGCTGCTCGAGGATCGCCGCAACGGCGTGGTGCGTACGTCGGCCGAACGTCGGGCGGTGGCCCTGGTGCGCATGGCGGGGCGGTCGGTCAACGCGTCGGGCGTGTCGGCGCGGCCGTTGTTCCAGGTCATCGTCGGCGACGAGACGGCGAAGCGGCTGTGCGAGCTGGCATCCGGCGTGGTGGTGCGACCCGACGACGTGGCGCCGCACATCGACACGGCGTTGATGGAGATCTTCCTCTTCGAGGGGCACTCCACTGTCATCGCGAAGTCCACGAAACGAGTGTTCACCGGTGCGTTGCGTCGGGCCATCCAGGTGCGCGACCGCCGCTGTCAGCACCCCTCGGTGTGTGCCACGCCGGCGGTCGACGGCGACATCGACCACCGACGACCTGCCGCCCGCGGCGGGCCGACCAGTCAGTTCAACGGCCGATGCATGTGCTGGCCCCACAACCGCGACGACGACCTGCGCGACGACGCGGCGCCGTTGCCGGAACGGCATGTCAGTCCGCTCGATGCGCTCCGCTGCCGGCTGCGCTGGCGGTACCTGCACGACGACCTTCACGACGACGCGGTCGAATCCGCGTCGGGCTGAGGGCTGTGCCTACAGGTCGTAGACCTCGGGGTGGTCGAGCGGGTGGTTCAGCCAGCTGATCATCTGCCGCAGTTGGTGGTAGGCGGCGAGGCGCGCCTCGTCGCTGTCGGTTGCTTCGGCGTCGGTGCACACCGCCTGCAGCCGCCGGGTCATGGTGGGGCCGAGCTCCAGCAGCCCACTCGCGCCTTCGCTCGCCCAACGTGCCAGCACCCAGCGCACGAGCGCACCCTCGGGCACGTCGGTGGCAGCCGACAGACCGCGCACGGTGCGCATCGGGTCGACCTTCGCATACAGGGCCACGTCGGCCTTCAGGTTGGCATCCTTGTCGTCGGCGGGCCACGGCCCGGTCCACGGTTCCAGGTGCACGACGGGAACGTCCATGGGCCGAGCCTATGACGCGGTCGAGTCCTCGGCCGAGTGCGCCCCTTGCTGGGGTGCGTGCAGTTGGGTCTCGATCAACACCAGGTGCGCGTCGCCGCCCACCGACGACCGATAGCGGTGGGGGAGGTGTGCCGGGTACGACATGAAGTCGCCCGTCGCCAACGCGGTGATCGTGCCGTCGATCTCCACCTCCACCGGGCCGGTGACGACGTACAGCGCCTCGAACCCTTCGTGCGTCCACGCGTCGAGGAACTCGGTGGCGAGGCCGCGCAGCTCCACCACGTGGAACGGGGTGTTGCCCGGCAACAGCAGCCGGCGCAACGACTCGCCGGCCGTGTCGATGGACGGGGTGCCCTGGTCGTCGGCACGCACCACGCGTGCGGCGTGGTCGGGGCGTTCCGCGCCGAACAGCGCCTGCGGGGTGGTGCCGAGCGCCGACGCGATGCGGTACAGCGACTCCATCGACGGCGCGGCGCGGCCGTTCTCGACCTGTGACAGGAACGGTTGCGACAGACCCGAGCGTTCGGCCAGCGCGACGAGCGTCAGCTCGCCGGCCAGCCGACGTGCACGGATGGCCGCACCGAGCGCGGTGGGTGTGATCGGGGTGATGTCAGCGCACCAGGGGAACGACTTCGGTCATGAAGCGCTCCATCTGCTCCACGGCCTTGCTGTACGGATCGCCGATCAGGTGCGGGAACAGGGTGAGGTACTCGAGCCCGAGCAGATCCTTCAGGTCCTGCACCTGTGCGGCCACTTCCTCGGGGGTGCCGACCAGGATGGTGCGCTGGTGCATCGACTCCTCGAGCGTGGGGATGAGGCCCGGGCCCACGGGCTTGCCGTCCTCGCCCATGTAGCCGCGGCTCCAGCCGTACGGGCCGAGGAACTTCCAGAACTCGTCGTGGCCGTTGCGGGCGGTGCGCATGGCCTCCTCGTGCGTGTCCTCGATGCGCACGCTCACCACCAGCATGCGCTGGGCCGACACCGGCAGGCCGGGGCCGTGGTGCTGCTCGTGCACTTCTCCGTAGCGGTCCCACATGCGCTTGATGAACTGCGGGTTCTGGTTCCAGAACACGGCGCCGTGGTTCACCCGCGGGCAGTACTCCACGGTGGGCGGGCTGGTGGCCGCCTGCCAGGTCTCGAACGGGTACAGCGGGCGCGGGATGAGCGTGAGTTCCTGCACGGTCTCGCCGCGATCGGGGATGCCGGGCACGGGCAACTGGTGGTACTTGCCCTGGAAGCTGAACGACTCCTGGGTGAGGGCGAGGTGGATGATCTCCATCTGCTCCTCGAAGTACTCACGGTTCTTCACGTCGTCGGCGGCCTGGTCGGGGTTGTCGTGCGAGCCGATCGACACGTGGAAGTCGTTGAGGTGCAGGATCTCGCGCGGCACCGTGCCGCGGCCGACACCGAGGATGCCGCGGCCGCCACTGAGGTTGTGGAGCGTGGCGAAGTCCTCCGCCAGCCGCAGGGCGTTCCACTGCGGGACCACGTTGAACATCGCGCCGAAGCGCAGGTTCTTGGTGCGGGCCGCGATCCAGGTGCTGATGAGCAGGCCGTTGGGGATGACCTCGTAGCCCTCGTACTGGAAGTGGTGCTCGGTGGTCCAGAAGCTGTCGTAGCCGAGGCGGTCGGCCTCCACGGCGGCGTCGATGTACTGCAACGTGGCGTCCCAGCACGCCTGGTTGTCGTAGCGACGGTCCATCGGGTTGGGCAGGCCGGCGCCGGCATCGGTCATCTCGACGCCGCCGAAGAAGAACGCTCCAATTTTCATGGGGCGACCGTAGCACGATATTGATGACGTCAATATGAACGAGGTGTGCGGCGCGGGCGCTGCGTGATCGCCCCCAGCAACGCGAGCACCGGCACCACCAGCAGCGCCCAGCGCAGCCCCACCAGGTCGGCCAGCACACCCAGCACGAGCGGCCCGATGGTGACCGCGGCACCCGATGCCAGCGCGCAGTAGGCGCCCATGCTCACCGAGTCGAGGTCGTCGCCGGCCTTGGCGTAGAACGCATCGACGGTGAGCGGGTACAGCGGCCCGCCGCCGAAGCCGACGATGGTGAGGCCGAGCACCTTCGCCGGCAACCCGGGTGCGAACACCATGATGAGCGCACCGGTGCCGATGGTGAGGAAGCTGACCGCAATGGTGGCCGCACCGAACCGGACGAGCAGGCGGGGGAGCATCATGCGCGCCGTGAACATCATGATGCCGAACACACTGGCCACCACGGCGGCGAGGCCCGACGAGGCCTTGCCCACCTCGTGCAGGTAGGTGACGGCCCAGATGCCGACGGTGAACTCGGTGAGCACGGCGTTCACGATGTGCAACCACGGCCGCAGCACGGTCGGCTGTGCGAGCGGGGCCAGCGAGAACGAACCCTGCCGCGCCGACTCGGGCACCTCGACCGGCCAGGCCACCACGGCGAGGGCCAGCATGAACAGCGCGGTGAGCAGCAGATACGGCGGCCGCCACGACAGGCCGGCGCCGAGCGCGGCGCCGATGAGCAGGCTGAACAACAGACCCGCGACACCGGGCGCGCCGTTCACGGCGGCGAACGCCGTGGCGCGATGCTCGCCGTGGTGGTCGCTGATGATACCGGGCATCACCATCACCAGCAGGGCGCCGCCGCCACCGGAGAGCGCCGTGCCGAACAAGGTGATCGGCCAGGCGGGGCCGAGACAGAACAGGGTGACGCCGAGGCCGATGGCGCCGACCGACAGCAGCAGTGCGCGTCGCCGACCGAGCCGGTCGACCACCGGCACACCCCACACGCCGGCGGCGAGCAGACCCACGCCGAAGGTGCTGCCGTGGAGCGCGGCGACGACACCGTTGAGCTCGAACTCGGCGCGGAGTTCGCCCAGCACCACGCCCACGCTGAGCCCGGCCACCAACATGCAGTACCCGAGCGCCGAGGCGTACGTGAGGCGATCCCACCGGAACCGGGTGGGGGTCGCGGTCGTCGTGGTCACCACCACAGTTGTACCAAGCCGACACCGTCGATCGGTGTGCAATTCCTGAAAGGATCGGCGTCGTGCCGGACATGGACCTCACATGAACGAGCGTCGAACGCGTTTCGAGGAGATCTTCCGCGAGGTCTACGAACCGCTGCAGCGCTACGCGCGCCGCCGTATCGACCCGGCCGCAGCCGACGACGTGGTGGCCGAGGCGCTGCTGGTGGTGTGGCGTCGGCTCGACGAGTCGCCGCCCGGTCAGGCACTGCCGTGGTGCTACGGCATCGCCCGCCGCTGCCTCGCCAACCGGCGACGCAGCGACGTGCGCCAGGCCAACGTGGTGGACCGCCTGATGGGGGAGCGTGATGCGCCGCCCGGTGACGGCGACGAACTCTTGTGGGTGGCGCTGGCCGACCTCGATGCCGACGATCGCGAGATCGTGCGCCTGTGGGCGTGGGAGGAACTGCAGCCGCGGGAGATCGCGGTGGTGCTCGACATCAGTGCCAACGCCGCTGCCATCCGCGTGCACCGCGCGAAGCGCCGACTGGCCGACGCGGTGGAACGTGCGACCGGCCGAAAGAGTCACACCGATGCCGGACACAGACGGGTTGGGAACACCCCGCTCGAGACGAAGGAGGCGACATGAACCCCGAGGAACTCCACGACCGGCTGCGCCGCCTCGATCCCGTGATGGATGCGCCCGTCGATCCGGTCACCGGCCCCCGGGCCGCCGCACTCATGGAGCAGATCATGCAGACCCAACCCGAACCCGTGAACGTGACGTCCACGCCTCCCACCCCAGCCCGTCGTCCGCGGCGTGCGCTGTTCGCCGCACTCGGCGCGCTGGGTGTCGCCGCCGTCGGTGCGTTCGCCTTCGTGGCGATGCGCGGCGACGACGCCGAGCCCACCTCGGTGGCCTTCTCGCTGGCGGCGAGCGATCCGCTGATGCAGATGTGCCTGCCGATCTCCGACCAGCAGCCGTCGGCCGACGCCTCGGCGTTCCGCGGCACGGTGGTGGACATCGGTGCCGAGAGCGTCACCCTCGACGTGACGAAGTGGTACCAGAACGGTGACGCCGACCAGGTGGTCATCTCCACGGCCGGCATGCCCATCGCCGCCCTCGACGGCGTCGACTTCGTGCAGGGCGGCGACTACCTCATCACCGCCGGTGACGGCCAGGTGGGCGTGTGCGGCGTGAGTGGCCCGTACTCGGCCGACCTCGAGGGTTGGTTCAACACCTGGTACGGCTGAGTCCGACCTTCCCGTCCACCGAAGGAGCATCGGGGCAGGCTCTGTAGCCTGCCCCGATGCTCCTCGGCATCGACACCGGCGGCACGTACACCGATGCCGTGCTCTACGACGAGGCCACCCGAACCGTGGTGGCCAAGGCGAAGTCCCCCACCACCCATCACGAGCTGTCCATCGGCATCTGCGGTGCCATCGACGCCGTGTTGGCCCTGGCCGCGGTGGCGCCCGACCGCATCGAGCTCGTGTCGCTGAGCACCACGCTGGCCACCAACGCATTGGTGGAGGGCAAGGGCCGTCCGGTCGGTGCGGTCATCATCGGGTTCGACGGCGACGTGCTCGAGCGGGCCGGGCTGGGCGAAGCGCTCGGTGCCGACCCGGCGATCATCCTCGCCGGCGGACACGATCCGCACGGCGGTGCGGTGGCCCCGCTCGACACCGAGCGACTGGCCGCCGACGTGGCGCAGATCGCGGCGAACGTGGAGGCATTCGCCGTCACGGCGCAGTTCAGCGTGCGCAACCCCGAACACGAGCTGGCCGCCGCCGAGGTGATCCGCGAGGTCACGGGCAAACCGGTGACGCTCAGCCACCACCTCAGTGCTCGCCTCAACGGGCCGAAGCGTGCGGTCACCGCGGTGCTGAACGCGCGGCTCATCTCCATCATCGACGGGCTGGTGCGCACCACCGAGCGAGCGCTGCTCGACCGAGGCGTGCACGCCCCGCTGATGGTGGTGCGTGGTGACGGCTCGTTGGTGTCGGCGGCCTTCGTGCGCGAGCGGCCCATCGAGACCATCCTCAGCGGGCCGGCCGCCAGCCTGGTGGGTGCCGCGCACCTCACCGCGCTCGACGACGCCATCATCAGCGACATCGGCGGCACCACCACCGACATCGCGGTGCTGCGCGACGGCATCCCGGCGGTGAGCCCCGAGGGTGCCACCGTGGGCGGGCACCGCACCATGGTGCAGGCGGTGGCGATGCACACGCACGGACTCGGTGGCGACAGCCGGGTGCGACACGACGAACGCCAGGCTGGTGCGGTGCTGCTGATCGGGCCGCGCAAGGTGGTGCCGCTGTGCCAACTGGCCGTGGAGGAACCGGCACTCGTGCACGGGATGCTCGACGTGCACCTCACCAACACGATGCCGGGTGAACTCGACGGCGTGGTGCTCATCGCCGAGCGCTACGACGAGCGACTCGCCACGCTCGAGGGCGTGGAGCGCCAGGTGCTCGAGGCGATGGGCGGGCGCGTTGCCGTGGCCACGAAGGCGCTCGCCACGTTGCAGTTGCGCCGCGTGATGGAACGGTTGGTGCAGCGTGGCGTGTTGCAGATCGCCGCCTTCACGCCCACCGATGCCAGCCATGTGCTGGGTATCCAGGCCACCTACGACACCGCAGCAGCGCGCAAGGCGGCCGAACTGTTCGCCCGTGGTCGGGATCGCATGGGCAAGGCCATCGCCCCCGACGCCGACACCATCGCGGCGCTCACCATCGACACGCTCGTGCGTCGGAGCGCGGAAGCCGTGCTGGCGGCGGCCTTCATCGACGACGGCTTGCCGGGCGACACGGTCGCGCAGCGGGTGGTGCAGTCGGTGCTCGACCGTCAACTGCGCGTCGTGCGCCTCTCGCTGGGGCTCTCGTCGCCGCTCGTCGGCCTCGGTGCGTCGGCATCGGCGTACTACCCGCGGGTGGCGGCGCTACTGGGCGCCGAGTCGCGCATTCCCGCACACGCCGACGTGGCCAACGCCGTCGGCGCGGTGGTGGGTCGCGTGCGGCTGAGCCGCGAGTGCGTCATCAGCGCGCCGCAGCACGGGCAGTTCATCGTGCACGCCGGCGAGGCGCCGGTGGTGTTCGTCGATCTGCTGCAGGCGCGAGCGCACGCACTGGCGCACCTCACCGAGGCGCTCCACGCCGACATGGTGGCGGCAGGCGCGCCGCTGTTCGAGACGCGTGAGCAATGGGTGGAACAGACCGTGCCGGTCGACGGCATGGAACTGTTCGTGGAGGGTCGACTGTCACTCACCGCGAGCGGCCGCCCGGAGCTGGCGGCCCCCGAGGGTCAGTAGCTCTTCTTGCCGTAGGGCTTCTTGTCGCCGTACGACTTCTTCTCGTATGGCTTCTTGCCCTCGTAGCCCTTGCTGGGGCCGTTGTCGACGTACTTGCGCACCTGCGCAGCCTTGCCACGGATGACGGTGTTCTTCAGTTGACCGATCACCGAGTCGAGTCGCACCTCGGGCACGCCCACCACCGAGTAGGTGTCGGTGATGCGGATCGGGCCGATCTCGCGGCCCGTGAGGCCGGTCTCGTTGGCGATGGCACCGACGAGGTCGTTCGGGCGGATGCCTGCCTTGCGGCCCACGCCCACGTAGATGAACGCCGTGCCGGCCTGGGCGGCGCCGCCGCTCTCGCGGGTGCGCTGCTCGCGCGGCTCGAACTTGCGCTCGGGGCGCATCTGCACGTCGGGGATCTCGTGCTCGTCGACGGTGTTGCCGGCAGCCTCGTGGTACAGGCGGATGGCGGCGAGCGCCACCGAACGCGGGTCGGCCTCGCTGCGCAGTGCGTGCAGCACCGGGTGGAAGTCGTCGAGGTCGTCGGCGGCCAGCGACTCGCGGATGGCGGCCACGGTCTGCTCGAGCTGCGCGCTGCGCAGGTCGGCGATCGACGGCACCTTCTCGATGGCGATGGTCTGCTTGGTGAGGTGCTCGATGTTCTTCAGCAGTCGCTGTTCGCGCGGCTCGGCCAGAGTGATGGCCACGCCCTCGCGGCCCGCACGGCCGACGCGACCGATGCGGTGCACGTAGCTCTCGGGTGCCGACGGCACGTCGTAGTTCACCACGTGGGTGAGCGTGTCGACGTCGAGACCGCGGGCGGCCACGTCGGGGGCCACCAACAGTTCGGCGGTGCCGTCGCGCAGGCGGTTCATGACGCGGTCGCGCTGGGCCTGGTCCATGCCGCCGTGCAGCGCCTCGGCGCGGTAGCCGCGGATGTTCATGGTCTCGGTGAGCTGGTCGACCTCGGTGCGGGTGCGGCAGAACACCAGCGCGCCGCCCGGCGCCTCGATGTCGAGCACGCGGCCCAGTGCGGCCGGCTTGTGCTGGCGCGACACGATGTAGGCGATCTGGCGCACCTTGCCCTTGCTGGCCTTGGTGTCGCCGCGGACCACGTTGATGCGGACCGGATCGTTGAGGTGGCGCTTGGCGATGGCGTTGATGCGTGGGGGCATCGTGGCCGAGAACATCACCGTCTGGTGGTCGGAGGGGATGGCGTCGAGGATGCTCTCGATGTCGTCGGCGAAGCCCATGTCGAGCATCTCGTCGGCCTCGTC
>SXKB01000197.1 GCA_005778215.1 Actinomycetota bacterium | reverse complement strand
GCGGCATCGGCACCTACGTGAAGGCGGCAGGGGAGACCCATGCCGACGTGGGTGATCGCGCCAACGACGGCCTGCGCGTGAACGGCGCCGAGCTGCGCTGCCGCATCGTGGGTGAGGGCGGCAACCTCGGGTTCACCCAGCGCGGGCGCGTGGAGTACGCGTTGGCCGGCGGGCTCATCAACACCGATGCAATCGACAACTCGGCCGGTGTCGACTGCAGCGACCACGAGGTGAACATCAAGATCCTCCTCGGCGCCGCAGTGCAGCAGGGGCGGCTCACGCTCGACCAGCGCAACGAGGTGCTCGCCTCGATGACCGACGAGGTGGGCGAGTTGGTGCTCGACGACAACCGTGCGCAGACGCTGGCCCTGGCCATCGCCCGCCGGCAGGCGCACCCGATGGTGAACGTGCACAGCCGCTACCTGAACCTGTTGGAGGCCGAGGGCTGGCTGAACCGGGCACTCGAGTTCCTGCCCACCGATCGCCAGATCGCCGAACGGCAGGCGGCGGGCACGGGGCTCACGACGCCCGAGTTCTCGGTGCTGCTGGCGTACACGAAGAGCTCGAACATCACCGAGCTCACCCGCAGCGACCTGCCCGACGACCCGTACCTGTTGCCCGAACTGGTGCGGTACTTCCCGGCCCGGTTGCAGGGCGAGTACGCCGCCGACATCGAGTCGCACCGCCTCCGCCGCGAGATCATCGCCACCCAGGTGGGCAACGAACTCGTGAACCTGCAGGGCATCTCGTTCGACCACCGGGTGAGCGAGGAGACCGGGCAGCCGGTGGTGGAGATCGCCCGCGCGTGGGTGGCGGCTCGCGACATCCTGGGGCTGCACCCGTTGTGGCAGCGCGTCGATGCACTCACCGGCAGCGTGAAGTCCGACGTGCAGATGGAGCTGTTCCTCGAGCTGCGGTCGATGGCCGAGCGCGCCACCTTGTGGCTGCTGCGACACCGCAACGTGCCGCTCGACATCGGCGCCGCCGTGGCCGAGTTCCGCAGCGGCATCGCCGAGCTGTCGGTGTCGCTGGAGGGCCACCTGCTGGGCCGCATGCGCGAGACCGCGTTCGCCGCCGAGGCCGGTCGCCTCGCGGCCGGCGTGCCCGAAGACCTGGCGCAGCGCAGTGTGCAGTGGCCGTTGCTGCACACGGGTTTCGACGTCATCGACCTCGGGATCCGCACCGGCCGCCCGGTGGCGCAGGTGGCCACCTCCTACTGGCAGGTGTTCGACACGCTCGACCTCGCCTGGTTGTGGGACGCGGTGGGCGGCCTGCCGCGCAGCACCCGCTGGCAGACCCAGGCACGTGCCGCCCTGCGCGACGACCTGGTGGCTGCCATCAGCGAGCTCACGGCCGATGCACTTCGGGTGGGCACGGTGGCCGACTGGTTCCATCAGTACGAGCGCATCATCGGCACCTCGGTGGCCATCCTCACCGACCTGCGCCGGGTCGACGCCCACGACCTCACCACCCTCACCGTGGCCGTCCGTCAGCTGCGCACCCTCGCCCTGATGTCCTGACCGCGGCGGCTGCCGCCACCACAGGGTGGGTAGCCTCGGGAGGGCATGAGCAGTGGCCCCCGTTTCCGTTTCGCACCGTCGCCCACCGGGTTCTTCCACGTCGGGGGTGCTCGCACCGCGCTGTGGAACTGGGCGCTCGCCCACAGCATGGGTGGCACGTTCGTGCTGCGCATCGAGGACACCGACGCCGAGCGCAACCGGCCGGAGTGGACCCAGGGCATCATCGACGCACTCGAGTGGATCGGCGTGCACGCCGACGACCCGCACTTCGAGGGCCCGTACTTCCAGAGCCAGTACGCCGAGCAGCACATCGCCGCCGCGCACCGCCTGTTCGAGCAGGGTGCCGCGTACTACTGCGACATGACCGCCGCCGACGTGGAGGCGCGCAACAAGGCCGAGGGCAACCAGGGCTACCAGGGCTGGTCGCGCGACCGCGGCCTCGGCCCCGGCCCCGGGCACGTGCTGCGGTTCCGGGTGCCCGAGGGCACCACCGTGGTGCACGACCTGGTGCGCGGCGAGGTGTCGTTCGACAATGCGCTCATCGAGGACTTCGTGCTGCTGCGCAGCAACGGCTCGCCGATGTTCCTGTTGGCCAACGTGGTCGACGACCTCACCATGGGCATCACCCACGTGGTGCGTGCCGAGGAACACCTGCCGAACACGCCGAAGCAGCAGATGATGTGGGAGGCACTCGGCCACCCGGCGCCGGTGTGGGCGCACGTGCCGGTGCTGGTGAACGAGGCCCGCAAGAAGCTGTCGAAGCGCCGCGACAAGGTGGCGCTCGAGATGTACCGCGACGAAGGCATCCTGGCCGAGGCGATGGTGAACTACCTGATGACGCTCGGCTGGGCGCCCAAGGGCGGCGAGGAGATCCAGCCGTGGCCGCAGATGCAGGCCGACTTCCGGTTGGAGGACGTGAACCACTCGCCGGCGTTCTTCGACCTGAAGAAGCTGGGGGCGTTCAACGGCGAGTACATCCGCCGCATGTCGCCCGAGGAGTTCCTCGAGGCGTGCCGTCCGTGGTTGTTCGCCGCCGACGCACCGTTCCCGGCCGACCGGTTCGACGAGGCCGTGTTCCTGGCCATGGCGCCGGTCATCCAGCCGCGTGCCACCACGCTGGCCGAGGCGCCCGCAGTGATCGACTTCCTGTTCCTGGCCGACCCGGCCATCGATGCCGATGCATGGGCGAAGGCCACGGCCACTCCCGAGCTGGTGGGGGTGTTGCGCAGCAGCACCGCCGCGTTCGAGGCGCTCACCGACTGGCACGCCGACGCGCTGAAGGCGGCGTTCGAGTCGGCCGCCGAGGCGAACGGGTTCACCAAGCCGGGCAAGGCACAGGCGCCGGTACGGGTGGCCATCACCGGCCGCACGGTCGGCCCGCCGCTGTTCGAGTCGCTCGAGTTCATGGGCCGCGACGAGACGCTGCGTCGTCTCCGGAACGCCGGGGCCACCATCGGGTGACCGAGCAGGCCGACGCCGTGCACGATCCGGCCTCGCCGCCGGCGCCGCGTCGCCGTGTCGGCGCCACCACGCGCAAGGTGTTGCTGGGCCTCGCCGCGGTCGTGCTGCTGGGCGTGCTGTGGTTCGTGTTCAACCTGTGGCAGGTGCATCGTGTGGGCCGCAGCGACCAGGCGCGTCCGGTCGACGCCATCGTGGTGATGGGCGCCGCCCAGTACGACGGCCGGCCCTCGCCGCAGTTGGCCGCCCGGTTGGATCACGTGGTCGACCTGTGGGACCAGGGCCGTGCGCCGATGGTCATCACCACCGGCGGCAACCAGCCCGGCGATCGGTTCACCGAGGCCGAAGCGTCAGCCCGCTACCTGGAGGACCGTGGCGTGCCGGCCGAGGCGATCCGTCAGGTGGGTGGCGCCACCTCGTACGACTCCCTCGTCGCAGCGGCCGACGTGCTGGAGGGGGAGGGGCTCGACCGGGTGCTGCTGGTGAGCGACCCGTACCACTCGTTGCGCATCCGCCTCATCGCCGAGGAACAGGGTCTCACCGCCTACGTGTCGCCGACCCGCACCAGTCCGGTGCACGGGGGGACGGCGTTCTGGCGGGAGGTGAAGGAGGCTGCGGGCGTGAGTGTGGGCCGCATCATCGGGTTCGATCGGCTGCTCGACCTGACCGGCTGATTTCGCCTGCCCCGATTTCGGGGGTGGCGTTGGCCAGGTGCGTTGCTAGAGTTCATGCGCCTTCGGGGATACCCGATGGGGAGTGGTGTAACAGGCAACACAGCAGATTCTGGTTCTGTTATTCAGGGTTCGATTCCTTGCTCCCCAACGCAGACATACGTGGCTCCGGCCACGGTGCAGCCTGGCCCGTTCGTCTAGTGGCCTAGGACACCACCCTCTCAAGGTGGCGGCACGGGTTCGAATCCCGTACGGGCTGCTGAGCACGACCCCGGCCACCCAGGTGGCCGGGGTCGTCTGCTGTCCGGGGTCGGGTGCGCGCGCCGGAAAACGGAAGAAGCACCGGCGACGGGAGATGCCGGTGCTTCTTCAAAGGACACTCACCGGAGCGACGGGAGAGCTCACGGTGGATCCATCACAGCTGTTGTGGGAGCTGATGCGCTCATTGAACCCGACGAGCACCCCCCGATGCAAGTCACACCGGCGAAGTAGGACAAATCTTTGATTTCCGCCCGCGCGCCGACACGGTTCAGCGCGACACGAACCGCTTCAGCACCTCTGAGCAGGCACGATGCACGGCGGGCGGTCAGTTGTCGATCGGGTCGTCCAGCCAGCCGTCGGCGATCATCGGGTCGCGACGGCGGCTCGGGTGCTGCGTCGCGCTGAGCCAGGTGAGGAACTGGTCGAACGGGATCGGGCGGCAGATGCCGAAGCCCTGCGCCACGTCGCAGCCGAAGCCGCGCAGTCGGTTCATGATCTCGTCGGTCTCCACACCTTCGGCCACCACCTGCATGCCGAGGTTGTGACCGAGGTCGATGATCGACTTCACGATCACCTCGTCCTGGTCCTCGAGCAGCAGGTTGCTCACGAAGCTGCGGTCGATCTTCAGCTCGCTCACCGGCAGACGACGCAGGTAGCTGAGCGGCGAGTAGCCGGTGCCGAAGTCGTCGACCGACAGGCGGATGCCGGCCCGGTTCAGACGGTCGATCGTGGCCCGGGCACGCGGGGCATCGATCAGCAGCGACGACTCGGTGATCTCCAGTGTCAACAACGCCGGATCGACTCGGTACTGGTCGAGACGGCGCAGCACACGGTCGGCCAGCAGTTCGTCGAGCAGGTCGTGTGTCGAGAGGTTCACGGCGAGGCCGAGGTGATGGCCGTGGTCGCGCAACCGGCCGAGCTGCTCGATCGACGACTCCAGCACCACGTCGGTGAGCTGCTTGATCAGGCCGGTCTCCTCGGCCACGTGCACGAAGTCCTCCGGCGACACGTAGCCGCGCGTCGGGTGCGACCAGCGGGCGAGGGCCTCGACACCCACCACCACGCCGGTGGCGAGGTCGAGCTTCGGCTGCAGGTGCACCTGAAGATCGTGGTGCTCGAGCGCGTTGCGCAGGTCGCCCAGCATCGACAGGCGGGCCGGTGTGCGGCGGTCGATCTCGTCGCGGTACAGCTCGTACCCGGTGTGCTGGTTCTTCGCCGTGTACATCGCGATGTCGGCCCGGCGCAGCATGGTGCTGGCGTCCTTCACCGCACCCACCATCGGGGCCACGCCCACGCTCATCGTGACCACGATCTCCAGGCCGTCGATGCTGAACGGGCGGCGTGCCTCGTTCACCAACGTGCCGGCCAACTGGTGCATGCCGTCGACGGTGCGGCGACACAGCACGGCGAACTCGTCACCGGCCAGACGGGCCAACGTGTCGTCGGGGCCGAGCGCGCCACGGATGCGGCGGGCGAAGTCGATGAGCAGACCGTCGCCGGCGTGGTGGCCGAGCGTGTCGTTCACTTCCTTGAAGCGATCGAGGTCCATCATGATGACGATCCCCAGTTCGCCCTCGTCGTCGACATCGGGTGCGCCGGCTTCGAGATCGGCGATGGCCGCATCGACCAACCGCTCGAACGACGCTCGGTTGGGGAGTGCGGTGAGCGAATCGTGGCGGGCCTCGAACTCGATGCGCTCGTGCAGCATCGCCTTGCGCAGGGTGGGCGCGAGCTGGTCGACCATCGTGGCCAGGCGGGCCACGTCGCCGTCGCTGAAGCGGTCCTCGGCACCATCACGCTCGGCGAGCGCGAGGAGACCGAGCACGGATCCGGCGTCGGTGATGGGGGCCACGATCACCTGTCCCACGTCGGCCAACTGGTCGAGGCCCAGGGTGGCGCTGGCGGACGGTTCGAGCAGTCGCACCTCGGGGTGGGCGAACACGCCCGCCCAGCGCTGGTCGAGGGCGCCGGTGGGCAGCTGCGGCAGGCGCTCGCCCACGTCGTGGCGACGGTTGCCGTTGGTCTCGTCGAACACCACGATGGATGCCCGGCGGGCACGGAGGCCGGCGGCCGACTCGGTGGCGGCGGTGGAGGCCACCTCGGTGAGGTCGAGTGACGGCGCCACCTTTCGCACGAAGCCGTGCAGCGCGTCGAGGTCGCGGAACCGCTGCTCGAGGCTGCCGTACCCGCGCATCACGGCCCACAGTGCGATGAGCGGCACGGTGGAGAGCACGGCCAGCCACGGCGACATCAGCGTCGGCGCCACCATCGCGGCGGCCACCATCGCGTTCACCGGCAGCACCCAACCCGACACGCGCAGTTCGCCGATGAGGCGTTCGCGGAAGCCGCCCTCGATGAGCGAGATCGCGGCCGACACCAGCACCGAGCCGACCAGGAACGCCACGGTCGACGCGACGGCCACGGCGAACAGCAGCACGGTCTCGGACTGCTCGTTCAGCGCATGGATGCGTTGGGTGACCTGGTAGGCGATGCCGAGCTCGAGCGCGAACAGGGACGCGTTGAACAGCAGCTTGTAGAACTTCGACCGCCACTGGAAGGCGATGATGGCGAGGCTGCCGATCACGCGCGCCGCCACCGCCGGCCCCGGCGCCAGATACACCAGGGCGAAGACGGTGGGGACCTCGGAGATCGAGAACGAGATGGCCTCTCGGCGGAACTCGAAGTGGAAGACGGTCCGCTCGGCGAGGGCGTAGCCGGCGGCGATGAGCACCACCATCCACCAGCCCGAGTCCTTGATGGCCTCGCTGCTGGGGAGCGTGGCGAAGGCGAGCGCTGCGGCCCCCGCCATCACGGTGGCCAGCCCAACGATGCGGGCCACCGTGCTGCTCGGTGCGTTCACTCCCAGATACCGCCCGACCAGACGGAGGTGGTCCAGCGGGTGCCGGTCCAGCGGGTGCCGGTCCAGCGGGTGCCGGTCCAGCGGGTGCCGGTCCAGCGCGTGCCGTCCCAGGTGGCGCCGGCCCAGCTGTCATCGGTCCAGCGGGTGCCGGTCCAGCGGGTGCCGGTCCAGCTGTCGGCCGACCATGCGTCGTTCGTCCAGCGGGTGCCGGTCCAGCGGGTGCCGGTCCAGCGGGTGCCGTTCCAGAACTCGTCGGTCCAGCGGGTGCCGGTCCAGCGGGTGCCGCTCCAGGTGGAACCCGTCCAGCGGGTGCCCATCCACGAACCGTCGGTCCAGCGGGTACCGGTCCAGGTGGAATCGGTCCAGCGGGTGCCGGTCCAGCGGGTGCCCGTCCAGCGGGTGCCGAGGACCGTCATCTCGCCTTCGATGACCTGGCCGTTGATCACGATGTGCAGGTCGCCGCGAGCGGCTTCCAGCGAGCCGTCACCGGTCGAGAGCGGCCATGCCTGCGTGGCGTTGGCCGGGGCGGCCTTGCGGGCAGCCCGGTCGACCTGGATGACGCCGGTACCCGAGTAGATCGGGTTGCGCGGCGTGGCATTGAGGGTGGTGGCCTTCAGCAGTGCCTTCACCTGATCGGGGGTGAGCTCGGGCCGAGCGTCGAGCAGCAGGGCGGCGGCGCCGGCCACGACGGCCGAAGCCTGCGACGAGCCACTTCCACGGAACAGCGTCTCGCTGACGTAGCCCTCGGGGTGCTCCATGTCGACTCGGCTGAGCGGGGCGCGCAGGCTGTCGATGTGGGCGCCGGGTGCGGCCACGTCGGGATTGCGGGTGCCGTCACCGCTCGATGCCCAGTTCGGCACCTTGAACTTGTCGTCGCTCTTCGCCTCGACGGCGCCGACGGCGATGACCCACGGGTCGATGGCCGGGCTGGACAGCACGTGCGAGTCGCGACCGTCGTTGCCGGCGGCGACGACCACCACGATGCCGGCCTGCCAGGCACGCTCGAGGGCGGCGGCCAGCGGATCGGTGTTGTACGGCAGCGACGAGCCGCTGGCGTAGGAGAGGTTGAGCACCTTGATGTCGAGCTCGTCGGCGTAGTCGACCACGAAGTCGACGCCGGCGATGACCTGCGTGATGTCGGCGGCGCCGGTGTTGTCGGCCACCTTCACCGACACGATGCCGGCGTCCGGGGCGACGCCCATGAACCACTCGGGATGGTCGTCGGCCTGGCGCGGGTCGGCGCCGGGGGTGCTGCCGGCGATGATGCCCGCCATGTGCGTGCCGTGGCCGTAGTTGTCGACCCAGCGGGCCTGCTCCACACCGGCTTCGGCGGAGAGGTCGACGGCGGCGACGATCTTGCCGTCGTCGAGCAGCTGCGGCACCGGAGCGAACCCGGTGTCGATGACGGCGACGTTGATGCCGGCACCCGTGAAACCCTGCTCCCAGAGGTCCCGGGCGCCGATCTGATCGACGACGCGGTACATCGACCCCAGCGGGAGGGACACTTTCTTCCCCGTGACCGCCTGGGCGGGTGCTGCCGACACGGTTGTGGTCGAAGCGGCACCGAGCGCGACCAGCATGGTGGCCAATCCGACGGCGAGCCGGCGGCCCTTCATGTTCTGTGCTCCACTGTGAGCCTTCATGGCATGCTCCTTGCGCTGGGCTCTCCTTGAACCATATTCCTTATCGGCACGTTGTGAAGCGGCTCAACCACTATTTGCGGTTTTCTTGAAGCTCAGAGATTCCTCAAGATTTGACGGGTTCTTGCCGATCGTACGTCGTATGACGAGATCCGGGCGACGCAACCTCTGGCGCTACGGCGCCTATGCGGTGCTGACCATGCTGCCCGTGCTCTGGTTGGGGGTGCTGCTCACCCGGACCACCACCGACGAAGCCGAGGCCGCGGCACTGCAGCAGGCGACGGTGCAGGCTCGGGCCATGGCGGCCAGCGCGCTCGAACCGTTCCTCGAGCCGACACTGCTGCGCAACGCCCCGCGCGGCGACAACTGGCAGGGCATGCGCAACACCACCCGTGGCCTGCTCGACACCGGCGCCGTGCTGGAGCTGCGGGTGCGCACCATCGAGGGTCGTGTCGTGTTCCAGGCCAGCGATCCCAACTACATCGACCCGGCCGGAACCGTCGACTTCGACGTCCAGGCCGCCGCATCCGGCCCGCCGCTGATCGAGAAGACCACGCTCGGCGCCGACGAGTCCGACGGAGCGCTCGAGGGTGGCCCGGAGGCCATCGAGGCGTACGTGGCACTCAAGTCGCTGGAGGATCGTTCCACCGTGGTGGCGGTCGCCGAGATCTACCTCCCGTATCAGGCCATCGAGGACGCCCGCGAGGCCACCGTGCACCGCGTCGTGTGGACCATTGCCATCGGCCTCACCGTGCTGTGGGTGGTGCTGGCCGGCATCGTGGCCTCGCTCGCCCTCCGCGAGCGACGCCATCGCGAGTTGGCCGAGCAACGCTCGTTGCACGACCGGCTCACCGGGCTTCCCGGCCGCGTGCTGTACGCCGACCGTCTGGCGGCCGCCCTTGCTGCCGGCGGTCGCACCGCCACCGATGTCGCCCTCGCAGTGATCGACGTCGACCGCTTCAAAGAGGTGAACGACACCCTCGGCCACCAGAACGGCGACGCGATGCTGCGCATCGTCGCCGACCGTCTGCGGTCCGCGCTGCGACCTGGCGACACCATCGCCCGTCTCGGTGGCGACGAGT
>SXKB01000196.1 GCA_005778215.1 Actinomycetota bacterium | reverse complement strand
CCCCGTGGAGGTGCGCGCCATCGCGGATGCGTTGCCCGCCGATCTCATCCTGGGCGGTGGCCAGCTCATCGACCAGGCGCGCCACTTGGACCTGGTCGACGAGTGGCGCATCTACGTGCACCCGGTGATCGTGGGCGCCGGTCGGCGCGTGCTGCTCGACGGACCGCCGGCCGATCTCTCGCTGGTCGAGACTCGTGCATTCTCCAACGGCGTGATCCTCACGCGCTACGCGGTCGACCGCGCCGCGAGCTGACGCGATGAGCGCAGAGGTCGTCGGCTACGTCGCGTCGGCGTTGGTGGTGCTGTCGCTCGCGATGACGTCGGTGGTGCGACTGCGGATGATCTCGCTCGTCGGCTCCATCGCGTTCGTGGTCTACGGCGTGCTCATCGCGTCGGTGCCGATCGTGCTCACCAATGTCGCGATCGCCGGTCTGAACGTGTGGTTCCTGCGCAACGAGCTCGGTGGGCATCGCGCGCTGGGTGCCACCGTGGTGCCGGTGGACGCGCCCTTTCTCGTCGACTTCCTGCAGTTCCACCTGGCCGACATCCGTCGCTTCCAGCCCACCTTCGAGGTGCCCGCCCCTGCCGAGGATCTGGTCGCGATGCTGCTGATGCGCGACGGTCTGCCGGCGGGGGCGTGGATCGGACGACAGGACGGCAGCGACATGCACGTGCTGCTCGACCACGTCACCAAGCCGTATCGCGATTCGCAGCTCTCCACCTGGCTGTACGGCAAGGGCGCCGGTGTGTTCCGTCGCCTCGGCGTGGCACGGCTGGTGACGGCGCCCGGTGCCGAGGCCCACCGCACCTATCTCGAACGGATGGGCTTCCACCGTGCCGGCGACCGCTACGTGCTCGACCTCTCCTGAGCGGCGTCGGCAGGACCGACACCCAGCTCGGCGGCGAGTCGGATGCGTTGCACCTTGCCGGTGGACCCCTTCGGGATCTCGTCGACGATGTGGATGCGCGTCGGCACCTTGAACTTCGCGAGGTGCTCACGGGCGAACCGCTGCAGGTCTGCCTCCTCGACCGTCGTCCGCAGCGTCACCACGGCGTGCACCTCCTCACCCAACAGCCGTGACGGGGCGGCGAACGCCACGGCCTCACCGACCGCGGGGTGGGCGAGCAGGACGTCGTCGACCTCGAACGGGGAGACCTTCTCGCCGCCGACGTTGATGAGTTCCTTGAGCCGCCCCTGCAGCACCACTCGTCCGTCCGGGTGCAGCGCACCGGTGTCGCCGGTGCGGAACCAACTCTGCACGAAGGCCGAGTCGTTCGCCCCGGGCGGCGACACGTACCCCCGGGTGATGGACGGGCCACGTACCACCAGTTCGCCCTCGCCCATGTGCTGAACCCCCGACGCGGTGAGCACCGCCACCTCGGGTCCCGCGGCCCGGCCCACGGTGGCGAACTCGGCGGTATCCGTGCCGATGCCGGTGGAGCACATCTGGTGCGCGGCCTCCGTCATCCCGTAGCTGTTCACCACGGGACATCCGAACCGCTCCTCGACCGCTCGCCACACCGAGGGTGGAAGGGTCGACGAACTGCTGCGCACTCGCCGCAGGAGCAGGTCGCCCGCGGTCGGCGGTCGCAACAGCAGTGCCTGGTACATCGTCGGCACCGCCGACATCCAGGTGTGGCGGCCGCGCACGAGCTGCCCCTGGACCCGGAGTGCGTCGAACGGTGCGACCGTGAGCGCAGCACCGGCCCACAGGGACGACAACAGCGAGCCGACGATGCCGTGGATGTGGAACAGCGGCATCACGGCAAGGCCATGGTCGTCGCCGTCGAGCGACATGGAGGCGGCCACGGCGGCTGCCGACGCGAGCAGGTTGCGGTGCGACAGCGGCACCAACTTCGGTCGCGCGGTCGTTCCCGAGGTGTGCAGCAGGAGCGCAGTGTCGTGGCCGGTCGGTGTTCGGGGGCGGCGGGCGGCGAGCGGCTCGTCGGTCAACCGCCGCACGGGGACGCCGAGCAGCGTGGCAGCGGCAACCGCATCTCGCGCTGCGTTCGCGCCGTCGTCGACGATGAGCATGCCGACCGCTGCGTCGCGCATCGTGAACAGCAACTCGTCCGAGGTGAGACGGGGGTTCAGCGGCACGGCGACACCGGCGGTCATCACGCCGAGGAGTGCACCGGCGAGGCGCGGCCCCTGCGGGAGCAGTACCGCGATGCGAGGGAGTTCGTCCGCGGTGGCCACGCATGCCGCGGTGTGGCTGCGCGCCTGCTCGACCGCCGCGCCGAACTCGCCGACGTCGTGTTCCGCCCCGCGGACATCGTGGGGTCGGCTCACCAGCAGCGCCGCGACTGTCTCCGTCATCGGTCGCTCCTGCGCAGCGAGACCGCATGACGGAACATCGTGTGCTGGTCGCCTGCCGGTAGCCCCGAGACCTTGGCCCCAGGGGCAACATCGGTGATGACGGTCGAGCCGAGGGCCACGGCGCAGCCGTCGCCCAACGACACCCGATGCGCGATCACTGCGCCGGGGCCGACCCATGCCCCATCACCGACATCGACGCGCCCGTTCACCGTGGCGTTGTGGCCGATGTACACGTGGTGACCCAGCCGACAACGATGCGAGACGAACGCGCCGTTGCCGATCTGGCAATGGCTGCCCACTTCCGTGGGTAGATCGAACGGGCCCGCCGCGATGACGGCGTTGGCGTGCACGTGGGTGTGGTCGCCCAGCACGACGCCGCCCGCGTGGACGAGGTCGATGGCGTTGCCGTGCCGTGCACTGGTCTGGAAACCGGCGGCACCGACCACTGCACCGGGCTCGACGACCACGCCCTCGCCCAGCACCACGGTGCCGCGGACGACCGCGCCGGCATGGATGCGGCAGTGCGCACCGACGATCACACCTGTCGGGTCGAGGTGCGCCCCCGGGTCGACCGTCGCCGTCGGATGGACCGTCGTCGCCGGCCGGGCACCGTAGAACGTGGTGTGGCGAGCCAGTGCGTTGTGCAACTCGTAGAAGGCACGGGTGGGGTCGACGCTCGCCACGAGCCCCAGCGGTGCGGGCACGAGGTCGGCGAGTTCGGCCGTGGTGATCACGGCGGACAGGCCGCTGTCGCGCACGGCGCGTTCGACGACCTGGGCGCTGGTGGCGTACACCAGGGCACCGCGGGGGATGTCGTCGGCGAACGCGAGGGTGCGCACGTCGGCATCGCGTTCGAGGTGCACAGGGGTCGTTCGGTGGTGCTGGGTACGGCGCAGCCATCCGGACAGGGACGTGTCGGGCCGACCATCGTGCACCGTGACGTCGACCACGGCGGCCAGTGGCGGATCGAGTGCGTCGTGCCACGCCACGAGTTCCTGGACGAGCGTGACCGTCAGTCGCCAGTCCCCCTCCTCCGCGGGGGCGTGCACCGTCATCGGGAGGTGCGCGGAGCCGTCGGGGTGCAACGGCGCCGGCAGCGCGGTCCGCGGCCCTTCGATCGTGGCGCCGTGTGGGCCGCGCCAGTGATGCGCCAACACCACGGGGTGGGGAGGGGCCCCGCACAGCACTTCGGTGCTCGCATTGTGCAGGGTGACGTCGAGCGTCGACGTGTCACCTGCGCGCATCGTGCCCGGCGTCCGATCGACCGTGATGCGGAGTCCGCGGTTCACCCCTGGCGGCAGTGCCTGCCCGGCGCCGGGCACGCTGCTCACGCGCAGCCTGCGCTCGAGCCGGCCGGCATGGGCGAGGACGGACCGCAGGGGATCGCCGTCGAGCTCGGCGGGTGAGGTGTCGATCGCAGCGGCGTAGAGCTGCAGGTATCGGTCGACGGCGGCGTCGAGGGACGCGATGGTGCGCACCCAGTGCGACACCTGCCGCGCGTCGGTGGCGTCGAGCGCGTCGAGTGCGGCACCCACGAGTGCCGCTGTGGTGGGCACCTGCAAGCAGCGGGCGCCGAAGTTCCAGTCGCGCATCGCACTCATGTCGCTCGTGGTCACCAACCCACCGAAGCCGGGTTGGTCGACCAGCACCACGGCACAACCGCTGGCGAGGGCCTCCAGTGCGCAACGCGCCTTGCCGAACACCACGTCGTAGTGCTGCAGCAACTCCTCGGGGCGAGTGGTGGACGTGTCGACCCCGGCGCCGACGACGTCGAGCGCAATGCCGCGTTCATCGCACGCGATCTGCACCAGGTCCAGCCATCCTCCATGGCGCGCCTGGTTGCTGAACACCAGCGCGCGGCGTGGAGGACCCATCCGCTCGGCCCGGAGCCGGAAGCGCTCGACGTCGACGGCGTTGTGCACCAACTCGACGCGCGTGGCGTCGATGCCGTGTTCCGCCACGAGTCGCTCACGGCAGTTCAGGTCGACGGCCACGTAGCGGCGTACGGCGGGCAGCATCGGCGGGATGTCCTCGTACTGCACCCGGTCGTGACACACCCACACCACCGGCACGTCGGGGAAGTGTTCGATCGCCGCGACGGTGGGCGTGTGGTGGTGGCCGTGCACCACGTCGGGCAGGAACGGCACGTCGTCGAGTGCGGTGACCACCGGGATGCCGTCGCTGATGAGGCGTGCTGCCGGCTCGCCGGCCGAAGGCGTGTAGACGGCCACGTCGTGGCCGCGTCGGCGGAGACCCAGGGCGAGGTCGCGCACGACGATCTCGGTGCCGGTGTTGGTGGTGAGCTGCAGGTTGGTCAGGAGCACCCGCATCACGCCACCGCCACCGCTGCCGCATCGATGCGGAACGCAGCTCGATGGACCCGCTCGATCGAATCCAGCTCGGCCGACCGGTCGTGGCCTCCCTCGACGAGGTCGAGGAACCACTGCCACTGTGCAGCGAGTGCGTCGAGGTCGCGGTCGACGGCGATGGACCTCTCGCCTCGTGGGTCGATCACGTCGACCGTCGACGCGACGAGGTCGACCGCGAGGTGCGTCCTGGCGGTACGGACGTCGATCCGTCGGACGACGCTGGCCGCGTCCCGATCGGCCACGAACTGGACGTCGACGTCGCCGACCGTGCCGATGGCGCGTGCGAACAGCCCACGGTGCACGACCTCGAGTTCGTCGTCACCGATCGGGCACCACTGATCGAACAGGTCGAGGTCGTGCACCATCAGGTCGAGCACGGCGCTGCCCTGTGCGCGGGGCACCGTCGGTGAGGTGCGCGCCGCATGCCATTCGACGACGGGTTCGTCGAGTGAACCGATGAGCTGGAGCGCGGCGATCCATGCCGGGTGGTGTCGCTGCTGGAAGCCGACGGCCACCACCCCGCCGGATCGTCGAGCGTGCACCAACAACTCGTCGAGTTCGACCGTCGTGGCGGCGAGGGGTTTCTCCACCA
The DNA here is from genome assembly GCA_005778215.1 of Actinomycetota bacterium. Classification (GTDB taxonomy): domain Bacteria; phylum Actinomycetota; class Acidimicrobiia; order Acidimicrobiales; family Ilumatobacteraceae; genus UBA668. The sequence continues at coordinate 5,947 of SXKB01000196.1, read as the reverse complement.
GCACCGGCACCCCCGCCGCAACCAGCGGGGCCGCGACGCCGTGGTGGGAAGGTGTCGATGTCGCCACCACCACCATGTCGCACGCGGCGAGGAGATCGATGTCGTCACCGGCGACCGAACCAGCGCCGACATCCGCCGCAAGGGAGGCCGCGCGCTCGACGGAGTGGTCGACGATCGCCCCGAGCCGGCATCGTGGGTGCGCGGCGATGGCGACCGCGTGGCGGCGCCCCATCACCCCGGCCCCGACCAGGCCCACGCGCCATCGAGTCGTCACCGGCGTCCTCCCGCGTCCACCTCCCCTTCGGAGGTGCCGTTCCTATAGTACGGAAGTGTCGTCGGCCGAACCCTCCTTCGTCCCCATCAGCGTGGTGCGCCTGCCGCACACGGCGGAACGAGCCGTGGTCGACGTGCTCCGATCCGGACGGCTGGCGCAGGGCGAACAGGTCGCGGCGTTCGAAGAGGAGTTCGCCGCCCTCCACGGCGTGCCCCACGCAGTGGCGGTGAACAGCGGCACCGCTGCCCTCGTCGGTGCGCTGTCGGCACTGGGCATCGGGCCCGGCGACGAGGTCCTCACCACGCCGTTCTCGTTCGTCGCCACGGTGAACGCGATCCTCGCGGTCGGTGCCCGTCCGTGTTTCGTCGACATCGGTGACTCCGACTTCGGTCTGGACCCTGCGGCGGTGGAGGCGGCGATCACCCCTGCGACGGCGGCGATCCTGGTGGTGCACCTGTTCGGCCAGTGCGCCGACATGAGATCGCTCACCGCCGTGGCGCAACGGCACGGCCTCGCCGTGGTGGAGGACGCCGCACAGGCGCACGGTGCCCGCTTCGGCCGGACGAGTGCGGGTGCGTTCGGTGTGGGGTGCTTCTCGTTCTACGGCACGAAGAACCTCACCACCGGCGAAGGCGGCATGGTGACCACCCGCGACTCGGCGCTCGCCGACCGTCTGCGCCTGCTGCGCAACCACGGCATGGCGTCGCGGTACGAGTACGTGCGCGCCGGGCACAACTGGCGGCTGACCGACCTGGCCGCGGCGATCGGGCGTGCACAACTGCCCCACTACGACGACGTGGTCGCTCGACGTACGGCCAACGCCGCGGCCCTGACGGCCGGATTGGACGACCTCGACGAACTGCTGCTCCCCGTCGAACAGCCCGGGCGTCGGCACGTCTGGCACCAGTACACCGTGCAGGTCCGCGATGGCCGGCGTGACGAGCTGGCCACCGGACTGGCCGGACGCGGGGTCGGCAGCGCCGTCCACTACCCGACCGTGCTGGCCGACCTCGACCACGTGGCAGGAGTGGCGCGAGGGGCCGATGCCGTCCCCACCTCGCGTCGATGCGCTCAGTCGGTGTTGTCGATCCCGGTGCACCACCATCTCTCCGAACCCGACATCGAACGCATCGTGTGGGCGACCCGTGACGCACTGCGACCGAATCACCGGTAGACAGTAGGGGTGGACGTGTCGTTCGCACCCCCGTCGTACCCGCCGCCTCCGCCGCCCCACCATCGGTGGCGGCGCCCGTGGCTGGTGGTCGCGCTCGTCGCCCTCGTGGCCTGGATCGCCGGATTGGCCGGTGCCATCGTCGGTACGAAGATCGCGTCGAACCAGTCGGCGCCGGCCCGCACCCCCTCGACGTTGGGGTTGGTGGAGGCCGAGCCACGCACCGAACCGCTGCCGCCGATGGACGTGCTCGCCGCCGCCAGCGTGGTGGGGCCCAGCATCGTGAGCGTCGACGTGATCAGCGAAGTGAGCGAGGGACTGCTGCGCGGGTCGGGCACGGGCATCGTGCTCACCGCCGACGGCGAGATCCTCACCAACGCACACGTGATCGAGGGCGCCGAGACGGTCAGTGTGCGGCTACCCGGCGAGACCGAACCGCGGCGTGCCACCGTGCTCGCCAGCGACGTCGGTCGCGATCTGGCGTTGCTGCGCATCGACGCCGACGGGTTGCAGCCCGCCACCTTCGCCGCGGCGGGCGACATCCGCGTCGGTGATCCGGTGCTGGCCGTCGGGTTCGCGCTCGCCCTCGACGGCGACCCGTCGGTCACCCAGGGCATCGTCTCGGCGCTCGACCGTACGTCCGCCGACGATGTGCGCGCGCTGAAGGGGCTCATCCAGACCGACACCCCCATCTCCTCGGGCAACTCGGGCGGCCCGCTGGTGAACTCGCTGGGCCAGGTGGTCGGTGTGGTCACGTTCGTCGCCACGGGCGAGAAGGGCAGCCAGGCCAACGATCTCGGGTTCGCGATCTCGAACCAGGAGTTGATGCCCACCATCGACCGGCTGCGCGCGCAGGTCACCGGCGAGACGCCGGTGGCCGGATTCCTGGGGGTGCAGCTCGAACCGCGCCTCGACGGCGGGAGCGGTGCGCTGGTCGCGGAAGTGGTGACCGACTCGGGCGCCGACGCCGCGGGCATTCGAGTGGGCGACGTGGTGGTGGCGGTCGACGGGGTGGAGATCACCGGCCAGGCCGGACTGGTGGCCACCATTCGCGACCTCGAGCCGGGCGACGAGGTCGAGATCGAGTTGGTGCGCGACGGCGAGGCGCGCACCGTCACCGCCGTGCTCGGCGTCCGCCCCGCCGACTGAGGGCCGCCCGGGTCTCGGCGGGTGGGCGAGGCGGCGTAACGTCCGGGCATGCAGGACCTCGACACGCACCTCGGCGGCCATCGTCCCTTCGGCCTGAACTACTGGCCGCTGGCCGAGGACGACCCGGGGGTGGAGATCCCGCGCGAGTCGGTGCGCCTGGTGAGCCCCGACGGTGCGCTGGTGCGTGGACTGTTGTGGACACCGCCGAACGGGAAGCCGTGGAAGACCGCCGTCATCCTCAGCCACCCTCGCGGTGACTTCAGCGTGCACTACGCCTGCCCGCTGCTGGCCGCCGCCGGCTACGCCGTGCTCGGGTTCGGCACCCGCTACCAGAACAACGACACCGACTGCCTGCACGAGAGCTGCATCGTCGACGTCAAGACGGCCTACGACGAGATGATCCGCCGTGGCGCCGAGGCCGTGGTGCTGCTCGGCAACTCGGGCGGCGGCAGCCTGATGGCCATGGCCCAGGCCGAGTTGGGCATCGGCGACGGCTGGGTCGGCATGGCCGCCCACCCCGGCGAAGGGGTGTTCATGCTCCAGGTCATCGATCCGAGCGTCGCCGACGAGCACGACCCGTTCAGCACGGTGCCCGAGCTCGACATGTACCACCCCGACAACGGCTGGCGGCCCTGGCCCGAGCCGTGCCACTACGACCCCGACTGGCTCGCCCGCTACCGGCAGGCGCAGGTGGCGCGGGTGGCTCGCATCGACGCGATGGCGAAGGCGGCCATCGCCGACGCCGCCGATGCCGGGAAGCGACTGCGCCAGGTCGACAAGGACGCCGACCCGGTGACCTGGCGTGACTTCCGTCGCAGGGCGGTGGCCACCACGTACCACACCATCTACCGCACGCTGGCCGACCCGGCGTACCTCGACCTGTCGATCGACCCCGACGAGCGGCCGATGGGCAGCCTGTTCGCATTCCCGGACCCGTTCGACGCCAACTACGGCCGCGGCGGTCTCGCCCGCACCATGACCTCCCGCGGATGGCTGAGCACCTGGTCAGGGCTGTCGAGCCACGCGAAACTGGCCGACACGATGCCGCACGTGAAGGTGCCCACGATCCTCGTGCATCCCACCGCCGACACCGAGATCCGGGTGTGGCAGGCCAAGGAGATCGTCGATGCGGCCGGGGCCGACGACGTCACGTACGTGGAACTGAAGGGCGCGCCGCACTACCTGGAGGGTCATCGCAGGGAGGCGTTGGCCATCGTGGCCGACTGGCTGGGAAAACGTTTCCCCTGACCGGTTGCCGCGCGTGACGCGCGGGCGGTAGCGTTTCCTCCTCGTGTGTGCCGCCCTTTCCGGGCAACACGGTGCACAGCAATCGATGTCCGTGTGCGCCCCTCCGGGGGAACCACACGGCGACAACATGAATCCGGTGCTCCGCCGGCCGTCTGGCCTGCGGAGCATTTGCGTGTAATCCGAAAACCCGGTTCGCCGGGTCCGACCGAAAAGGCTGCCGACATGGCACTCAAAGCGATCGTTGGCGAGAAAGTCGCCATGAGCCAGGTGTGGGTGAACGACAAGGTCGTTCCCGTCACCGTGCTCCGGGTCGAGCCCGCTCGCATCGTCCAGGTGAAGACCACCGAACGCGACGGCTACACCGCACTGCAGGTCACCTATGGCCACCGCGATGCGAAGAAGCTCAACAAGGCCGAGGCCGGCCACTTCGCCGCTGCCGGCGTCGACGCCGGTCGTCGTCTCGTCGAGCTGCGTCTCGACTCGGTCGACGGCTTCAGCGTGGGCCAGGAGATCACCGTCGACATGCTCGCCGCCGGCGAGAAGGTCGACGTCACGGCGGTCAGCCGTGGTAAGGGCTTCGCCGGCACCATGAAGCGTCACAACTTCGCCGGTCAGGGCGCCAGCCACGGTAACCACAAGCACCACCGTGCGCCCGGCTCCATCGGCCAGTGCAGCTTCCCCGGCCGCGTGTTCAAGGGCCTGAAGATGTCGGGTCACATGGGCCACGAGCAGGTCACCACCCTCAACCTCGAGGTCGTGCAGGCCGACGTGGAGCGCAATCTGCTGCTCGTGAAGGGCTCGGTCCCCGGCCCCAACGGCGGCGTCGTCATCGTCCGCAACGCTGTGAAGGGGAAGTGATGAGCACCGTCACCCTCAAGACCCGCGACGGCAAGGATGCCGGTTCGCTCGAGCTCGACGCCAGCGTGTTCGGTGTCCAGCCCAACGTGCCGGTCATGCACCAGGTCGTCACCGCTCAGCTCGCCGCTCGCCGCAGTGGTACGCAGAGCACCAAGACCCGCGCCGAGGTCTCCGGCGGCAGCAAGAAGCCGTTCAAGCAGAAGGGTACGGGCAACGCCCGTCAGGGCTCGACCCGCTCGCCGCACTTCAGCGGTGGTGGCGTGGCCCTCGGCCCGAAGCCCCGTAAGTACAACCAGAAGACCCCGAAGAAGATGGTGAAGCTCGCCCTTCGCTCGGCCCTGTCCGATCGGGCGGCCGAGGGCAAGGTCGTCGTCGTCGATGCCTGGGACTTCGCCACGCCGAAGACCAAGGACGCCAAGGCTGCGCTCGCCGCGCTGGGCGTGCAGGGCAAGGCGCTCGTGGTGGTCGACGTGAACGACACGAACACCATCCGCAGCTTCCTCAACCTCCCCGAGGTGCAGCTCATCGAGGTCAACGAGCTCAACGCGTACGACGTGTTGTGCAGCGACGTCGTGATCTTCTCGAAGGCCACCCTCCCCGGTGAGGTCGCCGAGGCCGCCCCGGCCAAGAAGCCCGCCAAGAAGGCGGCTGCCAAGAAGGCCGATGCGGCCGACGAGGCCAGCGAAGCAAAGGACGCTGAGTGATGAAGGATCCCCGCGACATCATCCTGGCACCCGTGGTGTCGGAGAAGAGCTACGCCCTCATCGAGCAGGGCGTCTACACGTTCAAGGTGCACCCGAGCGCCAGCAAGCCCGAGATCAGCGACGCCGTCGAGGCGATCTGGGGTGTGCAGGTGCTGAAGGTCAACACCCTCAATCGCAAGGGCAAGGTCACGCGTGCACGTCGCGCCGGCCGAGCCGGCAGCAAGCCCGACACCAAGCGGGCCATCGTCACCCTGGCAGCGGGCAATGAAATCCCGCTGTTCGAGAACTGAGGCGCACCATCATGGCCATTCGTTCCCGTAAGCCCACGAGCGCCGGTCGTCGTTTCCAGACCAGCAGCACGTTCGCCGAGATCACCAAGACCACGCCCGAGCGCACGCTCACGGCGCCGCTCACCAAGAGCGGTGGTCGCAACGTGTACGGCCGCAAGACGGCCCGCCACCGCGGTGGCGGCCACACGCGCCAGTACCGTCAGATCGACTTCAAGCGCATCAAGGACGGCGTGACCGCCAAGGTCGCCGCGAT
>SXKB01000195.1 GCA_005778215.1 Actinomycetota bacterium | reverse complement strand
TACTGGTCGTTCCGCAACCCGTCGGTGTACGGCGACGTGGTGAACCCGCTCGATCTCGCCGTGTTCGCCGCAGCGTTCGCGGGGGCGTGCGGCGGCTTCCTCTGGTACAACGCGGCGCCGGCGCGCATTTTCATGGGCGACGTCGGCGCGCTCGCCATCGGTACCGCGCTGTCACTGCTGGCCATCACCACGAACACCCAACTGCTGCTCGTCCTGATCTGTGGCATCAACGTGATGGAGGCCGGCTCCGTGGCCGTGCAGATGGCCGTGTTCAAGGCGTCCGGTCGCAAGAAGCGGCTGTTCCGCATGTCGCCCATTCACCACCACTTCGAGCTCATCGGCTGGCCCGAGACCACCGTCATCATCCGCTTCTGGATCATCTGCGGCATCTTCGTGGCCACCGCGCTCGGCATCTTCATCGGCGACTTCACCAAGATCACGGACAACCTCTGAGGCGCCACACGATGACCCGTACCGCCTACATCCACGGCCTCGCCCTCAGCGGCGAGGCGCTGGCGCACCAGCTGCTGCGTCGTGGATGGACGGTGGTGGTGGCCGACGACGCGCCCGATGACGCGAAACGTGCCCTCGCCGCGGCGCTCGGCACCACGCTGATCGAGCGGCCCGACGCCGACACCGTTGCCGCACTGGTGGCCGTCGCCGACATCGTGTGCCCGGCGCCGGCCGTGCCCGAGACCCATGCCGTCGTGGTGGCCGCCCAGTCGGCGGGGAAGCCGATCAAGACCGAGATCGACCTGGCCTACGAGTGGGAACAGGAACGCGCCGCCGGTCCTCGGCCGATGCTGGCCATCACCGGCACCGATGGCAAGACCACCACCACGTTCCTCACGGCGCACATCCTCGAAGCGGCGGGCCTGCGCGCCGCCGCGGTCGGCAACACCGAGGTGCCGCTCGCCGACGCGCTCGATCTCGACGTCGACGTGTTCGCCGTGGAGTGCAGCAGCTTCCGTCTGCACTTCGTCGACTCGTTCCGTGCCGAGGCCGCCGTGTGGCTGAACCTCGCCCCTGACCACCAGAACTGGCACGCCTCGATGGCGTCGTACGAGGCCGCCAAGGCGCGCGTGTGGGCGCACCGCCGGCCGACCGATGTGGCCATCGGGTTCGCCGACGATCCGGTGGTGATGCGCAACCTTCGCGCCGTGGGCGGCGTCACGCGCACGTTCGCCGCCGCCGGGGCCGACTACCACCTCGCCGACGGATGGCTCACCGGCCCGAGCGGTCGCATCGCCCCGGTGGCGGAGATGACCAGGCGTCTGCCGCACGACATCACCAATGCGCTCGCTGCCGCGGCCTTGGTCCTCGAGTCGGGTCTCGCCGGTCCCGAACACGTGCGGGCTGCACTCGCCACGTTCCGTCATCCGCCGCATCGCATCGAACCGGTGGCCACCATCGACGGCGTCGAGTGGTTCAACGACTCGAAGGCCACGAGTCCGCACGCCGCACTCACCGCCATTCGTGGTTTCGAGCGCATCGTCCTGCTGGCGGGCGGACGGAACAAGGGGCTCGACCTCGCCTCGCTCGCCACCGAAGCCGCTCGTGTCACGGCCGTGGTGGGCCTGGGGGAGGCCGGTGCCGAGGTGGTGGCAGCCTTCGCCGGCCGGTGCCGCACCGCCGTTGCAGCCTCGATGGCCGAGGCCGTCGCGCTGGCGTCGGACTTCGCCTCGCGGGGCGACACCGTGCTGCTGTCGCCTGCCTGCGCGAGCTTCGACTGGTACCCGGGCGGGGGATATCCCGCGCGCGGTGACGACTTCAAACGACTGGTCGGCGAGTTGGCGGCCACCGACGAGAAGGAGACCGCATGACCACCCAGTCCTCGGTCATCGGCGATCGCCGCCGGGCTGCACTCGCGCGGGCCGACGCAATGCGCCGGCACCCCACTCGCGGCGACGGTCAGCGCAAGCCGGCCACACCGCCACCCACCGCGTTCTACGTCATCGCAGTCGTGGCCTTCGTGCTCACGATGCTCGGTCTGGTGATGGTGCTGTCGGCCACGTCGATCGCGCAGTTCCACAAGGGCAACTCGCCGTGGAAGCTGTTCAACCGCCAGTTGCTGTGGGCCGTGCTCGGCCTGGTGGGACTGTGGATGGCGATGCGGGTGCCCACCCGGCGGTGGCGACCGTTCATCGTGCCGGGCTTCCTCGCCACGTGCGGGCTGATGATCCTGCCGTTCGTCCCCGGCATCGGCGATCGTGTGAACGACGCGAGCTCGTGGGTGGTCATCGGCCCGATCAACTTCCAGCCGAGCGAGTTCCTGAAGCTCGCACTGCTCGTCATGTGCGCCAGTTTCCTCGCGCAGCGTCGCGACGAGATGCACGACCCGGCGCGCACGCTGTTCCCGGTGCTCGGGCTGGCCGCACTGGCCTGCATGCTGTGCCTCGCGCAGGGCGACCTGGGCTCGGCCATCGTGCTCGGCAGCATCGTGTTCTTCATGGCGTTCATCGCTGGGGCACCGCTGCTGCCGATGGCGGTCACCGGTCTGTTCGGTGCGGTCGCTGCCGGTGCGTTCGTGGTGTCGAGTCCGCGACGCGAGGCGCGCTTCACTGCCTTTCTCGACATCGCGGCGCACAAGGACCACCTCAGCTATCAGACCTGGCAGGCGATGATCGCAATGGCGCAGGGTGGTGTCACCGGCTCGGGCGTCGGCCGTGGTGAGAACAAGCTCGGCGAGTTCCTGCCGTTGGCCCACAGCGACTTCATCTTCGCCGTCGTGGCCGAGGAGTTGGGCATGATCGGCGTGGTCGCGGTGCTCGGCGGCTTCCTGGTGCTGGCCTACGCGGGCGTCCAGGTGGCGCTCGCCACGCCCGACCGGTTCCACAGCCTGCTGGCCGGCGGCATCGTGGGCTGGTTCGTGGTGCAGGCCATCATCAACGTCGGCGGCGTCACGGGCATGATGCCGGTCACCGGCCTCACGCTGCCGTTCTTCTCGGCGGGTGGCAGTTCGCTGTTCGTCACGCTGGTGGCCACCGGGCTGTTGCTGAACGTCGCCCGCAACGTGCGATGAACGCGTACGCGGTCGTCACGGGTGGCGGCACGTCGGGGCACGTGCTGCCCGCGCTGGCCATCGCCGACGCGCTCGTCGCCGCCGGCCACCCGAAGGACACCATCCACTACGTCGGCACCCAGCGCGGCGTCGAGCAACGGCTCGCGCCCGAGTCGGGCTATGCCCACACGCTGCTCGACGTGGTCGGTCTGCAGCGCAGTCTCAGCAAGCGCAATCTGGCGTTCCCGTCGAAGCTGCGGCGCGCCACCGCGGAGGCCGAGGCGCTGCTGCGCCGCCTGCAGCCGAGTGTGGTGGTGAACGTGGGCGGCTACGGCAGCTTCCCTGCCACCTGGGCCGCACGCCGGCTGGGCATTCCCTACGTGGTGGTCTCGTACGACCGCCGGCCTGGCCTGGTGTCGAAGCTGATGGCCAAGCGTGCCGCCGCGGTGGCCGTGGCGTTCGAGGGCTCCACGCTGCCGCACGCCGAGCTGGTCGGCGCGCCCGTGCGCGGCGAGATGATCGCACTCGATCGCGCGGCGCAACGGGGCGCCGCCCGGGCGGCGCTCGACCTGCCCGACGACCGGTTCGTCGTGGCCGTGATGTGCGGCTCGCTGGGTGCGGCCGTGGTGAACCGCACCGTGGTGGAGGCCGTCGAACGGCTGGCCGGCCGCCGCGACCTTGCGGTGCACCACGTGGTGGGTGACCGATTTCTGGACCAGGCCGCGCCCGCTCGTGACGGCGCAGAGGGCATCCTGTACCGCGTGATCGGGTACGAGGACCGCATGCCGCAGCTCTATGCCGCGGCCGACCTGATGGTCACCCGTGGTGGCGCCGGCACCATTGCCGAGCTGGCCACCGTGGGTGCGCCCGCCATCGTGGTGCCGTGGCCCGATGCGGCCGAGAACCACCAGGTCGACAATGCGAAGGTGCTGTCCCAGCAGGGCGCGGCGCTGTTGATCGAGCAGCCCGACTTCACTGCCGAACGTCTGGTGCGGGAGATCGACGGCTTCGTCGCCGAGCCGGCGCGGCTGGCCGTGATGGCGCACCGAGCGCACGAAGCGGGTGCCGTGCACCGCAGCGGTGCGCTCGTGGCCCTGGTCGAGCGCGTGGCCGCACAAGGGAGTGCCCGATGACCCAGCCCGTCGCACCGCTCGATCTGTCGGTTCCCGGGAAGTACCACGTCGTCGGGGTGGGCGGCCCGGGCATGAGTGCCATCGCCATCGTGCTGGCCGAGATGGGTCACGACGTCACGGGGAGCGACATCCGTGAACGCAGTGTGCTCGACCGGGTGCGCGCTGCGGGTGTGCGTGTGGCAGTCGGTCACGATCGGTCGCTGGTGCACGACCGTGACGCCATCACCTACTCCACCGCCATCCCGGCCCGCAACATCGAACTCGACGAGGCGGCGAAGGTGGGGGTCACGTCGTTGCACCGCTCGGGCATGCTCGCCAGCATCTGCGCACAGGCGAAGTCGTTGGCGGTGGCCGGCACCCACGGCAAGTCCAGCACCACGAGCATGCTCATGCTCATCCTGTCGCAGGCCGGGGCGCGCCCGAACTTCGTCATCGGCGGCGACGTCACCGACATGGGGACCGGCGCGCAGTGGACGGGCAGCGAGTGGTTGGTGGTGGAGGCCGACGAGAGCGACGGCACGCATCTCGAGCTGCCCTTGCACGGCACCATCCTCACCAACGTCGAGATCGACCACCTCGATCACTACGGCACCTACGAGGCCATCATCGACGGCTTCGACACCTACCTGGGGCAGGTGCCCGGGCCGAAGGTGCTGTGCCTCGACGATCCGCGCTGCGCGGTGCTGGCCGCCAAGCACGGCGCCATCACGTACGGCACGTCGCCCGATGCGGACTTCGTGGCCACCAACATCGAGCCGTCCGGTGGCGCGTTCACGTTCGACGTGGTGCACCACGGCCGGCTGCTCGGCAGCGTGTCGCTCCCCTTGCGCGGTATCCACAACGTGCGCAACGCCACCGGTGCGCTGGCCATGGCGTACAGCATCGGTGTGCCGTTCGACGATGCGGCGGCCGCCCTGTCGAAGTTCGGTGGGGTGGCGCGACGTTTCGACATCCGTGCGGTCGACGGCGGCGCCACCCTGGTCGACGACTACGCCCATCTCCCCAACGAGATCGCTGCCGTGCTCGCCGCTGCGAAGGGCAGCGGTGACGGCTGGAAGCGCGTGGTCGCCGTGTTCCAACCGAACCGCTTCAACCGCATGGCGGTGATGTGGCAGGAGTACCGCGACGCGTTCGTCGACGCCGATCTGGTGGTGCTCACCGACATCTTCCCCTCGGGCACGGCGCCCATCCCCGGCGTCACCGGGAAGCTCGTGGTGAATGCCGTGCTCGACGCCCACCCCGACACCCCGCTGGTCTGGCTGCCTCGCCGCGCCGACCTGGTCGATCACCTCGCCCGGCGCCTCGGCGACGGCGACGTGTGCATCTCGATGGGGTGCGGCGACATCGCCACGCTGCCCGACGAGGTGCAGGCGCGCCGGGCCGAACTCCGCGTCGAGCAACGGCAGCGGTCCACGTGAATCTGCGCGACCAACAGCAGCAGGCGCTCGCGATGCTCGGCGGGTTCGCCGTTGCCGACGAGCCGCTCGCGCCCCACACCACCTACAAGCTGGGTGGGCCGGCGGCCGTGTTCGCCACGCCGCGATCGGGCGACGAGTTGCGCCAGGTGGCCGATGCGACGCGCGCCACGGGCCTCCCGGTGCTGGTGGTGGGCCGGGGTTCCAACCTGCTGGTGGCCGACGCCGGGTTCCCCGGCATCGCAGTGTCGCTGGTGGCGTTGGCCGATCACGTCGAGATCGAGGGCACCCGCGTGGTGGCCGGCGCCGCGGTGGCACTGCCGGTGCTGGCGCGCCGCACTGCAGCGTTGGGACTCACCGGGTTCGAGTGGGCCGTGGGCGTGCCGGGCAGCATCGGCGGTGCGGTGCGGATGAACGCCGGTGGCCACGGCAGCGACATGGCGGCGTCGTTGGTCTCGGCCCGTGTGGTCGATCTGCACTCGGGGCACGACGTCGAGGTCGAGGCGGCGCGGCTGCACCTGCGGTTCCGAGGCTCCGATCTCGCCGACCACCAGGTGGTGCTGCACGCGACACTGGTGCTCCACGAGGGTGATGCCGTCGCGGCCGAGCACATGCTGGCCGACATCGTGCGCTGGCGTCGTGAGCACCAGCCGGGCGGTCAGAACGCCGGCTCGGTGTTCGTGAACCCCGTCCCGGGCGAGTTGGCCGCTGCGCAACTCATCGACAGGCTCGGCTTGCGCGGGTTCCGCATCGGCGGCGCGTGCGTGAGCGAGAAGCACGCCAACTTCGTGCAGGCCGAGCACGGCGCCACGGCGGCCGACGTGCGCGCCGTGATGGAGCATGTGCGCACCGAGGTGTACGAGCAGACCGGTTTCCTGCTCCGCAGTGAGGTACGACTGGTGGGGTTCGCCGATGTCGAACCCGATCACCGTGAGGGGGTGCTGCTGTGAACGAACCCGACCACGATCCCGAGCGCGTGCCCGACACCGTGCTCGACGAACTGATGGTGGCGTTCTCGAAGGAGGACACTCCGCCCGAGAAGGGGTACGACTTCGACGATCCGTCGATCGACCGACTGCTCGGCCTGGGCGAGGCGGAGGCCATCGCGGCCACCGACGACGAGTCGGACGTCGACGACCCCGACCTCGAGGGCGACGACATCGAAGTGGCGGTGGTCGCCGAGCCCGATGCCGAACCGGCGTCCGCTGCGCCGACCGCCGCACCGAGCAGTCCGGAGCTGCCGCGCAAGACCATCGTCATCGACCACGAGGAGGTGCCCGATGCGGTGTACCTCGACGACGACGAACCCGGCGAGCGGTCCACCGTGGTCATCGGCGACCTCGACGACGGACCCGCTACTCAGCCCGCACCCAACGCCGGCAGCGCCGGTGGCGGGATGGACCCGCGCATCCGGGCACGCCGCATCGCCAACCGTCGCGCCGAGGGCCGCCGCCGGTTGATCTGGGTGAGCGTCGCCAGTGCCATCGTGCTGCTCGTGGTCGCGGCCATCGCCGTCGTGGCCTCGCCCATCTTCGACGTGCGCGAGGTCGAGGTGCAGGGTGCGGTGTACACCGACCCCGAGGTGCTGGCGGAGGTCATCGCCAGCATCGAGGGAGAGCCGGTGTTGCTGGTCGACACCGGTGCGGCCGAGACGGCGCTCCAAGCCGTGCCGTGGGTGGAGCGTGCGCGGGTGCGTACCGACTTCCCGCACACCGTGCGCATCGACATCCGCGAGCGCCGCCCGGTCGCCACCTTCCAGGGCGCCGACGGCAGGTTCCGGGTGATCGACGTGGAGGGCCGTGTGCTCGACGTCATCGACGGCATCCCCATCGCCTACCCGCTCATCATCGGCGACAACCCCGACACCGAGCGTGGCCAGTTCGCCGGGGCGCCGTACGCCTCCGCCGGTCAGCTGGTCCTCGCGCTGCCGCCCGATGTCCGGGCCATCACCAACTCCATCGGGGTCGACGTCACCAACGGTGCGCTCACCCTCATGCTCGAGAGTCCGGACGACGACGACCCCGCCGAGATCGAGGTGCGACTGGGTGACGACAGCCAGCTCGACGACAAGTTGGCACGGCTGCTGTACCAGATGCGCAACGGCGACGGTCTGTCCGGTGTCTGCAGTCTCGACGTCTCGACGGCCGAGATGGGTTCCGTGCCGGGGTGTTGAGGCCGCGTATCACCGTTCCGGCGCACCTCGGACGCTACGATCCATCCCAACCAGCAGGTAGGGCCGTGCAGACTGATTTCTTCCATCACAACGAACTTCGTCACATCGAACATCGGAGGTGCCGCTGATGGCCGCCGCTCCCCAGAACTATCTCGCCGTCATCAAGGTGATCGGCGTGGGTGGTGGCGGTGTCAACGCCGTCAACCGCATGATCGACGCGGGGTTGAAGGGCGTGGAGTTCATCGCCGTCAACACCGAT
>SXKB01000194.1 GCA_005778215.1 Actinomycetota bacterium | reverse complement strand
GGTGCGACGGCTGAGCACCTGGATGACCCGACGGATCTCGTCGTCGCGACCGATGACGGGATCGATCTTGCCGTCGCGGGCGCGCTGGGTGAGGTCCTGCCCGTACTTCTCGAGCGCGGCGAACGACTCCTCGGGGTTCTGGCTGGTGACGCGGTGGCTGCCGCGCACCTCCTTCAGCGCCTGCAGCAGCTCCTCGCTGCCCACGCCGAGCCGCTGGTTCATGGCCAGGAGCAGGTGCTCGACCGACAGGAAGTCGTCCTTCAGGTCCTTCTGGTAGGCGGTGGCGTTCTGCACCACGTTGTCGAGCTCGCGGTTCATGCGCGGCTCGCTGCCGCCGTACGCCTTGGGCAGCTTGGCCACGGCCTCGTCGGCCTTGTTGCGCACCATGAGGGGTGCGAGACCCAACTTGGCCAGCACGGCCGGCACGATGGTGTCGGCCTGGCGCATCAGCGCCGCCATCAGGTGATCGGGGGTGAGCTCGGGGTTGCTGAGCGACTTCGCCTGGTCGATGGCCGCGGCGAAGGCCTCGTTGGTCTTCAGGGTCCACTTCTTCGGATCGAACGCCATGCCTGCAGATTACCCCGGCGCAGAAAACTTGCTACGGGTCGTATCAAGATTTTCCAGATCAAGAAATTCGCATCCCGTAGATCAATTTCGACTCAAGAACTGAGGGGTTGTGCCGAACATTCACTCGCCACCAAACGGGGTGGTGTGACAACGAAAGAGGAACAGCAATGAAGATTCCGCGTAAGGTGGTCATCGCCGGTGTGGCGAGCGTGCTGGTGGCGGGTATGGCAGGCGCTTCGGCAGCCAGCCTCGGCATGTTCACCGGCAACTCGCTCGGCTCGGGCGACGATGTCGTCGCCTCGTGCGACACCGACGGCATCGACGTCGGCTACACGACCCAGTACGTCCAGAGCGCCGGCACCAGCCAGGTGACTGCCGTCAACTTCGGCAATGTGGACAACGGCTGCAGCGGCAAGATCGCGACCGTCACGCTGCGCGACGGTGCGGGCACCGTGCTCGCCAGCCAGTCCTCGAACCTGAGCATGGGCGCCGGCACGACCTTCTCGATCAACATCCCGGCGGGCGTGAGCGCGGCTGCGGTCGAGGGCATGTCGCTCGTCATCGCGGGCTGATCAGGACCTTGAACCGTGCAGACAGGGTCGCGGCACTCGGTGCCCCGTGCGCGCCGGACGTTGATCGTCGTCCTGACGATCTCGTTCCTCGCCACGCTCGGGGTGGCCAGTGCCGCGACTCTCGGTCTGCGTCCCGACACCTTGCTGGCCGTGGACAGCAATCAGCGGCCGCCCACGCTGCCGCCGACCACCACCACGACCATCCCGCCCACCACCACGACGACCGCGCCCACCGCCATCGGCTGTGACACGTTCACGACCGGTGGTCCCACGGGGAACAACCTCGACGAGCGCCCGCAGCAGTGCGGGAACGGACTCTGGAACGCCGACTCCGGTGAGTGGACCATCGTCGGCAACGGCCGGGTCCGCACCCGGCACGACGACGCGACGGCCACCATCGAGGTCGGTTCGGCCTTCGTGACGGTGCAGGCCACGGTCGAACACTCCAACGGCGCCAACCGCGCCGGCGGCGTGTCGCTCAGCCACAACGGCTCGCGGCGTGAGCACCTCGCCGCCGTCATCGTCGGCCCCGGCACCCTGCAGATCCGCCTCGTGCGCAACACCAACTACACGGTGCTCGCCAGCGCGGCGATCACCCCCAACGTCTCGCAGGTCGTGCGGTTCACCCGCATCGGCAACAACCTCACGGTGCGCCTGAACGGCACGATCGTGCTCACCTACACCCTCACCGCCGCCCAGGCCTCGCAGGCCACCGGTACGAGGGCCGGCTTGTACCAGGAGGAGGGCACCGCCCTCCGCTACTCGAACTTCTTCGTCACCGCACCCGTTCCATGACCCACACACCATGACCATCGCGATCGAGTCCCCTGCGCACCACGCGCCGCACGTGCACATCACCGCGCACGCCACCGGCAAGCGTCACGTGCTGCACGACGTGCTCGATCTGCTGTTGTTGGGTCTGGTGTGTGTGCTGGCGTGGAACCTGTGGCCCGCCGCGCTGGGCGGCCACACCCGGTTCATCATGGTGACCGGCGCCTCGATGGAGCCGGTGTACCACATCGGCGACTCGCTGGTCGTTCGAGCGATCGACGATCCGCAGATCGGGGACATCATCGTCTTCCGCATCCCCGAGGGTGATCCCGCCGAGGGCAGCTTCGTGGTGCACCGCATCTTCGCCCAGCGCGACGACGGGTCGTTCATGACCAAGGGCGACAACCGGCGCTACGCCGACCCGTGGCACATCATGCCCGAGGACATCGTGGGCAAGCCGACGTGGACCATCCCGCAGTTCGGCCGCCTGCTGCAGATGACCCACAGTCCGTTCTTCATCGGCGGGGCGGCGGGCCTGCTGTGCATGCTGCTGCTGTTGCCCCGCGCCCTACGCGAGCACGAGGAGGACGAGGCGCGCAAGCAGGCCGAGGCCGAGGCTGCCGCCGCGGCGAAGGGCGACGCCGAGCCCGAACTCGTGCCGGAGCCCGAGCCGTCACCGGTGCCGACGAAGCCCGACCGGATGCCGCGTCCCGCAGTGACCCCTGCGCCGGCCACGTTCGTCGCGCACGACATCACCGAGGAGCTCTCGCTCGACGACCTTCACGCCTGGGCAGCGGCCAGCAGCGACGATCGGTAGACCGGCACGCCGCCGGCCTCCAGTCGTCGCACGGCGGCATCGAGCCGCGGCCGGAACGTGTGCCACTGCCGGGCGGCCTGGGGGGTCCACCCCACCTCGGCCAGGCACGCGAGCCGATCGAGCGTGAGCAACTGCACCTCGTCGAACGTGCGCACCTTCTCGGTCCACAGCGGCGCCTCCACGCCGGCGATGCGACGGTCGTCGACACCGGGGACCAGCGCGGCGGGGTCCCAGCCGTAGGCAGCATCGACGTCGATCATGCCCGCCCAGCGACGACCGAGACGATCGTCGGCGTGATGCTTCATGTCGAGATAGGTGTGCGCCGACGGTGACATCACGAACCGGTTGTCGTGCGGGGCGCGGCCCGCGGTCTCGGCCCGCAGCCAGTGCTGCACCAGTGTGTGCGGCTGCAACGGGGCGGCGGTGATCTCCTCCCATCCGATCATCCGCTTGCCCAGCCGCTCCACCTCGCCCTGCAGGAACGTGATGAACGCGACGTAGTCGGCGTGGTCGGTGGAGTGCGCTTCGTCACCGCCGATGTGCAGATGGTCGCCGGGCGTGATGGCCGCCAACGTGCCGAGCACGTCGCCCACGAACCGGCGGGTGAGCGGCAGATCGAGCCGCAGCGTGCTGAACCCCACCTCGATGCCCGTGTAGGGCGCCACCGCCACTTCGCCGGGGTTCAGCCCGGGCACCGAGGCGAGTGCCGCGTTGGTGTGCCCGGGCAGATCGACCTCGGGTACCACGGTCACGAAGTGGCGCTCGGCGTGGGCCACGATGCGTGCCCAGTCGGCCAGCGAGAACCAGCCGCCCGGATCGCCGCCGACGGCCGTGGCGCCACCCACGGCGGTGAGGGCCGGCCAGTCGGGGATCTCGATCCGCCAGCCCTGGTCGTCGGTGAGATGCAGGTGCAGGCGGTTCAGCTTCCACTGCGCGATGCGCTCGATGAACCGCAGCACGTCGTCCACCGTCGATGGGTGGCGCGCCACGTCGAGCATCGCCCCGCGCCACTCGAACCGCGGGGCGTCGACGATGTGCACCGCGGGCAACGCCGGCAGCAGCTGCAACAGGGTGCGGGTGCCGTTCCACACGCCGTGCGCGGTGGCGGCCACGATGCCCACCCCGTCGGTGGCCACGAACAGCTCGTACCCCTCGGCGCCGAGGTCGGCGCGGCCGGGATGCACCTGCAGGGCGATGCCGTCGCCCGTCGACACCACGTCGGGCCGATGCCCGAGCGCGTCGCCGAGCTCGTCGGCCAGCTGCGCAGCGATGCGCTGCACCACCGGGTCGTCACCCGCGACCACACAGGTGTCGGTGGCGATCTCGAACCGGCCGTCGTGCCATTCGACCTGGCGGGGCAGCGGGACGAGCGGCAGATCGGTGCGATCGGTGACCATGTGCCGAGCGTAGGACGTTCGGCCCTAGGACCGATCGCCTGCGGCGAGGTATCACCGAGACAGGTTCACAGGACCGTCGGCAGTGCCCCGAACGCGAGGGCCTGTGTGCGGAGCGGCGAGGGCGTCATCGGGGGCGCCCTCGCCGCACTTTTCCGCTCGTACTGTCAGGCCGTTTCCTTGAGGCCGTTCATCACGCCGTACATGGCCTGCACCAGGGCGATGGCCACGAAGCCCACGATGAGACCGACGAACACGATCATCAGCGGCTCGAACATCGTGGTGAACTTCTTGATGCGGCTCTCGAGCTCACGGTCGAAGTAGAGGCTGGCCACCTCGAGCTGCTCGTCGAGCGTGCCCGTCTCCTCGCCCACCTTGAACATCTGGCGGGCGGCACCCGGGAACAGCTCGGTGCGAGCCAGCGGCTTGGCGAAGCCACCGCCCTCCATCATCTCGAGCTGGGCCTCCACCAACCGCTCGCGGAACACCACGTTGCTCGTGGCCTCCGTGGTCGTCTTCATGGCATCGGGCAGCGGCACGCCGGCCTTCACCATGGCGCCGAGGATGCGGCAGAAGCGTTCGAGGATGGAGTACTCCATGATCCCGCGGATGATCGGGAGCTTGAGGACCAGATGGTCCTTGAAATCCCTGCCCGCCGGCGACTTGAACATCCACACCATCCACGCGGTGAACAGGCCACCGATCGTGAACGGGATGTACCAGAGGCTGCTGAACAAGGTGGCGACGAAGAGCAGGGCCCGTGTGGCGAAGGGCAGGTCTGCGTCGAGTTCCTCGAACAGCGGCTTGAACTGTGGAAGCACGTAGCCGGCGAGCACGGCGACCGTGAACACGGCGAGCACCATGACGACGCCCGGGTACGAGAGCGCCGAGACCACCTTCGAACGGGTCTCGAGTTCACGCTCCAGGTAACCGGCGAGGTTCTCGAGGGTCTCGTCGAGCTTGCCGGTGAGCTCGGCGGAACCGAGGATGCCGATGTAGTACATCGGAAACGCCTCAGGGTGCTTGGCAGCTGCGCCGGAGAGGGTGCCGCCGTTGCGGACCTCCTCCACCATGTGCGAGATGGTGCGCTGCAGGGCCACGTCGGTGGTCTCGTCACCGATGATCTCCATCGCCTCGGTGAGGGGGATGCCGGCCTTCACGAAGACGGCGAGCTGACGCGTGAAGTGCATCAACTCCTTCTTCTTCACCTTCTCCTTGGTGAGCTCCAGCGAGAGCGCGCCGCGCTTCTCCTCGATCTTCACCGGATACAGGCTCTGGTCGAGCAGGTGTGCTCGTGCTTCGCCGATCGTGTCGGCCTTGGTGACACCTTCCACGGACGCACCATTGGCGTCGATGGCGGCGTAGGCGAACCTGGGCATGATGGGCTCCTAGCTGGCGAAGAGAGTGCGGACGACTTCGGGGATGGTGGTGACGTCGTTCTCGACGAGCGCCATGGCTTCGCGCAGCATCGTGCGCATGCCCTGGGCGACGGCGAGTCGACGGAGTTCTTCGGTGGTGGCCCAACCGACGATGAGTCGGCGGAGCTCGGGGGTGATGCGCAGCAGCTCGTACACGCCGATGCGGTCGCGGTACCCGGTGCCGGCGCAGAAGTTGCAGCCGGCGCCGCGGTAGAAGGTGCTCTTCTCGCTGCCGCCGCTGTGCTGACGGAACACGGCCAGCTCGTCGGCGCCCGGGGTGTAGGGCTCCTTGCAGGAGTCGCACACTCGGCGGAGCAGACGCTGACCGATGACGCCCACCACCGACGAGGCGATGAGGAAGGCCTCGATGCCCATGTCGAGGAAGCGGTGCAGTGCGGCCACGCTGTCGGTGCCGTGCAGCGACGACAGCACGAGGTGACCGGTGAGGGCCGACTGCACGGCGATGCGTGCGGTGTCGGCGTCACGGATCTCACCCACGAGGATGACGTCGGGGTCCTGACGGAGGATGGCCTTCAGACCGGTGGCGAACGTGAGGCCCGCCTGGTCGTTGGTCTGGATCTGGTTGATGCCCGGGAACACGTACTCGACCGGGTCCTCGACCGTGGTGATGTTCTTGCCCGCCGAGTTCACCTCGAGCAGCGAGGCGTACAGGGTGGTGGTCTTGCCGGCGCCGGTGGGGCCGGCGCAGATGACCATGCCGAACGGCGAGTGGATCATCTTCGAGTAGTGCAGGTACGTCTCGCGGGGGAAGCCCAGCTCCGACAGACCGATCATCGACCTCGACTTGTCGAGGATTCGCATCACGATCTTCTCGCCGAACACCGTGGCCACGCTGGCCACGCGGACGTCGACGTCCTTGCCGTCGATGGTGGTGGAGAACTGGCCGTCCTGCGGGCGCCGCTTCTCCACGATGTTCATGCCCGACATGATCTTCAGACGGCTCGTCAGTGCGGCGTGCACACCGTGGGGCAGGCTGAACGCCTCGACGAGGTGACCGTCGATGCGGAACCGCACGCGCACCTTGTCGTCGAGCGGTTCGATGTGGATGTCGGACGTACGGTCGCGCATCGCCTGGCTGACGATGCGGTTCACGAGCTGGATGACCGGGGCCTGGTCGTCGAGGCTCACCTCGGCGGCCTGTGCGGCCAGCTTCGCCTGGTCGTCCTGGAGGTCGATCGACGACACGATGCGGTCGATGTCGGCATCGGCGCGGTACATCGCGTCGATGAACGTGCGCACCGTGACCGGGTCGGCGATGAAGTACTTGACCGGTCGCTTGGCCTCGGCCTCGATGGCCTGCTTGCGGCTCGGTGACGGGTCGGAGAGCAGCACGATCAGCGTGTCGCCCTCGGCGGCCACGGCCAGCGCGCACTGCTTGCGGACGAGGGCTTCGGGGAAGATGCCCTTGATCTCGTCGGAGATGACGATGTTCTTGGTGTCGACGGCCGGGATGCCGGTGGCGGCCGAGACGGCCAGGGCCACCTCGTTGCGACCCACGGTCCAACGGCTCATCACCATGTCCTGGAAGGCGAGCAGGTCGCCGTTCGCCTGGGCGAGCCCTTCGGCGAGGTGCTCGGCCGAGAGGTGGCCGGCCTCGACGAGGGCCTGACCCACCTTCATGCATTCGGCCGCGGCTTCACCCTCGGGGGGTGCGACGCCTTGGTCCTTTTTTCCTGTGAAGAGTGCCATGTTGCCCGTCTCCCGCTACGGAGGGCTCGTCAGTCGGTCGTCAGAACGACGACAGACTGTGTTCGGATGAGGTGGTCGGGTCGCTCGCCGGGACCCCGGCGTGGGATCCGGTGTCGAGCGAGGTGCTCGGGATCCCGTTGGGGCTGGGCAGTGCGCCCGGGCGTGCGTTCGGATCGGACTTGCGGACGAACTGGTCGGGGTTGAGCTCGACGATCGCTCGCTCGAGTTCTTCCAGACGCTCCAACTGCACTGCGGCGCTGACGTCCATCTCGTCGGCCAGTTGGGCTTCGATCTCGGCCATGCGCAGCGTGGCCTTGTCGATCTTCTCGTCGGTGGTGGCGGCCATGCGATCCAGTTCGATCCGGACCAGCATCGCCTCGCCGACGGCGGCCGACAGCTGTTCGCGCACCTCGTTGATCGCCTTCTCGTCCACCTTCGCCACCTGGGCGGTGAGTGCGTCGAGGCGGTCGTTGGCCTCGTAGAAGCGGTTCTCGAGCTCGAGCATGCGCTGCGACAGGGCACCGATGGCGTCGTCGAAACCGGCGCCGATGCGACCGACCGTGGCCTCGAGGTGTGCCAGCTTGGTGCCGTTCGCCTCGTTGATGCGGTCTTCCATGGCGAGCATGCGGTCGGTGACCTTGTGCTCGGTGAAGTCGATGCGCTGGGTGGTCATCGTCGCGTGCTCGGTGAGCTGGCGCTGCACCTCGGGGCCGACGGCCTCGAGGGTGGACCGCACGAACGCGAGGCGCTCCTCGACCGCAGTGGCGAGGGCCTGGTTGCCCTCGTCCATGCGCTTGGCAAGGGCGATGGTGGTGTCGTTCACGTGCTGCACGAGCGCCGAGGCCTGCTCGTCGAAGCGGCGGGTGGCCTTGTGCAGCTCGTCGATGCGAGCGTGGGCGGCGGCGCTCTGCTGGTCGATCTGATCGCGCAGGTTGGCCAGCTCCACCGGGTCGACGTTGCCGCCCTCCGTGAGGGCCGGCATCTCCATCATCCGGTTCTCCACCTCGGCGAGGCGGCGGTGCTGGTGCTGTGCGAAATCGGCCAGGCGGTCCTCGAGGGCGGTCTGCAACGCCTTCTGGTACGCCTCGCTGCTCTGCTGGCCACTCTCGAGCTGTCGCCCGACGGCGGCGATCTGTGCCGAGAACTCCTGGCGGAGCTCGGTCTTGGTGTGTTCCACCTGCTGCGTCATCGCAGCGGCGAACTGTTCGAGCTGTCGCTCGACCACGGCCGCGATGGTGGTCGCGAGCACTTCGGTCATCGATGCCGACAGTCCGTTGTTGTTCGACTCGGGCGCGCTCATCGCCGGCCCTCCGGGTTTCCTGCCTGCCCCATGCGGGGTTGCTGCTCCTTCGCCACGCAGTGGTATCGGCGCGTCTTGCACAATCCTTTACAGATTGATCGCGGCTACGGTGCGGGCGATGCAGGTCCACCTCATCGACGGCACCTACGAGCTGTTCCGCCAGCACTTCGGCATGGTGATGCGCCACGGCGACCCGGGTCCGAACGATGCCGCGATCGGGGTGGTGAACAGCACGTTGCAGCTGGTGCAGAAGGGTGCCACCCATGTCGGAGTGGCCAGCGACCACGTGATCGAGAGCTTCCGCAACGACCTGTACGCCGGGTACAAGAACGGCGACGGCATGGATCCCGTGCTGCTGGCGCAGATCCCCGTGATGGAGGAGTTGTGCGTCGCCGCCGGTTTCACCACGTGGGCGATGGTGCAGTGGGAGGCCGACGACGCCCTCGGTGCCGCCGCGAAGGTGGCCGAGGCCGATCCCCGGGTGGAGCAGGTGCGCATCGTCACCCCTGACAAGGACCTCGGCCAGTGCGTGCGCGGCACCAGGGTGGTGCAGTACGACCGCCGGAAGGACGAAGTGGTCGACGAGGACGCCGTGACCGCCAAGTTCGGTGTGCCGCCGTCGTCGATCGCCGACTATCTCGCCCTCGTGGGCGACTCGGCCGACGGCTACCCGGGCCTCGCCGGATGGGGCGCGAAGAGCGCCGCCGCCGTGCTGTCGAAGTTCGGCACCATCGAGGCCGTCCCGGCCGACGCCGCCGACTGGGGGCTGCCGCTGCGTGGCGCCGACAAGCTGGCGCGCACGCTGCGCGAGCAGATGGACGACGCGCTGCTGTTCAAGGTGATCGCCACGGTGGCGCTCGACGTGCCGGTGGGCACGGTCGACGACTGGGAGTGGCGTGGCCCCACACCGGGCTTCCGGGCGCTCGCCGAGTCGCTGGGGGCGCCGCAGTTGGCCGACCGGGCCGAGAAGCTGGCCCGAAAACTGGCACCACCCGCCGGCTGAGGTGACGGCCAGGTGGCCTGCGGCACACGAGCGGCACCGTTGAAGGCTGCTACCTCCCGGTCCTGACCTGATTCCCGGACGCACGTCGCACAGGGCCCGACCGTCACCTCACCCGACGGGTGATGACGGCATCGTATCGGCTTCGCGTCGCTGGCGACATTCCCTGCCGCGACCGCTACCCTTTCCGACCGTCCCGGGAGGGGTGCGAGAGCGGCCGAATCGGCACGCTTGGAAAGCGTGTGAAGGGCAACCTTCCGTGGGTTCGACTCCCACCCCCTCCGCCACGTGTGGGCACGGAATGTTGCGCCCGGCGCAACATTCCGTGCCCGCGTGCACGACCCAGGCGGTCGTTACGATGCGGCCCATGCCCGCCGTCGACGATGCTGCCGCGATGCGCCTCGCCCTCGAGGAAGCCGTCGCGGCCGAGACCCACGGCGACGTGCCCATCGGTGCCGTGGTGGTGCGCGACGGCGAGGTGATCGCCCGGCGACACAACGAGCGTGAGCTGTCGGGTGACCCCACGGCCCATGCCGAAGTGCTGGCATTGCGCGATGCAGCGGCGGTGGTGGGCCACTGGCGCCTGCTCGACTGCACGCTGTACGTCACGCTCGAACCGTGCGTGATGTGCGCCGGCGCGTTGGTGAACGCCCGCATCGGGCGGGTGGTCTACGGGGCCGCCGACCCGAAGGCCGGCGCCGTGGCCAGCCTGTACGAGGTGTGCGCCGACGAACGCCTCAACCACCGGCCGCCCGTGTCACACGGGGTGCTGGCCGACGAATGTGGCGCGTTGCTGAAAGCGTTCTTCGCCGCCCGCCGCCGCTGAGCGAACTCAGTGGTCGATGCTGGCCAGGGCGCGGCGGACCGCGTCGGCGACCTCGTCCTTGATGGAACCCGACATCAGGGCGTCCATGGCGGCCGGGGCCAATCCGATCGGGGTGGCATCGGGCGCCACCGGGGTCGGGTCGGGGTCGACCGCGGCCTCGTGGTGCTCCACGACGTCGGTCTCCTCGGGCACGAACGGCCGTGGCGCGGCAGCGGCCGGATCGACCACGGGTACCTCCGACGACGGCAGGCCGACGACCGGCAGTTCCATCGACGGCATCGCCACCGGGGTGGGATCCATCATCGGGCGCGGCATCGGTGCCGTGGGGGTGGGGTCCACCGGCGGCGGCATCTTCACCTCGGCGGTGATGGGCGGCGGTGCGAGTTGGGGTCGCGGCCGCGGGGCCGGGGCGGGGGTGACCTCGGCCTCCGGATCGGCCGCGGCCGGGGTGTCCACCAGATGGGTGATCACCTCGACGCGGGTGGGCAGCCAGCGGTCGAGACCGCTCGGGTGCCGCTGGTACATCTTCATCTTCCACGCGGCCACCTCGGTGTCGGCCACGTGGGTGAGCACGTCGTCGGTCATCAGCTCGACGCACAGCTCCACGGCCTCACGGTCGATGGTCTCGTCGCGCTCGAACATCCGCCCGAGGTGCTCGACGCCGCTCACCTGGAGTGTTGCCTTGTGCATTTGCTCCCTGGTGATCACGCCCTCGACGAGGAGGCGGACACCGAGGCCACCATCGGTGGTGCGTTCGGCGAAGTACACCTGGCCGTCGCGCAGGTACACGTGGGTGGGAGGGGTGGTCTCGAGCACCAGGAGCCCCGTCAGGTAGCGACGGCGCGCGGCCTCGATCACCTGCCATGCGGGGCGCGAGCCGGTGCCGGCGCCGTTGTCGAACAGGTCCACTTGCATCACCAGGTTTTCGGCACGACCTGACGAGACCTTGAGGATTCTGCTGCGCCGGTGTCGCGTCCGCCGGATGCCGCTAACCTGCCGCCCCGGAAGGGTGCCCGAGCGGCCAAAGGGACACGCCTCGAAAGCGTGCGAGGTGAAAGCCTCCGTGGGTTCAAATCCCACCCCTTCCGCCAGGTGCTCACCGCCCGCCTCGCACGTCGAGCGGGCGGTGTGCCCGTTTTCGGCCACCTACACTCGCCGCCCATGGCTGCCGACCCGTTCGCCGACGATCTCGACCGTGAGGCGGGGCTGGCCATCGCCGAACGGCTGCGCCTGCATCCGCTGCCGCACGAGGGTGGCCTGTTCCGCGAGACGCATCGCGACGACCATTCATCGGCGATCTACTTCATGCTCATCGACCCGATGGTGTCGGCGTTGCACCGCCTGCAGGGCGACGAGATCTATCACTGGTACGCCGGGGCACCGTTGGAGCTGTTGCTGCTGCATCCCGACGGTCGGGTGGAACAGCCGGTGCTCGGCCCCGATGTGGCGATCGGTCAGCAGCCGCAGGTGCGCGTGCCGAGAGGCGTGTGGCAGGGGTCGGCCTCGGCGGGTGGCTGGACACTGGTGGGCACCACGATGGCCCCGCCGTTCGACTGGCGAGGCTTCGAACTCGGCCGAGTCGACGACCTGTTGGCCCGCTACCCGCGAGTGGCGCACCGCATCCGGGCGCTGCTGCCGGAAGGGTGACGGGTCAGTTGCACTCGGTGCCGTCGTCGGGCGCAGCACCGGTGGGGTCGAGCAGGTAGGCGTCGATCACGTCGCCGCTGCACGAACCCGGCAGGTACCCGGTGTGGCCCTCGGCGTCGACGATGACCAGCCGGCCGTCCTCGAGCGCGGCGGCCATGGCTCGCGACGACTCGAGCGGCGTGGCCGGGTCGCCGGTGGTGCCCATCACCAGGATGGGTCCGGCACCCGCACCGGTGACGCTCACGACCGGCTCCTCGGTGGGCGGGAAGAACGTGCAGAAGTAGCTGCCGGTGGTGCCGGGCGAGAACCGCGGCGCCGCCTCGGCGAACTGCGCGGCCGTGGCGTCGTCCTCCTCCACGGTGAGCCGCTCGGGCATGTCCATGCACGAGATCACCTGGAACGCCTCGAGCGAGTTGTCCCATGTGCCGTCGGCCTGGCGGGCGTAGTACTGGTCGAACAGGTCGAGCAGTCCGGCCCCGTCGCCCTGCTCGGCGGCCGCGAGTCCGGCTTCCAGTGACGGCCAGAGCTGGTCGCTGTACATGGCCTGCGCTGTGGCGGTGATGGCCATGCTGCGGGTGAGGTCGGGCCGACCGTCGGTGGTGGGGATGGGCTGCTCGTCGAGATCGGCCATCAGCGCGTCGAACGCGGCCTCGGCGTCGCCGTCGTGGTGGAAGGCACAGGTGGGGTCGCCGCTGCATCGGGCGAGGAAGTTGGTGAGCGCGAGTTCGAACCCGGCCGATTGCTGCAGGCCCGACTCGACGAAGTCGGCGTTCGGGTCGGCGGCGCCGTCGAGCACGGCGGCGCGCACGGTGTCGGGGAACAGGGTGGCCCACACAGCGCCAAGCTCACTGCCGTAGCTGAACCCGAAGTAGCTGATGCGGTCCTCGCCGAGTGCCTGCCGAATGGCGTCCATGTCGCGGGCCGAGTTGTTCGTACCGATGTGTTGCAGGATGTCGGCGTTCTGGCCAATGCACCGCTCGGTGAACTCCTGCGCGAGGTCGATGATCTGCTGGCGCTCGGCGTCGTCGTCGGGGGTGATGTCGTAGCCGGTGTAGTAGCGGTCGTAGTCGTCGATGCAGTCGAGCGCCGGTTCGGAGAGGCCGGTGCCGCGTGGGTCCCAGGCCACGATGTCGAACGAGTCGAGCAGCGCCTTGCTGTAGATCTGATCGGCGAACACCGCGAGGTCGGTGCCGCCGAAGCCGGGGCCGCCGGGGTTCACCAGCAGGCTGCCGGTGCGCGAGTCGGCCGGCGCCAGGTGGCGGGCGAGGTACAGCTGGAACGAACCCTTCGACGGGTCGTCCTGGTCGACCGGCACCTCCAGCACGCCGGTCTCGATGCTCGGGTCGTCGGGGTCGGCGCGCCACTCGATGGTGGCGGTGGCGCCGCCGCCGTCGGACGTGTCGGTGGACGTGTCGGGTGCCTGGCCGGTGGTGCCGGGCTCGTCGGTGGACGTGCCGCTGGTGACCGACGACCCGCTGCTGCACGCAGCGACGGCGGTGAGTGCGGCGAGCAGAAGGAGGGGACGACCGCGCATGCACGCAGGCTAGGTCACGTGCAATCGATCTCGTCGTCCAGCGGGGCGTCGGGGTCGAGCAGGTACGCGTCGACCACGTCGTTGCCGCATCGGTTCACGCCGTAGCCGGTGTGTTGATCGGCGGCCACCACCACCAGGTGGCCGTCCTCCAACGCCTGGGCCATGCGTCGGGTGCTGTCGAGCGGTGTCGCCGGATCGCCCGTGGTGCCCATCACCAGGATCGGCCCGGCGCCGGCGCCGGTGATGGTGACGCTGGGTGCGGGGCCGTCGAGCCACTTGGAGCAGATGGTCAACTCGCCCAACCAACTGCGGCCCAGTCGCGGTGCTGCCGCCGCCAACTCCGCCTCGCGTGCGAACAACTCGTCGGGCCCGGTGGAGCCCGGGTCGTCGAGGCAGCTGATCGCGAAGTAGGCCTCGAGGCCGTCGTCCCACTCGCCGTCGAAGTAGCCGTAGTACAGGTCGTACAGCTCCACGATCGCGGTGCCGTCGCCGTCCTGCAGATCGGCGAGCGCTTGCTCGAGTTCGGGCCACATCGCACGGTCGTACATCGACTGGGCGATGGCGGTGACCAACACGCCGTCGGTGACCTTCGGGCGGTCGGGATCGTCGCCGGCGATGGGCGTGGCCTCGAGGGTGGCATGCACCTCGTCGAACGCGCCCTCCGCGTCGCCGTCGTTGTGGAACGCGCACGCCGGGTCGGCGCTGCACTGCGCGAGGAAGGTGGTGAACGCCGCTTCGAACCCCGCGGCCTGTTGCACGTTCTGGTCGAAGTACCCGACGGTGGGGTCGACCGCGCCGTCGAGCACGGCGGCGCGCACCGTGTCGGGGAACATCGTCGCCCAGGTGGCACCGAGCTCGCTGCCGTAGCTGAACCCGAAGTAGCTGATCTGCTCCTCCTGCAGTGCGGCGCGGATGGCATTCATGTCGCGGGCGGAGTCGGCCGTGCTGAGGTGCGGGAGGAGCAGCAGGTTCTTGCGGCGGCACTGCTCGACGAACTCGCCGGCGCCCTCCACCAGCGCCGTGCGCTCCTCGGCGGTGTCGGGCGACGAGTCGAGCGCGAAGTACGCGTCGTAGTCGTCGATGCAGTCGACGTACGGCTCGCTGTACCCGGTGCCACGCGGGTCCCAGCCGATGATGTCGAACCGGTCGAGGATGTCCTGGCCGTAGATCCTCTCGGCGTCGTAGGCCAGACCGCTGCCGCCGAAGCCGGGCCCACCCGGGTTCACCAGCAGCGTGCCGATGCGCCGATCGGGATCGACCGCGCGGTGCCGCACCACGTACAGGCTGATCGTGTCACCGTCGGGCTCGTTCCAGTCGAGGGGCACCTCGAGGTACCCGTCCTCCAGGCCGTCACCGAAGGGCTCCCAGTCGAACAGCTCGTCGCCGGGCAGCGGCGGCAGATCGGGTCGGGTGTCGTCGGGGAAGTCGGGGAATCCGGGGTCGGTGGTGGCGGGTGGTTCGGTGATGTCGACGCTCTCGGGTGGCCCGAGTGCCACCCCGTCGATGGTGCCGCGCGTGCCGCGGCCTTCGTTCGCGCCCTCGTCGATGCCGTCGCCGCAGGCGACCAGCAACGCACTGCACGTCACGAGGAGGAGGGCGATGCGGCGCACCGGCTCATCGTAGGAGGTCGGCCGTATCCTCGTTCGCATGCGGATGGGTCCCCACATGATGATGCCCGGCGATGCCGAGGCGGTGAAGGGCAAGCGTCTGCAGCGTCGTTCGCTCGGCCGTGCCTGGCAGTTCGCCCGGCCGTACAAGTCGATGATCTTCCTGTTCCTCGCGGCCATCGTGGCGGCCGCGCTGGTGGAGCTGGTGGCACCGTTCGCATTCCGCCGCATCATCGACGTGGCCATTCCCGAGAGCGACCGCGGCGCCATCGTGATGCTGGCCTCGCTGGTGGTGGCTGCCGCGCTGGTCGACGCCGGCCTCGCCATCGTGCAGCGTTGGTGCAGCGCGCGCATCGGTGAGGGTCTCATCTACGACCTCCGTGTCGCGTTGTTCGCGAAGGTGCAGCGCATGCCGGTGGCGTTCTTCACGCGCACCCAGACGGGCGCACTCACCAGCCGTCTCAACAACGACGTGGTCGGCGCACAGACCGCCGTCACCAGCACGCTCGGCAGCGTGGTGAGCAACGTCGTGGTGCTGGTCACCACGCTCGCGGCGATGGCGGCGCTCGAATGGCGGCTCACGCTGCTCGCGTTGGTGGTGCTGCCGATGTTCATCATCCCCGCCAAGCGGGTGGGTCGCCGCCTGCAGGACATCCAGCGCCAGAACATGGCCACCAACGCCGAGATGAACAACCAGATGGCCGAGCGGTTCAACGTGGCCGGTGCGCTGCTGGTGAAGCTGTTCGGCCGTCAGACCGACGAGGTCGACATGTTCTCCGGTCGTGCGGCGAAGGTGCGCGACACCGGCGTGCGCGCAGCGATGTACGGCCGGGTGTTCTTCGTGGCGCTCGGCCTGGTGGGTGCACTCGGCGCGGCCGCCATCTACGGCGTCGGCGCCCTGCTGGTGGTCGACGGCGACATCAGCCCCGGCACGCTGGTGGCGCTGGCCGCACTGGTCACCCGGGTGTACCAACCGCTCACCGGTCTCACCAACGCCCGTGTCGATCTGATGACCGCGATGGTGAGCTTCGAGCGGGTGTTCGAGGTGCTCGACGCCCCCGAGAACATCCAGGACCGTCCGGGTGCCATCGACCTCGTCGACCCCACCGGTCTGGTGGAGTTCCGCGACGTGTGGTTCCGCTATCCGGCCGCGGCCGATGTGACGGTGCGGTCGCTCGAGGCCCCCAACGCGCTCGGCGGCACCGACCCCGATCGCGACGTGCTGCAGGGCGTGTCGTTGGTGGTGCGACCCGGCGAGACCGTGGCGCTCGTGGGTTCCTCGGGCTCCGGCAAGACCACGCTGTCGGGCCTCATCCCGCGGCTGTACGACGTCACCGGTGGCGCGGTGCTGCTCGACGGCCACGACGTGCGCGACCTCACCCAGCACAGCCTGCGTGAAGCCATCGGCGTGGTGAGCCAGGACCCGCACCTGTTCCACGACTCCATCGGTGCCAACCTGCGCTACGCGAAGCCCGACGCCACCATCGCCGAGCTCGACGCGGCGTGCCGCGGTGCGCGCATCCACGACATGATCGCCGACCTGCCCGACGGGTACGACACGGTGGTGGGCGAGCGCGGCTACCGCATGTCGGGCGGCGAGAAGCAGCGCCTGGCCATCGCCCGCCTGCTGCTGAAGAACCCGGCCGTGATGATCCTCGACGAGGCCACGAGCCACCTCGACAACGAGAACGAGGCGGCGGTGCAGGCGGCGCTCGAGGGCGCGCTCGAGGGGCGCACTGCGCTGGTGATCGCCCACCGCCTGTCCACCATTCGCGACGCCGACCGCATCGTGGTGCTCGACAACGGTCGCGTGGTGGAGACCGGCACCCACGACGAGCTGCTGCGCCTCGACGGTGCCTACGCCGCCCAGGTGCGCGCCGGCGACGCCGTCCTCGACTGACCCCCACCGTCGCCCTGCCAGGCATCTGGGCGTGATTCTTCCCAGTTCGGCTTCTGGCAGGGATTCGTCCCGGAAACCGGGACGGATCGGCGCCAGATCGGCGCGGCGGGAACTCTGTCACACCCCTCTGGTTGGGTGACCGGCATGGAGATCCTGCTGGTGGTGTTGCTGGTCGCGGCCGTGGCTGCGCTCGTCTGGGTGCTGGCCACCCGTCCCCGTGCCGTGCCCGGTGCCGAGGCCGTGCCCACTGCGCTGCCGCCGGCCACCGAGGCCGAGCTGCGTCGTCTGCACGAGGCCGTGCAGCGCCTGGGCCAGTACACGGCACAGCAGTTCGGCGAGATCGACCGCTCGATGCGCACCCAGGCCGAGGTCACGCATGCGCTGTACGGCACCACCAACAGCCTGCGCGAAGCACTCGCCCACACCAACGCTCGCGGCCAGTGGGGTGAGCGCATGGCCGACGACGTGCTCCGGCTGGCCGGGCTGTTGCCCAACGTCAACTACCAGAAGCACACCGCCGTGTCGGGCGACGGTCGGGTCATTCCCGACTTCACGTTCTTCATGCCCGACCAGCACGTGATGTTCATGGACGTGAAGTTCCCGATCGACTCGTACCTCGCCTCGTTGCAGGCCACCACCGAGGCCGAACGCACCGCGCACCGTGAGGCGTTCCTGCGTGCCGTGCGGGGCCACGTGAAGGAGCTCGCCCGCCGTGACTACGCGCAGGTCGACGCTCGACCCGCGGTCGACAACGTGCTGATGTTCGTACCCAACGAGTCCATCGTCGGGTTCATCCACGAGCATGCGCCGCAACTGGTCGACGAGGCGATGCGCGAACGGGTGGTGCTGTGCTCGCCGCTCACCCTGTTCGCGTTCCTGGGCGTCATCCGCCAGGCGTTCGACAACTTCCGGCTCGAGCAGACCAGTCGCGAGATGCTCGCCCTGCTCGGGCAGTTCGCCGCCCAGTGGAGCAAGTACCAGGGCCAGGTCGAGAAGGTGAAGAAGCAGCTCGACACGTTGGTGAACGGCGTCGACGAACTGGCCGGCCCCCGACGGCGCCAGCTCGAGCGTCCGCTGCAGCGACTCGAGGCGCTCCGCCAGGAACGGCACATCAAGGTCGACACCGCCCTCGACACCGGACTCGACACCGGGTCCGAGGCAGGGCTGCTGGCGTAGCCTCTGGCCGATGAACACCCCGCGCACGCTGCACCCGACGGCCACCGACACCGTGGCCATCCGCTCCGTCATCGGGGCCGCGTTCGCCGACGACCCGATGATGCAGTGGGTGTTCCGTGGGGTCACGATGCCCGAGCAGGCCATCGCCGCGTGGGTGGGTCTGTTCGTCGATGCGTTCGCCGGTGGCGGTGTGGTCGACGTGGTGCCCGACGAAGAAGGCGGGTTCGCCGGCGTGGCGCTGTGGCGCACGGGTGCCGGATCCTTGCCGTTTCCCGAACTGCCCAACCTGGGCGGGTTGATGGTGGCCTTCCTCGGCGCCGAACGCGCCACGGCGGTGGGCACCGGGCTGGGCGCGTTCGCGGCCAACAAGCCCGAGCCGCCGTTCCACTACCTGCAGTTCCTCGCGGTGCACCCGGCGCACCAGGGGCAGGGCATCGGCGCGCAGTTGGTCCGGTTCGGTCAGCAACGCGCTGCCGCCGAGGGCCAGGGCGTGTACCTCGAGTCCACCAACGCTCGGAACCTCACCTTCTACTCGTCGGTGGGGTTCACCTCGCTCGGCGACTTCACCCTGCAGCCCGACGGCCCGCCTGCCTTCCGCCTGTGGTGGCAACCATGAGCCAGGGTGCGCTCGCGTTCGAGCCCGAGGAGGAACTCGACCCCACGTACTCGGTGTCCGAGCTGGCCGACGCCATCAACGGCGTGCTCCGGTCGCAGTTCGACGGCGGCGTGTGGGTGCGTGGTGAGATCCAGGGATGGAACGAGCGCGGCCCGCACGCCTACTTCCGGTTGGTGGAGGTCACCGACACCGGCAAGGCCGTGGTGAGCGTGCAGTTCTTCGCGCCGCAGCGCAACAAGCTGCGCTCGCTGCTGCTGAAGAACGGGCTGCACCTGGCCGACGGGCTGAAGGTGCGCATCCACGGCCATCTCGACTTCTTCGCGGGCGGCGGCACCCTGGGTCTGAAGATGAGCGGCATCGACCCGCGCTTCACGCTCGGCGAACTGGCCCTGCAGCGCGACGACGTGCTGCGCCGATTGGGCGAGGCGGGCCTGCTCGAGCGCAACCGGTCGCTGGCACTGTCGTTGGCGCCGTTGCGCATCGGCGTGGTCACCAGCCGCGACAGTGCCGCGTGGGCCGACTTCGTGCACGAGATCGAGCGCAGTGGCCTGGCGTTCGTGCTGCGCCTCGTCGACGTGCGCGTGCAGGGCGCCACGGCGGTGCCCGAGATCACCGGCGCGTTGCGCGAGCTCGGTCGACAGCCCGACCTCGACGCGCTCGTGCTCATCCGGGGTGGTGGCAGCCGCAGCGAGCTGGCCACGTTCGACGCCGAGCCCATCGCGATGGCCGTCGCCATGTCGCCGTTGCCCGTGTTCACCGGCCTCGGTCACGAGATCGACCGCAGCGTCGCCGACGAGGTGGCGTACGCCGCGCTGAAGACCCCCACTGCGTGTGCCGCGGCGTTGGTGGAGCGCGTCGCCGGGTTCCTGCAGCGCACCGACGCGGTGTGGTCGCGCATCCGCCACCTCGCCGACCTTGGTGTGCAGCAGTCCAGCGCCGAGCTGGCCTCGCTGGCCGAGGGGTTGCGCCACCAAGTGCTCACCGCGGTGTCGCGCAGCGACGACCGGTTGGCCGGTCGGTCGCAGCGGGTGGGGCTCGCGGCGCAGCGCGCGCTGCAGCAGGCCGAGCAGCGAGCCGCCACCTCGGCTGCCGCACTGCGCCGGGTGCCGCAACGGCTCGATCACGAGCAGCGCCACCTGGAGGGCATCGCCCAACGGGTGCGCCTGCTCGACCCGGCCACCACCATGGCCCGCGGGTGGACCATCACCCGCACCACCGACGGCCGTACCGTGCGGTCGGCCGCCGATCTGCAGCCGGGCGACCGGCTCGTCACCACGTTCGCCACGGGCACGGCCACCAGCCGTGTGGAGGAGACCTCATCATGACCACCCCCGAGTCCGCCCCGGTGGCCGCCGGTTACGCCGAGGCCCTCGCCGAACTCGACGACATCCTGGCCCAGCTCGAGCGCGCCGATGTCGACGTCGACGTGCTGGCCCAGCAGGTCCAGCGCGCCGCCACCCTCATCGCGTTCTGCCGCGACCGCATCGGCACCGCCAAGCTGCAGATCGAGGAAGCCGTCGCCGGTCTCGGCGACCCTGCCTGAGGCCGCGCGTCCTCGCTTTCCCCCTAGTCTGCCCCTCGTGACCACGGCCGTGCCCCCCTCGCTCACTGTGATCGCCACGCGGGTGCAGGACCGGCTGCGCGAGTTCCTCGCCCCCGAGGAGGCCCGCTGGTCGGCGTTCGACGACGACCTTGCCGAGCCCGTGCGCGAGATCGGCCGGCTGGTGCTGGTGGGTGGCAAGCGGCTGCGGCCGGCGTTCTGCCACTGGGGTTTCGTCGGCGCGGGCGGCGACCCCGACGACCAGCGAGTGGTCGACGCGGGCGCGGCGTTCGAGCTGATGCACGCGTTCGCGTTGTTCCACGACGACGTGATGGACGATGCGGCCAGCCGTCGTGGCGACCCCACCACCCACACCGTGTTCGCCGGGTACCACCAAGAGCACGGGTGGGCCGGCGAGTCGCGTCGCTTCGGCGAGGGCGTGGCCATCCTGGTGGGCGACCTCGCGTTCGTGTACGCCGACCAGCTCATGGCCGAGGCTGGTCCGGCGGCGTGGCGCATCTGGAACGAACTGCGCATCGAGCTCAACGTCGGACAGGTGCTCGACATCGTGGGCAGCGTGCGCAACGAGCGGCGCCGCCACAAGGCCGAGCTGATCTGCCGGTACAAGAGCGGCAAGTACACCATCGAGCGGCCCCTGCACCTCGGCGCCGTGATGGCCGCGCCCGAACGGGCCGACGCGCTGCTGCCGGCGCTCAGCGCCTACGGCCTGCCGCTCGGTGACGCCTTCCAGATGCGCGACGACGTGATGGGTGCGTTCGGCGATGCCGCGGTCACCGGCAAGCCGGTCGGCGGCGACCTGCGCGAGGGCAAGCCCACGCCCCTGATGGCGCGTGCCACCGAGGCCGCCACGCCGGCGCAGGCCGAGGTGCTCGCCCTGGTGGGCACCCAACATCTCTCCGACGCCGACGTTGCCCGCGTGCAACAGGTCATCGTCGACACCGGCGCGCTGGCCGACCTCGAGGCCACCATCACGGCACTCACCGCCGAGGCCGTTGCCGCGATCGAGCGAGCACCCATCGCCGGCGCCGCCCGCGACGAACTGGTCACGCTCGCCGCGTACGTCAGTCAGCGGAGTACGTGAGCAGCGCCTGCTCGACGCTGCCCTCCACCACGCCCATCTCCTCGGCCACGCTCTCCAACCACGGTGGACGCACCACGGCGGCCACGGTGATCGGTTCGTCGAGCCCGGAGTGTTCGAGCGCGAGTCGCGCGAAGAGCGCCGCGTAGTCGCGGGGACGCAGGTCGCGTGACAGCTCGAGCAACGCGTAGGGGTCGGGTGCGGCGTCGGAATCGGGCAAGGTGACGAAGCTGGTGGACGTGGGCCCCGTGGGGCCGCCCCACAACCCGGGCCCGTCGCAGATGACCGTGCCGCGCACCTGGGTGGCTCGAGCCCCGGCGAGCATCAACGCGATGTAGCCGCCGAGGCCGCGGCCGACGACGGTGACCTCGCCGAGGTGGGCGAGCGCTACGTCGGCGTCGCCGAGCAGGATCTCGGCCGAGTAGCCACCGCCGGCCGGCACGGTGGAGGCACCGTGGCCGGTGAAGTCGAGTGCCATCACCGGGCCGGGCCACGCCGCGACGTGGTCGGGCACGGTGGCGGGCGACTGCTCGCCGAGACCGTGGAGCAGGAGCAGCGGCCGGCCGCTGCCGCCCCGCAATTCGTGCAGCGCGAGCCGCACCTTGTTGTGCAGGAGGGTGGTGACGGTCATGACAGGAACTCCAGCACCATGCCGGCGACGAGGTCGGGCTGCTCGATGTGGACGAAGTGGCCGATCCCGTCCATCACCTCCAGGCGTCCCGTGCGGGGGATGAGGTGTTCGATGTCCTTCGGCTTGGTGCCCCACCCCATCGGTTCCTGCTCGGCGGCGAGGAGTCCGAGGAAGGGCATGCCCAGCCCGGGCAGTCGGGTGGCGGTCCATTCCGGCCGCCACGGGCCGAAACCACCGAACCGCATCGACGGGTCGAGCTTCCACCGCCAGCCGTCGGCGTCCTGGCGGGCGCCGACCGTGACGAGGTGGCACAGCCATTCGAACGACAGCCGGGGGTTCATCCGCGCCCGCCGGTGGGCCAGCTCCTCCAGCGTGCCGGGCTTGCGTTCCGCCGTCGCAGTGGTGCGGCGATGCTCGAGCCAGCCCTGCAGATCGCTCGCCACCATGCGCGTGCGCTCGTGTTCGCTGACGTCGCTCATCGGGCGGCGCGACGGCAGGCCATCGAGGTTCACGAGGTGGCTGAAGCGGAACGGCTGCGCATCGGCGAGCTGGATCATCAGGGCGCCACCCTTCGAGTGGCCGATCACCGGTGCGGGTCGCGAGGTGACGCTGCCCATCACGGCGACGGCATCGCGGATGTCGGCATCCCACCCGTAGAGCGCGGCGTGCTCGCTGTCGCCGTGGCCGCGTTGATCCCAGGTGACCACTCGCCAGCCGGCCCGTGCGAGGCGGGGGCCGAACTCCTCGTAGGTGCGTGCGAAGTCGGAGCCGCCATGCACCAGGAACAGCGGCTCGGCGGTCTCGTCGCCCCACTCGTGCACCGCGATGCGCACGCCCGAGCTGACCAGGTGGTACTGGCGATGGGGTGCTTCGGTGCCGGGGTAGGGAGCCGGAGTCATGCGGCGACCCTATGCCGCATGCACGACGGCCACCGAACCCGCATATGCTCGCCCCGTGAACGGTGCCCGGCTGGGAGCAATGGTGGTCGCCAGCGTGCTGATGCCCCTGGTGGCCGCGGCGTGCGGCGACGACTCGGAGTCGGTCGGCACGTTGCCCGCGCTCATCACCACCACGACGTCCACCACCATCGTGGTCACCACCACCACGACGCTGTCGTTCTACACCGTGCAGGCCAACGACACGCTCAGCAAGATCGCCACGAAGTTCGGGGTGGACCAGGCGGCGCTGATGGCGCTGAACGGCATCACCGACCCCGACCATGTGGAGTTGGGCGAGGTGCTGCAGATCCCGCCGCCCACCACCGTGGCGGCCGAGACCACCACCTCCACCACCACGGGCTGAGTGACTTCGGTCCCTTCTGGCGAAAAACGGGCCTTGGTAGGCTCTCGGCCATGAGCTTTTGGCCCACCAAGGAGCACTGGAGCGTCGACATCCCGCTCCGCACCGAGCACTACCTCTGCCCTGCGCTGGAGGAGACCGGGTTCGTCGCCCTC
This sequence comes from Actinomycetota bacterium, assembly GCA_005778215.1. Lineage (GTDB taxonomy): Bacteria > Actinomycetota > Acidimicrobiia > Acidimicrobiales > Ilumatobacteraceae > UBA668. The sequence goes on along the minus strand of SXKB01000194.1, from coordinate 12,340 downwards.
ACCCCCTACGCCGGCGAGATCCCCACCGAGGAGTGGGAGTCGCTCGAGTACATGGACTGGAAGAGCGGCGGCGACACGAACTTCGCCCCGTTGGCCTCGGCCGACGGCACGCTCGACTGCCGGGGCTTCTGGGACAAGGGCAAGACCGACAAGGACGCGCTCTGGACCCCGAACGCCGAGAAGGCACCGACGCTGAAGGCCTACGTCGACAGCATCGGCGCGAACTTCGGGCGAGTGCGCATCATCAAGCTCGAACCGCAGGACCACGAGCAGGCGCTGCGGAGCTTCCACCGCGACGACAACAACCGTTTCAACCCGGCCGGCACCGGCTGGGTGGTGCGCACGTGGATCGAGCTCACCGACGACCCCGACAGCTACATGCTGCTGATGGATCTCGACGAGGACCGTCTGCCCATCCCCAGCACCGAGCGCCGCGTGCCGCTGCCGAAGTACTCGCGTTTCGTGGTCGACACCCAGCGGCTCTGGCACGTGGTGGTGCACAACGGCAACGCCCCGCGGTACGGCCTCATCACCAGCGTCGAGTGCACCCCCGACCTGCAGGGCTGGATCGAGCGCCAGGTCCCGGCGCTCGTCTGAGCGCGCCCGGTCGTCGCCAGGGTCCTCCGGCTCAGGCCGTGTCGGGCCGGGTGATCAACCGGCGATACAGCACGTCGAAGCAGTCGGCGGTGAAGTCGGCGTCGTGCTGCTCGGCCCAGCGCTGCGCCGAGTGAGCGAGCGCGTCGCGCCGCGGGCGGTCGCGCAACAGGGCCACCATCGCGGCGGCCAGCACCGCCGGATCGCGTGACGGCACCGCGACGGCACCGGGCTCGGGCAGCGCGGCCAGATCGGCCACGTGCCCCACCGCGGTGCCCACGGTGGGCACGCCGCACGCCGCTGCTTCGAGCACGGCGATCGGCCCCGCATCGTGGTGCGAGGTGAGCACGTGCAGCGCCGCGCCGCGCACCACCTCTGCCAGACGGTCGTGCGCGACATGGCCGTGGAAGGTGACCCGTTCGGCGACGCCCAACTTCTGCGCCAGCCGGCGGTGATGTCCGTCGAGCGTGTCGCCACCGGCGATGCCGAGCGTGAGCTGCGGCTCGGCCTCGGCGGCCAGTGCCACGGCATGCAGCAGCAGGTCCTGGTCCTTCACCCGGTTGAGGCCCGCCACGTGCACCAGGTGATGCGGTTGCGTGGTGGCGTCGCCGGGGGAGCAGTGCGCCAGGTCGGCGCCGAGCGGCACCACCTCGCCGATGCGCCCACCGGCCGCCGCGACGTGTCGCTGCATCCACTCGGTGGCCACCGTCACCTCGCTGGCTGCGCGGAGGGCGGCCAACGTCAACTGGCGTGTGCCCCGCCGCAACCCACCGCCGTACTCGATGCTCGACACCGCGGCCAGCTCGCCGCCGCACACGCTCACCACGGTCGGGGCACCGAACCGGCGGCCGGTCGCGGTGGCCGCAAGACCGGGCAGGTTCGCCCACAACCCGTGCACCACGTCGGGGCGCCCGAGTCGGCCCACCGCACGTGGCACGGCGGCGAGCACACGCGCGATGTCGGCCTTCGAGTGGGTGCCGACGGGCACGTTCACCACTGGGGCGCCGAACAGCGTCCACTCGCCGGGCTCGGCGTCGTGCCCCACGGCCACCACCGCCACCTCGTGGCGCGCCGCCATGCTGCGCACGAGGTGGTGCACGAACGGGATCACCCGTTCGCCGTCGGGCGGGTCCACACCGCCCGGCACCACGTACACGATCCGCATGGCGGGCAGTCTCGCGGATCGGGGCCCGTGGCTAGTGTCCTGCGATCATCAGTCCCACCGTCACCGTCTGGCGCGAACAGCAGCGCCAACTCGTCGAGGCCGTCGTCGCGTCGTTGCGCGGCGGTGCGCCGACGCTGCCCAGCTGGTCGCTCGACGAGGTGCAGCGCGTCGGTCTCGCCACCGGGCTCACCGCGCTCGCCGGCGCGCTGGGGCTGTTCGACGAAGCGGATGCCGAGGTGGGGGAGTACGTGCGCGAACAACGCGCCGAGGTGGCCGCGCGGGTCGAGCGGTTCCGGACGGCCGGGCCGCAGGTGGTCGAGTTGCTCGCGGCCGCCGAGTTGATGGCCGTGCCGGTGAAGGGCGCCGTGCTCGCCGGGGTGCTGGGCGATGTGCCGGTGTGGCCGCGGCCCGACACCCGGCCGATGAGTGATCTCGACCTGCTGGTGCCGACGCGCCACCGCGCGCAGGCCGGCGCCGTGCTGACCAGGGGTGGTTGGCAGTTGCACGCGTCGTCGGCCCACGAGGACACGTTCCTGGTGTGGGGCGACGGCAGCGTCGGCCGCACCGATGGCGAGAGCGCAGCGCACAACGGCCGGGTGGAGGTGCATCCGGGCTGGACCGAGTTCCTGCACGGCTACACCGCGGGGGGATTCGACCTCGAACGGCGCGCCCACCGACGCGCCGACGGCACCTGGCGGCTCGACGACGCGGCATTCGTCACCCACGTGATCGGCCACCTCGCGTCCACCGTCGTGCGCGCCGAGGTGCGGGCGGTGAACGTGCTCGACGTGTGGTTCCTGTCGGAAAGGGGCATCGACTGGCAGGCCGTCGATCGCTGCCTGCACGACATCGCGCCGCAGCTCACCGCACCGGGGCTGTGGGCGGCCGATCGGTTCCTGCCGGGTGTGGTGCCACCCACCTTGCTGCAGCGTGAACTCGCCCGTCTGGGCAAGGGTGGTGATCTGCTCGGCAGCACGTCGGAGGCTGCGGTGCTGCGCGATCCGTCACAACGCACCACCGCCGGCTGGCGCACCGCGTTCGCGCGCACCACGTCGCAACGAGCGGCCGTCGCCCGACAGCTCGCGCACGGGGCGTGGGGACGAGTGCGGTGAAGGATGTCCTGCGCCTGGCGATGGTGATGCCGCCGGTGGTGGACGTGCCGCCCGCGGATGCGCTCGATCGGTGGACCACCGTCACCGCCACCATCGCCGCCCTCGCAGCGCGCGGCGATGTGGCCACGGTGGTGCACGCACGCCACCGCACCACACCGGCCGAGGTGGCGCACGCCGGCGTGACCGTTCGCTTCCACACCTCGGATGCGGCGCTGGTGGCCGCCGTGCGCGCCGAGCGTCCGGATTCGGTGCACGTGCACGGCCTGGGATGGACACGGCTGCTGCGCCGGCTGCGATCGGTACCTGCTCCGGTGGCGCTGCAGCACCACGGCGAACCGGTGTTCACCGGTCGGGCGCGGTGGGGCCACCGGCTGGTTCGATCGGGTGTGGCGGCCTACCTGTTCACCGGCGCCGATCACGGCCAGGCGCAGCCGTGGCTCGACGCCGGTGTCATCGCACCAGATGCAGCGGTGTTCGACGTCCTCGAGGCGGCCTCGCTGCTGCCCGACGGCGACGGGTCAGCGGTGCCGCTCGCCGGGAACCCCGCCGTGCTGTGGGTGGGTCGGTTGGTGCCGGGCAAGGATCCACTCACGGCGGTGCAGGCGTTCGCGCTGATCGCCGAGCGGCAACCCGACGCGCACCTGCACTTGCTGGCCACCGATCGCATGCTGGAGACCCAGGTGCGCGAGGCCGTCGGCCGCCTCGGTACTGCGGCCACACGTGTGCACGTGCACGCGCCGGTGCCGCACGACCGGATTGGCGCCTGGTACTCGGCCGCCGACGTGTTCTTGTCGACCAGTCATCACGAGGGCTCGGGCTACTCGGTCATCGAGGCGTTGTCGCGTGGTTGCCCGCCCGCAGTCACCGACATCCCACCGCATCGGTCGATCGTGGGTGACCTCGGCGCCACGTTCGCAGTCGGTGATGCCCCGGCCGCAGCGCGTGCGATCGAGCAGGCGATGTCGACACCCCGTGCCGACGTCCTCGATCGATCACGTAACGTGCTGTCATGGGAGCGAGTTGCCGCACGGTTGGCCGACGTGCATCGCTCCCTTCGATGACGACGGGCGAAGCTTGGAGCGACAGAAACCGATGACCACCAAAGTGCTCCTCGCTCACTCCTACTTCCTGCAGCTCGACCCGAAGCAGCACGCCAAGATGAAGCCGTACCCGCCGCTCAACACGTTGCACGCGGCCACCGTGCTGCGCACCGACGGCTTCGACGTGGCGGTGTTCGACGCGATGCTCGCGGCCGACGAGTCCGAGTTCCAGGCCGCGATCGAACAACACCGGCCCGACGTGGTGGTGCTGTTCGAGGACAACTTCAACTTCCTGTCGAAGATGTGCCTCACGCGCATGCGTGAGGCAGCGATCACCATGATCGGCATGGCCCGCGAGGCCGGCGCGCGAGTGGCGGCCTGCGGGGCCGACGTCACCGACCACGCCGAGGTGTACCTCGAGGCCGGCGCCGAGGCGTGCTTCCTCGGTGAAGGCGAGCACACGATGCGCGACGTGCTCGCGCGGTGGACGGGCGACGACCCGCACCAGAGCCTCGCCGACATCGCCGGTATCGCCACGCTCGTCGACGGCACCGTGCACTCCAACGGCCGCCGCAGCATCGAGCGCCATCCCGACGTGTTCGGCCAGCCGGCACGCGACCTGGTCGACATCGCCGCCTATCGCGACGCCTGGGTGTCGGCGCACGGCAAGTTCTCGCTCAACCTCGTGTCCACCCGCGGCTGCCCGTACTCGTGCAACTGGTGCGCGAAGCCCATCTGGGGTCAGCGCTACTCGATGCGGTCCGCGGCGGAGGTGGCCGACGAGGTCATCCATCTCGCGCGCACCTACCAGCCCGACCACCTGTGGTTCGCCGACGACATCTTCGGCCTGCGCAGCGACTGGCTCGCTGCATTCGCCGACCGCGTGGAGGCCGCCGGCGTGCGCATCCCGTTCACCATGCAGAGCCGTTGCGATCTGATGAACGAGCAGGCGCTCGACGCGCTCGCCCGTTCGGGCTGCGACGAGGTGTGGTTGGGTGCCGAGAGCGGTAGCCAGCGGGTGCTCGACGCGATGGACAAGGAGATCACGGTCGAGCAGATCCGCACCGCCCGAGCGGGCCTCGCCCGGCACGGCATCCGGGCGTGCTTCTTCATCCAGTTCGGGTACCCGGGCGAGACCTGGGCCGACATCGAGAGCACCGTCGCGCTGGTGAGCGAACTGCTCCCCGACGACATCGGCGTGAGCGTCAGCTACCCGCTGCCCGGTACCCGCTTCCACGAGATGGTGAAGCTGGAACTCGACGAGCAGGCCAACTGGGCGCACTCCGGCGACCTGGCGATGATGTTCCACGGCACGTACCCCACCGAGATCTATCGCGAGTTGCACCTCAGCCTGCACGACCTGCTCGACCTGCGCCGTCGCGAGGCCGGCCTCAGCAGGGCCCAGCACGCGATGCTGCCCGATCTGCCGCTCGACGAGCACCGCGCTCGCGTCGAGCAGCGCTGGATCGATCTGCGCGCCGCCGAGGTGACTGCGCGGAATCCGAACCCCACGCGTCTGCGCATTCCGGTGCTCTCGGAGTGAGCACGCCCGCCAGACCCGCGCTCGAGCAGATGCCCGACGAGACCGCGCTCGCGTTCGACAGCGTGGCGCCCACCTAGGACGGTCCGCAGGGCAACAACGATCTCATCCAACGCATGCGCGACATCGTGTGGCAGCAGATCGACGGGTTGCTGCCCACCGGCCCCGCGAACCTCATCGACCTCGGCTGCGGCACCGGCATCACCACCACGCTGTCGCCCCTGTTCCACGTGGCGTACTCGAACTTCGGGCCGTTGAACTGCGTGCCCGATCTCGGCGACACGGCGCGACAGCTCGGTGAGTTGATGCGGCCTGGCGGCCACGCGCTGTTCACGGTGATCGGTCGCTGGTGCCCGTGGGAGTTCGCGCACGTTCCGCACGATGGCGAAGCTCGACGACGTGACGGTGTCGCGGCCGGGCTTCCGCAGCACGGGCGACCACTTCCTCGTCGTGCTGCGCAAGCGCTGAACCCTCGCCGGGCGGCGCATCTGGCCGGGATTCGTCCCGGAGTCCGGGACGAATCAGCGCCAGAAGCCGTTTCGGAACGGAACACGCCCAGAAACCGGGGAGCGCACCGTCGAGGGGCTCGGTGTCGTGGGTGGGACAGGCGACCTAACCTCGGGCCATGACCCAGGGCACACCGTGGTGGAAGGACGCCGTCGTCTACCAGATCTATCCCCGTTCGTTCATGGACTCGAACGGCGATGGCATCGGTGACCTGAACGGCATCACGTCGCGTCTCGACCACCTCGCATTGTTGGGGGTCGACACCATCTGGCTCAGCCCACACTTCGACAGTCCGAACGCCGACAACGGCTACGACATCCGCGACTACCGCAAGGTGATGGCCGAGTTCGGCACGATGGACGACTTCGACCGCATGCTCGCCGCGATGACCGAACGCAGCATGCGGCTCATCATCGACCTCGTGGTGAACCACTCGAGCGATCAGCACGAGTGGTTCGTGCAGAGTCGCTCGTCGAAGGACAACCCGTACCGCGACTACTACATCTGGCGCGACGGGCGTGACGATGGACCGCCGAACAACTACCCGTCGTTCTTCAGCGGCTCGGCGTGGGAGCACGACGCCACCACCGACCAGTGGTACCTGCACTACTTCGCGAAGGAACAGCCCGACCTGAACTGGGAGCACGAGCCCGTGCGCCGCGAGGTCTACGACCTGATGCGGTTCTGACTCGACAAGGGCGTGGCCGGCTTCCGCATGGACGTGATCCCGTTCATCTCCAAGCAGCCTGGGCTGCCCGACCTGGTGGGCGACGAACGGGCGCGCCCGCAGTACGTGTACGCCAGTGGCCCACGGGTGCACGAGTTCCTGCACGAGATGCACACCGAGGTGCTCGGCCCGTACGACGCGGTGTCGGTGGGCGAGGCGTTCGGCGTGGAAGTGGACGACATCCCGAAGTTCACCGACGTCGACCGCCAGGAACTGTCGATGATCTTCCAGTTCGACCTGGTGCGCCTGGGGCACCCCCACTGGCGGCAGCAGTCGTTCACGTGGCCGCAGTTCAAGCACATCGTGTCCGGCATGGACGACGTGGCCGGCACCACCGGCTGGAACACCAGCTTCCTCGCCAACCACGACAACCCGCGCATGGTGTCGCAGTTCGGCGACGACCGGCCGGAGTGGCGTGACAAGTCGGCCAAGGTGCTCGCCACCTGGACGCTCACCCAACGCGCCACGCCGTTCCTCTACCAGGGCGACGAGATCGGCATGACCAACTACCCGTTCACGGCGATCGAGCAGTACGACGACGTGGAGGTGCGCGGGTTGTGGCGCACGCTCGTGGAGACCGGCAAGGTGCCCGCCGACGAACTGTTGGCGAACCTGGCTCACACCAGCCGCGACCACTCGCGCACACCGGTGCAGTGGACCGCCGACGCGCACGGCGGTTTCACCACCGGGACACCGTGGTTGGCGGTGAACCCGAACCATCCCACCGTGAACGCCGCCGCGGCGGTGGCCGATCCCGACTCGGTGTTCCACCACCACCGTCGGCTCATCGCGCTGCGACGCGAGCACCCGGTGCTCGTGCACGGCGCGTACCGCGACCTCGATCCCGAGCACCCCACGGTGTTCGCGTACACGCGCTCGCTCGACGGCGTGACCGTGCTGGTGCTGTTGCACATGGGCCGCACCGCCGAGTCGTACACGCTGCCCGACGGGCTGGTGCTGGCGCGCACGTTGCTCACCACCGACGAACTGCCGAGCGATCGCGGCGCCGTCGCGCTGCCGGGCTGGCACGCCTCGGTGCACCTCCTGGCCTGACGGGTACTGTTCGCCGCATGCGCGTGCACGGACCGGAACGGCTGGGTGGGCAGGGTCTCCATCCCCAACAGGACGAGTCGGGCGACCGTGCCATCGCGGCGCTGCTCACCGACCCCGTGGTGGGGGACCAGGTCGACCTGGTGCTCACCTGGCGAGGTGCCGACGCCGACACCGGTGCGTACGAGGTGTGGTCGCAGCGCGGCATGGTGCGGTTCCGTCGCCTCGTCGACGACGACGGTGCGCTGCAGTTCGAGGTGCTCGAGGTGGTGGGCGAGAACCCCATCGCCGCGCAGGATCCGTTGGCGCTGAACACGCTCGCGCTCGAGCGTGCCGCGGCGGCCGACTCCGGGTTCGACGCCCGCCACGCCGAGCGACGCTTCATCGCTCCCGAGCACCAGACCTACCCGTTCGGGTACGAGCGCGTCGCGCAGCTCTTCGACTCGCCCAACGCGCCCGACCTCGCGGTGTCGCCGAAGGACTGGTGCGCCGGCAACCAGCCAGGAATGCACGGTGCGCTCCACGTGCGCCAGGCGCGTGCGCCACTGTGGTTCAGCGGTCCGAACGTGCGTGTCGGCCGGCACGAGTTGGCGGCGCGTTCCATCGACATCGCGCCCACCGCGCTGCACGCGCTCGGGTTTCCCACCATCGAAGGTGTCGATGCCTCCGGTACGCCGTCGTCCGACGTGTACCTCGCCCGGCAGGACGGGCGTGTGCTGCACGAGGTGCTCGACCACGAGGCGCCGACACCGCAACGGCTGTACGTGTTCCTGATGGACGGCATGCACCAGACCGAGCTGGAGGAGCGCATCCATCACGACCGGTACCGGTTCCCGAACCTGCATCGTCTGTGGGAACGCGCCGCCGTGCTGGCCGGCGGTGCGATGGTGAACTTCCCGTCCATCACCTGGCCCAGCCATACGTCCATCGTCACCGGCACCTGGTGTGGCCACCACGGCGTGGTGAACCCCACGTACCACCTGCGCGAGACGAACGAGACCGTGTCGCCGCAGGGCCTGCAGGTGGGCACCGAACGGTTCGCGAGCCGCTCGGTGGAGAGCCTGCACGAGGCGTTCCACCGGCGCGACCCGGAGGCGCTCACCGTGGCCATCCACGCACCGTTCGGTCGTTCGGCGAAGCACGCCGTGCTGGAGGGCCGCAACCTGTGCGACCGCGTCGCGGTGAAGGAACTCACCATCGAGTTCGCCGCCGACATGAATCCGCGGTGGGCCGACGAGCACCCGGCGGTGGCCAGCGAGTCGCTGCTCGACACCCGCGGCCTCGCGCAGATCATCGAACTGCTGCGCCGTGACGACCTGCCGGTGCCGTCGTTCGTGTACCACGAGCTCGCGGTCACCGACGGCGCCGGGCACGAGTACGGCCCGCACCACGACGGCCTGGTCGACGCGCTGGAGGAGACCGATCGGCGCATCGGCCACGTGCTCGCCGAACTCGACCGTCGCGGTCTGTTCGACGACACGCTGTTCGTGGTGTCGGCCGATCACGGCATGGCGCCGCAGGACGTCGCGCTGAACGCGAATGCGGCGGCGCACGTGCTCGACGCCGGCTTCGAAGCGATCGTGGCCGAGCCGATGATCTGGCTGCGTGACGTGGAGGTCACCGTGGAGCGCAAGCCCGACCATCGCACGGCGCGGCTCACCGTGGTGCGCCACGACGCCGACGAGGCGGGCGAGCACGCGCCGGTGGAAGGTGCCGAGGTGACGGTGTCGGCACACCTGCCCGGTCGCGAGCCCCGCGAGCTGGCCCGTGGCCGCACCGATGCGAACGGGCTGTTCGGGTTCGCCACGCCCAGCGACCTGGCCACCGAGCAGATCGCCATCGCCGTGCACCCGCGCGGCTACAACGCCCGCCACCTACGCGCCGACGGCACCCCGCTCACGTTCGACCTCCGCGCCCACCTCTACGCCTGACCATCTGGGCGTGAACCGTCCCGAATCGGCATCTGGCGGCGTTCCGTCCCGGAAACCGAGACGGAACGCCGCCAGAACATCCGGTCAGGCGTCGGCGAGGACGGCGTCCATCTGGCCCATCGCCACCTGCAGACCTTCCTCCATGCCCATCGCCACGAGCTGCTCGAGCTGCTCGAGCGTGGCGAACGTGGACACGATGCGCACTTTCGTGCCACCGTCGCCGCGGTCGCTCAGCTCCACCCGCATGCGCGTCACCGGCAGATCGGGGTTCACGTTGCCCTCGCCGTCGGCGAAACCGTCGCGCACCTCGAACGAACGACCGGGGTCGACCGACTCGACCTCCCACCAGCCGTGGTGCTGGTCGCCCTCGGGGCCGGTCATGAAGTACGTGCAGCGACCTCCGACGACGAGCTGGTGCTCGACGAACGTGGCCGGGTACACGGGCGGCCCCCACCAGCGCTCGAGCTGACGAGGGTCGGCCCACAGCAACCACACCCGGGCGGGTGCCGCATCGAACGTCGCGTCGACGGTGAGCGTGAGGGCCGAGTGGTCTCGGGCCACGGCGGTGACGGTCATCGGGGGACTCCTTCATGTTCGTCGAGCACTGCGCTCATCCGATCCACACGGCCGCGCCACACGGCCTCGTACTGTTCGAGCAGTTGCATCGCCCGGCGCACCGCGGTGATCTCGGCGCGGACGCGCAGTTCCCTGCCCCGGCGTTCCTTCGACACGAGCCCCGCCTCCTCCAGCACGGCGACGTGCTTCTGCACCGCCGTGAGGCTGACCGGGTAGTGCCGGGCCAGTGCCGACACCGACGACTCGGTGATCATCACCTGTCGAAGGATGTCGCGACGCGTCGCGTCGGCGAGTGCGTGGAAGATGCGATCGACGTCGCCGGCAGACAGCTCATCTACAACCATTCGGTTGTAGGTTACGCCGCCCGTCCCTGCGGGCGCAAGGGTCAGTTGCTGGAGCGGTGCGCGGCAGCCAGGTGGGCGACGTCGCGCATGATGCGCGACAGCTCGAAGTCCTTCGGCGTGTAGACCGCGCTCACGCCGGCATCGGCCAGCCGCTCGCGGTCGGCCTCGGGGATGATGCCGCCCACCACCACAGGGGCGTCCACTCCTTCGGCGCGCAGCATGTCGACGATGGCCGGCACCAACGCGAGGTGCGAGCCGCTGAGAATGGACAGGCCGATGACGTCGGGGTCCTCGTCGCGTGCGGAGGCGACGATCTGCTCGGGGGTGAGACGGATGCCGCTGTACACCACTTCCATGCCGGCGTCGCGGGCGGCCACGGCGATCTGCTCGGCACCGTTGCTGTGGCCGTCGAGACCCGGCTTCGCCACCAGGAACCGCGGCGGGCCGCCGGCCATGGTCTTCACGAACTCGGCCACCGACGCCAGCTCGCCCACCCGGCGGCCGACGGCGGCGTTCACGCCGGTGGGGGCGCGGAACTCGCCGAACACCTCGCGCAGGCAGCCAGCCCACTCGCCCGTGGTACCGCCGGCCTTCGCCAGCGCGATCGACGGCTCCATGATGTTGCCGTTGCCGACCGCGGCGTCGTGCAGCGCGGCCAGTGCGGCGTCGACCGCTGCCTGGTCGCGGTCGCGGCGCCATTCGGTGACCTCGGCGATGAGCTCGTGCTCGACGGCCGGGTCGACGGTGAGGATGTTGCCGGGCGAGTCGAGCGGCGACACTTCGGTCTCGGTGTAGGCATTGACGCCCACCACCGTCTGGTCACCCGCTTCGATGCGACGGGTGCGCTCGGCCATCGAACGCACCAGGCGGCCCTTCAGCTCGTCGACCGCGGCGAACGCGCCACCCATCTCGAGCACTTCCTGCAGCTCGGCCCAGGCCGCATCCCGCAGTTCGTCGGTCTTCGCCTCGATCACCTTCGAGCCGTCGAACAGGTCGCCGTACTCCAACAGGTCGGTCTCGAACGCGAGTACCTGCTGCATGCGCAGCGCCCACTGCTGGTCCCACGGCCGGGGCAGGCCCAGCGCCTCGTTCCACGCCGGCAGCTGCACGCTGCGTGCCCGGGCCTTCTTCGACAGCGTGACGGCGAGCATCTCGAGCACGATGCGCTGCACGTTGTTCTCGGGCTGCGCCTCGGTGAGGCCGAGGCTGTTCACCTGCACGCCGTAGCGGAACCGGCGCGCCTTCGCGTCGGTGACGCCGTAGCGCTCGAGGCCGATGCGATCCCACAGATCGGTGAACGCACGCAGCTTGCAGATCTCCTCCACGAACCGGATGCCGGCGTTGACGAAGAACGAGATCGCGCCGAACACCTGTCCGAACTGCTCGGGTGCCACCTGGCCGCTGTCGCGCACGGCATCGAGCACGTCGATGGCGGTGGCGAGCGAGTAGGCGATCTCCTGCACGGGCGTGGCCCCGGCCTCCTGCAGGTGGGAGCTGCAGATGTTGATGGGGTTCCACTTGGGGATCTGGTGGACCGTGTAGGCGATCAGGTCGCTGATCAGGCGCAGCGAGTGCTCGGGCGGGAAGATGTACGTGCCGCGGGACAGGTACTCCTTCACGATGTCGTTCTGCGTGGTGCCGCGGAGTGCGGTCGAGGGCACGTCCTGCTCCTCGGCGTTCGCGACGTACAGCGCCAGCAGCCAGGCGGCCGTGGCGTTGATGGTCATCGACGTGTTCATCTGCCCGGGCGGGAT
>SXKB01000025.1 GCA_005778215.1 Actinomycetota bacterium | reverse complement strand
TCTTCTCCATCCACTCGTCGCCGTCCCACAGCCGCTCTTGCAGCGGGTTGGTGGGATCTGGGTACCAGCCCGCAGGGATGCTCGACATAGGAAACCACGGTGCTCTGGGCCTGAGTTGGGGCAAGCCGGCCGAGACGGTGCCGTCTCGGGCGCCTATCGAGCGGCCGGGTCAAGCTGAGATGGTGGGGCGTCTCAGTCGAGCCGTGTCTTGATCCAGATGGCAACGAGCACGGCGATGATGATGAATCCGATCGGTCCAAGCGACTGCCCATCCGGGCAGACGTCGCTCTTTCCCATGAGGCACGCGATCCATTCGCCAGTATTCGTGGGGCCGGAGTCGGTACCGATCATCGACTGCACGGTCCTGCCCGAAACCGCCCGTGCTGGGATTGGGACACCTTGTGCCTGAGCGTGCAGGAGCCAGGGTTGCGGGAGTACCAACGTCTGAAGACGGTGCCTGAAATGGCAAGTGGTCTCCTTGGTGTCGTCGGCGTCGTGGGGATGCTCTACGGAGCGGCTGACGCCGGGAACGCGACGGACGATGCTGGAAAGAAGGCAGGAGCCCTACTGATGGTCGTCTCGTGTCTCCTTCTCGGCTGGGCAGCTTCGATATAGAAGGGCATCGCATGTCCCCTCGGGCGGGCTGCGATCCACGCCCCAACCGCCTGCACAGCACCCTCCGGCCCAGGCGCAAGTAATCCCGGAAACGCACGAACCCGGGCCCACTCGGACCCGGGTTCGTATGCACTTCTATTGGGTGGAGCTGGGGAGAATCGAACTCCCGTCCATCAGGCGCTGAACGCCCGTGCTACGACCATTCCCGACTCACTCCCTGACGCAGGGAGACCGGCGGGTCGGTTGACCGTCACCCTGAAGTGGCGGTCCGCGAATCGTCTTTCCGAATCGTCATCGGTCTTTCCCGACGTCAGCGGTCTTTCCAGCTGTCATCCCCCGCTTCTGTTGCCGGGCTGCGGTGGATCGGCCCCGTGCGCCATTTCTGGTCACGATGTCTCTTCACTCACCTGAGAATCAGGCGGCGAGAGCGAACTGCTCGTTGGCAATTCTTGTTGGTGCCCCGTTTAGCGAGTCTGAGCAACTCGGGTCGCACGCTCGCCCAGGAACTCTGACGTCGAAACCTGTCAGCCCCTCGGGTTGTACTTGCCCTGTCAGGGTACCAGCAGCGCCGGAGGAGACTCCCCAGGGAGTCTCGCGACTCCATAGGGAGTGCGCGGCTGCCAGGTGACCGCCACCGCTTCGCGGCTGAACAATGCCGCGAGGGCGTCGTTCATATCGAGTCGATCGCCCAGCCACTGGCTGCGACCATGGTCGGCAGTGCGGCCCTTGCGCTGCACGGCACCCGCATCGCCCTGCGGGGCGGGCGTGGCCGACGAGAGCACCCGGCCGTCGGGTGCCACGAAGTCGAGACCGGTGGCGGTGCGCCGCACCCGCCACCCGCCCTCGTGCACCCGGTGATGGTGGAAGCGGCACAGCACGGCGAGGTTGGCGAGATCGTTCGTTCCACCCTTGCCCCGGTGGCGCAGATGGTGCACGTCGACGCCAGTGCGGCGGTCGCAACCAGGGAACCGACAGTGGCGATCGCGGGCTAGCACCGCGCGGCGGGCCTTGCCGGTGACCAGCGAGATGCGGTTCGACATGCCCACGATCTCGTCGCCGAGCTCGTACATCGTCTCGAGGTCGCAGTCGCACAACATGCGCAGCGCCGTCTCGAAGCTGACACCGATGGGCAGTTCGCAGGCGTCGCCGTGACCCTCCACCTCGCAGCACCCGTCGTGCTGGTGCTCGCTCGATGTCTCGCCGGCCACGGCCGCCGCGATCATGCCGGCATCGGCGTGCAGCGTGACCAGGTAGCGCGGCGCCGACGTGGGGTGCTCGGTCGCCTCGGCCGCGTGGGCAGTGTCGGCCATGGCCACGGCGCCATCGGCGCGGCGAGTGGCACGTGGCACCCGCGTGCCGTCGGGATGCACCTCCGGTGGGGGAGCGAACTGGTCGACCGCCGACAGGAACGACGTGGCCTGTTCGGCCGGCAACTGCAACGTGATGCGCACCGAGCCGTCGGGTTGCACCTCGTGCCACATGCCGCGGCCCGCCCACTGGGCCATCTCGCGCTGCTCGGGGATGGGCGCCGCTCGGCGGTACGACGACACGAGGCGCTCGACCTGGTTGGTGGTGGCCGCCAACGCCATGTCGACCAGTTCCTGCTCGGTGGCCGGTGTGGCGATGCGGGTGATGGCGCGCACCTTGCTGTACGACAGCCTCCCGTCGGCCATGGCGGCGGCGATGAGTGGGAACTGTTCGAACGACCGGGCCACGCGCACCTTCTCGCGAGCGGCGCGCAGATCGAGCCCCACCTGCCAGCTGAGCCAATGGGCGGCGCTCTGCACCTCCCACCGTTCCCAACCGCGGCGACGGTCGAACTCGGCGACCGCGAGCAACCAGTCGTGCTCGGCAGAGGTGAGGTTGGCGGCGCCCTGCCAGATGGCGGCCTCGAGCCGTTCGAGCGGGAGCAGTGCGTGGGAGTCGACGGTGGTGGCCATGATCGAACGGTACGGAAGGGGTGTGACGGAGTTGCGGGCCCCGAACCCCACGGCCGAAACCCGCCAGCGCGAGCGAGTCGTCATCCGTACGTTGGCCGCATGCACACCTCGCATCACGTCGTCGTCGCCCTCGATCCCTCCCGCCTCGCCGCGATGCGCGAGACCGGTGTGGACCACGGTGGCAACGCTGTCGAACCGTTCGCCGACGATGCGGGCGGCTGGGCGTTGCGCTGCTGCCTGCGCGACTCGCACGTGGGGGAGCGGCTCGCGATCGTGGCGTGGCAGCCGTTCACGTGGTACGGCGTGTACGCGGAGACCGGTCCGGTGGTGGTGCACGTCGACGCCTGCGATGGGTACGACGCGGGCGTCGTGCCGCCCGAGTTCGAGGACCGTCGCCAGATCGTGCGGCCGTACACCGCCGACCATCGCATCGCCTACGACCTGATCCGGTTGGTGGAGGTGGAGGAGTCGCTGACCGACGCACTCGCCGAGGTGTTCGAACACGACGAGGTCGAGTCGGTGCTCGTGCGCAACGTGTTCGCCGGCTGCATGAGCTTCGAGGTGGTGCGCGGCGCGCATCTCGTGTCATACTGACTGTCAATTCTTTCCGAGGGGGACAGTGATGGCAGAGGTTGCAGGGCAGCAGGTGCGCTACGGGCAGATCAACCGCGAGTACGGCATGAAGATGTTCACCATGCCGCCCGAGGACGACGGTCCGATCTGGATGGTCAACTTGATGAAGTACCGCGAGAAGGCCGACTACGCCGATGGGCGCGCGGCCGACATCAGCGGCAAGGAGGCCGACGACCTGTACGCGCCGCTCGGCCCGCTGAAGGCCATCGGTGCCAAGCCCGTGTTCCTCGCCGACGTCGACACGCAGTTCCTCAACGACTCGCCGAAGTGGGACCGCGTCGGCATCGTGAAGTACCCGTCGCGCCGGGCGTTCCTCGAGATGCAGAACCGCCCCGACTTCAAGGAACTGCACCACCACAAGGAAGCCGGCATGGCCGAGACCATCGTGTGCGGCTGCCTGCCGATGCCCGTGCCGGCACTGCCGGCCGACGCGCCGACGTGGGACGACGTGCCGCACCCGCCCACCGCCGACGACCCGTACGTGGTGGTGATCCACGTCATCAAGTTCAAGAACGCCGAGAGCCGCAAGGAGATGGCCACCTACAGCGATCATGCCGGCAAGGTGGCGGTGCCGAACGGCGTGCGCCTGGCCGCGTGGACCGAGGTCGAGGGCACCATCCTGGGCGACGGCCGCGAATGGGACCAGATCCGCTTCAACGTGTTCCCGAGCCGCGAGGCGTTCATGGCCGTGGTGTTCGATCCCGAACGGCTGCAGGCCCAGGCGGCGCACCGCGAGACCGCCATCGCCGACACCTACACGCTCATCACCCGACCGAGCATCGACCGTCTCTACGAGTCGATCACGGGCGAGGCCGCGCCCTACCCTGCGAAGTCATGATCAAGGCTTCTGTTCTCTACCCCAACGGCGACGGCACCACCTTCGACCACGACTACTACAAGGCCACCCACGTGCCGATGTGCGTGGCGGCGTGGAACCCCATCAAGGCCGAGATCGACAAGGGTCTCGACGGCCAGCCCAACGCGGCCGCCGTGCACCTGTACTTCGACTCGATGGAGGCGATGGGCGCCGCGATGGCGTCGCCGAAGACGGCCGAGATCATGGCCGACGTGGCGAACTACACGAACATCACCCCGGTGATGCAGATCTCCGAGGTCGTCAGCTGACGACTCGCTGATGGCGCGCTTCACCCGCGCCGAACTGCAGACCTTTCACGGCGCGCTGGTCGACGACCTGGTCGACCAGCGCGTCCGTCTGTTGTTCGTCGGTATCAACCCCGGCCTGTGGACCGCCGCAGTCGGCGCGCACTTCGCCCGCAGGGGCAACCGGTTCTGGCCGGCGCTGCACGTCGCCGGCATCACCCCGCGGCTGGTCGACGCGAGCGACGGCATGCAGCCCGACGACACCGAGATGGTGCTCGGGCTGGGCATCGGCATCACCAACATCGTGCCCACTGCGAGCGCACGTGCCGACGAGTTGACGCTCGACGAGCTCCGTGCCGGGGCCATCGCCTTGGAGGCGTCGGTGCGCCGGTTGCGGCCGACCGTGGTGGCCGTGCTGGGCCTCACCGCGTACCGGCAGGCGTTCGCCCGGCCGAAGGCCGTCGCCGGTCGCCAGGACGAGTTGTTGGGCGACGCCGAGTTGTGGGTGCTGCCCAACCCCAGCGGGTTGAACGCGCACGACACCGTCGACTCGCTGGCCACCGCCTACCGAGCCGCGTTCGACGCCGCCAACGCCTAGCCCTGCGGCGTGGGGGCGTCGCGGAGACGCACCGACAAACAGGTGACGCAACCCTCGAGCTTGATGTACTCGCTGATGTCGACCTTCACCAGGTCGTAGCCGCGGGCCTCGAGCAACGCCGCGCTCTGCGGGCAGTCGTCGCTGATGAGCAACGTGGAAGGGGAGAGGATCACCACGTGCGAACCGCTCTCCTCGGGCATCGGCAGGAAGTTGGGGAACACCCGCACGTCGTCGACCACGGGCTCCCAGCCGATGATGGTGCCGTCGGGCAGTGCCGTGACCGCCGACTTGAGGTGCAGCACCTTGGTGATGGGCACCGTGACCACCGTGGCGCCGAGCGGCTCGAACGCTGCCGCGAGCTGGGCGATGCCCTCCACGTTGGTGCGGCCACCGAGGCCGACGTAGATGGTGGAACCCACCTTCAACACGTCGCCGCCATCGAGCGTACCGGGTGCCTCGACGGGCACGACGCGGTACCCGAGTGCGGCGATGGCCGCCTGCGCAGCGATGGTCTCCGGCTTGCGTTCGTCGGCGCCGGGGCGGGCGATCACCGCGACGTCGCGGTACACGACCATCGTGTCCTCCACGAACGCGCTGTCGGGGCAGTCGGCGGCGGGCGCGACCGGGATGGTGCTCCAGCCGCTGGCCTCCAGCGCGTCGACGTACCCCTGCCACTGGCGCATTGCGAGGTCGACGTCGACCGGGGTGCGCTCCATGTGGGTGAGGAGCCCCTCGGCCAGTCGCGGGCTGGGGGGACGCACCAGTGCGAGCGTGCTCATCAGTCCATTCCCTTTCGTGCGCGGCCCATGGCCTTCTGCATCTCCAACTTCGAATCGCGCTCGGCGAGCGCCTGGCGCTTGTCGGCCTTCTTGCGACCACGGGCCAGCCCGAGCTCCACCTTCACCCGGCCGTCCTTGAAGTACAGCGACAACGGGATGAGCGCGAGGTGCTCGGTGGCGATCTCGTGCTCGAGCTTGGAGATCTCCCGACGGTGCATCAGCAACTTGCGTGCCCGGTGCGGGTCGTGCGCGCCGACGCCGTGGCCGTACTGGTAGGGCGGGATGTGCATGCCGTCGAGCCACACCTGACCGCGGATGATGCGGGCGAATGCATCGGCGATCTGCGCGTGACCCTCGCGGAGCGCCTTGACCTCGCTGCCCGTCAGCACGATGCCGGCCTCGAACGAGTCGAGGATGTCGTAGTCGTGGCGCGCGCGTCGGTTGCTCGCGTTGAGCTTCCGTCCTGCTGGGTTCGTGCGGTCGCGGTTCGGGGCCATGGGACCGAACAGGGTACCGGTACCCTTGGCGGGCGATGGAGCTGGTATTCCCCGCACAGGCCTACGCCGAGATGATCGCCGACGCGTATCGCGGCTATCCGCTCGAGGCGTGCGGGCTGCTGATCGGGCAGGGCAACCGGGTGCACCGGTTCGTGCCGTGCACCAACGAGGCCGAGTCGGCACGCATCTACACCATCCCGCCCAAGGAGTTGCTGCGTGCCGAACGCCAGGCCGAGGACGACGGGTTGGCGGTCATCGGCGTGTTCCACAGCCACACCCACAGCGAGCCGTACCCCAGCCCCACCGACGTGGCCCAGGCGCCCGACCCCGACTGGCACTACGTGATCGTCAGCCTGAAGCGCGAGGCCCCCGAGGCTCGCTCGTACCGCATCGTCGACGGCACGATCTCGTCGCTCCCCATCGCCATCCTCTGAACCCCTGGCTAGAATTGCGACCGGCCTGATCGGAATACTCGCCCAACCGGGTGGGTTGTGCCGTGAGTCCTGGTCTCGGAGGTGCGACGTGGTGATCAACGAAAGCGTGCTCGACCTCATCGGCAACACGCCGATGGTCGATGTCAGCCGCCTGTCGCCGAACCCCGACGTGCGCATCATCGCGAAGCTCGAGAGCCAGAACCCGTTCGGCTCGGTGAAGGACCGCATCGCCAAGAGCATGATCGAGCAGGCCGAGAAGGACGGTCGCCTGTCGCCCGGCCAGACCATCATCGAGCCGTCGTCGGGCAACACCGGCATCGCGCTCGCGGCCATCGCCCAGATGAAGGGTTACCCGATCAAGATCCTCATGCCCACCAGCGTGTCGATCGAGCGCCGGCAGATGCTCGAGGTGTTCGGCGCCGAACTCATCCTCACGCCGGGTGAAGAGGGCAGCAACGGTGCCGTGAAGCGGGCCATCGAGATGGCCGAGGCGCATCCCGAGTGGTGCTTCCTGTACCAGTACGGCAACGACAACAACCCCATCGCGCACTACGAGGGCACCGGCCCCGAGATCCTGCGCGACTGCCCCGAGATCACGCACTTCGTGGCGGGCCTGGGCACCAGCGGCACGCTGATGGGCACCGGTCGGTACCTGAAGGAACAGAACCCCGACATCAAGATCATCGCGATCGAGCCGCCGCTCGGCGAGCGCGTGGAGGGCCTGCGCAACCTCGACGAGGGCTACATCCCGCCGCTGTTCGATCGCTGGCACGGCTTCGACATCCTCGACCGCAAGCGCGTGGTGCGCCCCCGCGAGTCACTGGAGTGGACCCGTGCACTGGTGCGCGAGGGCGTGTTCGCCGGCATCTCGTCGGGTGCCGCACTGGCCGGCGCGGTGAAGGTGGCCAGCGAGATCGAGTCGGGCACCATCGTGTTCATCGTGTGCGACGGCGGCTGGAAGTACCTCAGCACCGGTGCCTACACCGACGACCTCGACGCTGCCGAGGCGAAGGCCGAGAGCATCATCTACTTCTAGGTCCGCCCGGGCGTCAGTGCCCGAGTACCAGGGTGAGCAGTCCGGCGAACACGACGAGTGCGGCCGTGATGCGGCGGCGATGGTCGCCCTCGCCGAGGAACTTCCAGCCCGCCAACGCGGCCAGCACCACGCTGCTCTCGCGCAGCGCAGTGACGTAGCCGACCGGGGCGTGTTGCACGGCCACCAGCACCAGGCCGTAGGTGACCATCGATGCGGCGCCGGTGACGACGGCGCGTTGCCAGTTGCGGGTGAACATCTCGCGCATGTCGTGACGACGGCCGGTGGCCAGACCGAACACGGTGTTGCTGACGGCCGTGCCGACGAGCGTGATGAACACGTAGCCGATGCTGTCGGTGACGCGGGCGCCCTGTGCATCGAGCACCGTGTACGTGCCGATGGTGACCGCCACCGCGAGGGCCATGGCGATGTTGGGGCCGGTGGCGCCGTAGGCGAGCAGCATCAGGCCGAGCACCACGATGGCGATGCCGGTCACCTCGAGCGCCGAGAGGTGATCGCTCAGGAACACGACGCCACCGATGGCTGCGAGCGCAGCACCACCGCCGCGGGCCACGGGGTAGCTGACCGAGAAGTCGCCGTGCGTGTAGGCCTTCGCCAGCAACCACGTGTAGGGCAGGTGCACGCACCCGGAGATGGCGCCCCACAGGTAGCCCTGCCACGGCATGCCCACGGTCACCTGCACGCCGATCATGAATGGCAGCGAGATCAACCCGCCGGCGAAGAACTGCGCCCACAGCACCATGTAACGGTCGCCCTCGGCGCGCTTGGCGACGAAGTTCCAGCCGGCGTGGAGCACGGCGGCGCTGAGCGCGAGGACGGTGGCGAGCAGCACGAGGTGTCAGGAGGCGGTGCGCGGGGGTTTCACCCAGCGCCGACCGAACAGGTAGATGACCGGCAGGGTGAACAGGATGGGCCCGACGAACGACAACGGGCGCAGCAGCCACCACCCGATCGTGGGTTCGCGCGTCTCGTTGTTCTGCCCGGCCACCAGGTACCGCACGGCCAGCCACAGCGCCATACCCGTGGTGTGGAACAGGAACAGCGGCATCGAGAACCGGTTGATCAGCTCGTTGGCGCGCTGCCAGCGAGGCCGCTGCAGCACCACCTCCATGCGCGGGCGGAGGATCTCCGCGACGCCCGCCTGGAACAGCACCAGCGCGATGATCACGAGCGTGGGCGGTGCCATGTTCGACCGCTCGCCCGGCACGCCCACCATCGAACCGGGGTACAGCCCGCTGAACACCAGCCCGGCCAGCGCGGCGAGCCCGGCGTAGAGCATGGTCCAGTCGGTGTGGCGCGGTGCCTTCACGATGCGTTCGTAGAAGAAGCCGAGCTGGTGGCACAGGCCCCACACCGCGACCATGTTCACCATGCCGAGCCACTCGTGGCCGTAGCGGAAGCGCAGGATGTCGACGGCGCCGGCGATGGCGGCGAAGAACACGAGCACGATGGACTCCCACCGCTCGTGCAGCCACAGGAACACCGGCAGCAGGGCGACGAGGCCGAGGTACACGGCCATGAACCACAGCGGGCTGACCACCAGGAACACGGCTCGGCCGATCCATTCGAAGCCGAACGCCTGGAACAACCCGATGCCCAGCAGCACCCACACCGCGAACAGCGCGAACGCAGGAACCGCCAGCCCCTTCAGGCGCTTGAGCACGAAACGGCCGATGGTCTCGCCGCGCTCCTGGGCGCGACGCCACGCGGTGAGGTGCGAGTAGCCGCCGACGTAGAAGAACAGCGGCATCACCTGCAGCAGCCACGTGACGGCCCACATGCCCGTGGTGAATCCGATGGGGTTCGTGGCGTGCGGGCCGTCCTCCTCCCACACGATGATGGTGAACGCCCAGTGCCACACCACCACGATGAGCAGGCTGAAGGCGCGCAGGAAGTCGATGTACACGTTGCGGGCGGGCGACGGGGCGGATGACGGCCCGGCCGACGGGCTGACGGACTCGCTCACGGGTACCCTCCCTGTCGTGGCGAACGATGCACGTCCCGAGCGTACGCGCTGGGGCACCACCGTGGCGGGTGTCCTCGTGGTGCTGGCTGTCGCCAACGTGATGTCGAACCGGGTGATCCCCGGCTGGGCGTACGTGCCGTGGAACCTCGCCGTGGCCGCGGTGATCGTGTGGTTGGCCCGCCGCACCGTCACCGACGAGCAGATGGGCTTCACCCAGTGGCGCAGGGGTGCGGCGTGGGGCCTCACGCTGTTCGTGCTCACCGCCGGCGTGCTGCTGCTGGGCCTGTTGATGCCGGCGTTCAACGAGATGTTCCACGACCGTCGCGTGGAAGGCGGGGTGTGGACCTGGCTGTACCAGGCGTTCATCCGCATCCCGCTGGGCACGGCGGTGCTGGAGGAGGTGGCGTTCCGCGCCGTGCTGCCGGCGCTGTTCGCGTTGCGTTGGGGCGTGCTGCGCGGTTGCACCGTCGCGTCGGTGTGGTTCGGGTTGTGGCACGTGCTGCCGGCGTGGAACCTCAGCGAGGTGAACCCCGTCGCCGAGCGCTTGTTGGGCGACGGCGTGGCCGGGCAGATCGCCGGGCTGACCTTCGCCGTGGTGGGCACGATGGTGGCAGGCCTGTGGTGGTGCTGGATCCGGTACCGGTCGGGCAGCGTGCTGGCCACCATCATCGGGCACGTCGCCTCGAACTCCGTGGCCTACACGATCGCGTTCCTGGTCAACCGTTAGCCTGCACGTGATGGATCGCCCGATCGGCATGTTCGACAGCGGCTTCGGAGGCCTCACGGTCGCCCGGGCCGTCATCGACCTCCTGCCGCACGAACACCTCGTGTACATCGGCGACACCGGCCGCTATCCGTACGGTCCGCGCCCGCAGGCCGAGGTGCGTGAGTTCGCCCGCCAGTTGGCGTGGAGCCTGGTGAAGGACTTCGACGTGAAGGCGGTGGTGGTGGCCTGCAACACCGCATCCGCCGCGGCGCTCGACGACTTGAAGGCCGAACTGCCGGTGCCCGTGATCGACGTGGTCGAGCCCGGCGCGAAGGCGTTGGTGCTCGCGACACGCAGCGGTGAGGCGGGCGTCATCGGCACCGTCGGCACCATCGGCTCCGGCGCCTACGACCGGGCCGTCGCTGCCACCGGCGCCGAAGTGCACCTCACCTCTGCCGCGTGCCCGGGGTTCGTGGAGTTCGTCGAGCGTGGGCAGACCAGCGGCGAAGAGGTCACCATCCTGGCCGACCGTCTGCTCGCACCGGTGAAGGACGCCGGCGTCGACACGTTGCTGCTCGGCTGCACCCACTACCCGTACCTGGCAAGGGTCATCGCCGACGTGATGGGCCCCGACGTCACGCTGGTCAGCAGCGCCGACGAGACCGCCTTCGCCACCCGCGTCGCGCTCACCGAAGCCGGGCTGCTGCGGTCACCCGACGGCGGCCCCGCCGAGCACCGTTTCCTCAGCAGCGGCGACATCTCGTGGTTCGCCGACCTCGGCCGGCGACTGCTCGGCCCCGAACTCCGCGACGCCGCCGGTTGGCGTCACGACTGATCCCCCTCACACAGGAGACCCACCATGCCCCGCCCCGATGGTCGCGCCGACGACGAACTCCGACCGCTCAGTTTCGAGCGCGACTACACCGAGATGGCCGCCGGCAGCGTGCTGGTCAGCTTCGGCAAGACCCGGGTGCTGTGCACCGCCAGCATCGACGAAGACGTGCCGCGCTGGATGCGCAACAGCGGCAAGGGCTGGGTGACGGCCGAGTACTCGATGCTGCCCGGCGCCTCGCCCGAACGCATCGACCGCGAGGCGGCGAAGGGCAAGCAGAGCGGTCGCACCGTGGAGATCCCGCGTCTCATCGG
>SXKB01000193.1 GCA_005778215.1 Actinomycetota bacterium | reverse complement strand
GATGTCGACCCCGATGGCCCGGGCGTACACCGGATCCATGGCGTGCTCGGCGGCGATGTAGGCGCAGATGCCGCCGTTGCGCTGCGCCTCGGCCACGACGTGCATGGCGAGCGTGGACTTACCGGAGGACTCCGGACCGTAGATCTCGACGACACGACCGCGGGGCAGACCGCCCACGCCGAGCGCCACGTCGAGCGCCATCGCGCCGGTGGGGATGGCCGAGATGGCCATGGAGCCCTTCTCGCCCATCCGCATGATGGACCCCTTGCCGAACTGCTTGTCGATGGCCGCCAACGCGACGTCGAGTGCCTTCTCGCGATCGTTGCTCACTGTCGTTCTCCATTCCTGCCTGTGGCTGCTGTGGGGGCGTGTGCCCCGATGCGTGCACCGTACGGAAGGGGTGTGACAGGGTTCCGGAGAGGAGCTGTGCTGCCCCGAACCGCCCGGCGTGATGCGGTGCGTGTTCGAACGACAACACTGTAACTACGAACAACCGTTCGATCAAGCATTTCGCTCGATCGAACGTTCGATCGACGTGGGGGCTACTCCCCCGACGCCAGCGCTCCGCCGGTCACCGTGCCCCGGGCGGCAGCGATCGCAGCGTCGGCCTCGGCCAACTCGCGCTCGTCCGGCGGGTGCACCGCGAGGTCGAACGCCAACCACAACGTGTACGTGAACGGGTGGAAGATCAGCGGCAGCACGATGGCGGCGCCGATGACCAGCGCCATCAGGCCGGCCACGTTGTAGTCGGGGCCGGTGGTGACGAAGGCGACGATCATGATGACCGCGAGGCTGAAGAACGTGAACACCACGTTGAGCGCGATGGGGCCGAGTTCGAAGCCGTGCTCGCGGTGCCACTGGATGCCGCACGAACGGCACCGGTCGTACCGCCCGAGCCAGTACTTGATGAAGCTCTTCCGCCCCCCGCAACGCGGGCACGTGCGCAGTGCCGCACGGGTGAACATCGTGGCAGTCGAGGGCGTCGGACGATCCATACCCCCCATGGTATAGAAGCGCGACGCGTTTCCCGCCAGACTGTCGCCCGTGCGTCGAACCCTTGCCGGCCTGTTGTTCGGCCTCGCCTATGCCTGTGCCAGCCTCACCCTCGCCGGCTTCCTGCTGCAACGCACCGCGTTCGATCCCGAGTACTCGGCCGACCACGCCGACGTCATCCTCGAGGACCCCGAGATCCGCGCCGAGCTGGTGAACAGCATCGCCGACTCGCTCGCCGGCCAGTTCGCCACGCTGGCGCCCGGCGATCCGAACCTCACCCAGGACGCGCTGCGCGCCCGCGTCGACCTCGTGGCCGACACCGAGCCCGGCGCCGAACTGCTGAGCGAGGTCATCCACGACGCCCATGCCCGCCTGATCGGCGAACAGGACGCCGAGGTGCAGATCACCACCCAGCAACTCGTCGACGCCACCCAGAACCAGGCGGTGGCCGTGGTCGACCCGATCACCATCGACGTGCCACAGGTGACGGCGCTCGACATCATCCGCACCACCCTGGCCTGGCTGTTGCCCATCGCCGCCATCGCCACGCTCGCGTTGGTGGTGCTCGGTCTCGCCGCACACCCTGAACGTTCGGCGCTGTTCCGCAGCCTCGGACTCGGCCTGCTGCTGCTGGCGGTCGTTGCATCGCTGCTCGGCTACGTGGTGCCGAAGTTCCTGGTGCCGGCGCTCAGCGACAGCCCGTGGGCGCGCCTGCCGGCCCAACTGGCCGATGACATGCTGCCGTTGCTGGTGGGCCTGGTGCTGCTGCTGGTGGGCGGCGCGCTGGCTCTGCTCGCAGGCACCGGCATGATGCGCCGCCGTCAGCGGTGGAGCACGCCGGTGAACACCTACCGGTACCAGGAGGAGCGTCGCTGGAGCGGCTGACGCCCCAGCGACACCGTCGTCGTCGCGGTTGGGTCAGTGCAGGAGTTCGTCGACGAAGTCGGCGAACACGTGGCTGTACTGCATCGCCTCGTCGTCGCTGTGCATCATCGAGATGAGCCACTGCTCGTCGAGACCCGGCGGCAGCAGGATGCCGCGGTTGATGCCGTGGATCCACTGCGCGAACGCAAGGTCGAAGTCGGTGGCCTTGTAGTCGCGGTAGTTCTTGATGGGCTCGCTCGACCACGTGACGCAGCCCTTCGCCCCGAACTGCACCGTGTGCGCCGGCAGCCCCGACTGGTCGATGGTGTCCTGGCACGCGGCCACGAGGCGGGCGTTGAGCTCGTTCACCCGCTGGTGCGCCTCGGGCGTGCAGATGTCGACGAGCACCGCCCGGGCAGCGGCCATGCACAGCGGGTTGCCGTTGTACGTGCCGAGGTGCAGCACCTTGCCGGCCGTGATCTGGTCCATGCACTCCTGGGTGCCGCCGAACGCGCCGAGCGGCAGGCCGCCACCGATGCTCTTCGCCAGGCACACGAGGTCGGGCTGCACGCCCACCGCGCCAGTGCCGCCACCCCACCCGGCGGTGATGCCGGTCTTCACCTCGTCGAAGATGAGCATGGTGCCGT
>SXKB01000192.1 GCA_005778215.1 Actinomycetota bacterium | reverse complement strand
TCGTGCTGGGCCAGGCCGGCGGCGAGATCTTCGGCTGGGGCGGCATCGGCAACCCCTACATCCTGACGCAGTTCGTCGGCTTCGTCGTGTTCTTCATCGCCATGCAAGCCGAGCTCACGCAGACCCCGTTCGACATGCCGATCGCCGAGTCCGAGCTCGTGTCGGGCTACATGACCGAGTACTCCGGCTTCCGGTTCCTCATGTTCTTCATCGCCGAGTTCGCCACGGCCGGCGTGTTCGCCCTCATCGCCAGCGTGCTGTTCCTCGGCGGCTGGGGCGTGCCGTTCAGCTGGTTCGGCTGGGACGCCGCCGACACCGGCAGCATCGACAACTGGATGAACGTGGTCGGCCCGCTCATCATGGTCACGAAGATGGTGGTGCTCGCGGGCATCATCATGTGGGTGCGGTTCAGCTACCCGCGCTTCCGTGAGGACCAGCTGCAGCGGTTCGCCTGGAAGGTGCTCATCCCGGCGTCGCTCCTCAACATCATGCTCACCGCGATCCTGAAGGTGGCGTTCTGATGCCTGCCCCCAAGAAGCCGCAGGTGCCCGGTCTCATCAAGGGCCTCGGCGTCACGCTCAACACGATGGCGCAGACCATCAAGCCGAAGAAACTCGGCGGTGGCGCTGCCACGGTGCAGTACCCGCACGAGAAGGAAGCGCCGCCGATCCGTGCACGCGGCGTCATCGCCCTGCGCGAGGACAACTGCACGGCCTGCATGCTCTGCGCGCGCAGCTGCCCCGACTGGTGCATCTACATCGAGGGCCACAAGGAACTCGCACCGCCGCGACGCGCCGGTGGCGCGCCCCGCAAGGTGAACAAGCTCGACCGGTTCGACATCGACTACGCGCTGTGCATGTACTGCGGCATCTGCGTCGAGGTGTGCCCGTTCGACGCACTGTTCTGGAGCCCGGAGTACGAGTACTCGGAGCCGAAGATCGCCGACCTGCTGCACGACAAGTCGAAGCTCGGCGAGTGGATGGAGACCGTGCCCGAGGCGCCTGCGCTCGAGGCCGGGGCCGAGAAGAAGAAGGGCAAGTGATGGTGCTCGCCTCCGACATCCAGGTCGCCCAGAACATCGGCTTCGGCATCATCGCGGTGATGATGATCCTCGCCGGGGTGGGCGTCATCGCCAGCCGCAACGTGGTGCACGCCGCGCTCTCGCTGGTGGTGGTCATGGCCGGTGCCGCAGCGCAGTACGTGCTGCTGAAGGCCGAGTTCGTGGCCGTCACCCAGGTGCTGGTGTACATCGGCGCCGTGATGGTGCTGTTCCTGTTCGGCGTCATGCTCACCCGCGCCCAGCTCGGCAAGGACGCCGATCTCAACAACAAGAACGCCGCCATCGCTGCCCCCGTCGCACTGCTGCTCTTCGGCGTGCTGGCCTACGTGCTCATCGACGGCTTCGCCGACGAGAAGATCAGCGCCACCACGGGCGCAGGCGCCACGCCGCAGGACACCGCGGTCATCAGCGACCTGATCTTCAAGCCCTACCTGCTGCCCTTCTGGGCGTTGTCGTTCGTACTGCTCGCCGCGGTCATCGGCGCCATCGTGCTGGCACGGAAAGACTGACGGGGAAGGACACACCAATGCTCATCAACCAGTTCCTCCTCCTCGGTGCCCTGCTGTTCTGCATGGGCGTGTACGGAGTGCTCACGCGCAAGAACGCCGTGATGGTGCTGCTCAGCATCGAGCTCATCCTCAACTCGGTGAACATCAACCTGCTCGCGTTCGACGCGATGAACGGCGGCAGCGACGGCAACGTCTTCGCGCTGTACATCATCGCGGTGGCCGCCGCAGAGGTCGGTGTGGGCCTCGCGATGGTGCTGCTCATCTATCGCAACCGCAAGAGCATCTCGCTCGACGACCTGTCGGAAATGAAGGGCTGACGCATGTTCGCAGAAGAAGCTGCAGGCGAAGCCGCACACGCTGCCGCGGGCTGGTTCCTCGAGCACGCGTGGCTCATCCCGGTCATCCCTGCCGTCGCGTTCTTCCTCATCATCTTCTTCGGCAAGAAGATGCCCAAGGGTGGCAGCGAGATCGGCATCCTCTCGATGGTGGCCTCGCTGGTCATCGCGGCCGGCACGGCCTACCAGTGGATCGACTGGTCGCACCACAGCGAAGAGCCGATCATCAAGTCGATCACCTGGTGGCAGAGCGGTGGACTGAAGTTCGGCATCGGTCAGCACATCGACGGCCTCGCCGTCATGGCGCTGCTGTTGGTGTCGTTCATCAGCACGCTCGTGCAGATCTACTCCACGGAGTACGTGCGCGGCGATCGTCGCTACACGCACTTCTTCGCCAGCCTCACCCTGTTCTCGGCCGGCATGCTCAGCATGGTGCTCGCGCCGAACATGGTGCAGTTCATCCTCGGCTGGGAGATCATGGGCCTCTGCTCGTTCATGCTCATCGGTCACTGGTGGGAGGAAGAGGCCAACAGCAAGGCGGCCCTCAAGGCGTTCTTCACGGTGCGCACCGGCGACATGGGCCTCCTCGTGGGCACGGCGATGCTGCTGGCCATCTTCGGCACACTCGACATCGGCGGCGAGGGTGGCATCAACAGCCTCGTCGCGAACGGCGAGTTCGACAGCAAGAACATGCTCATGTGGGCCGCCATCGCCCTGTTCATCGCCTGCATCGGCAAGAGCGGCCAGTTCCCGCTGCACACGTGGTTGCCCGACGCGATGGCCGGCCCGACGCCGGTGTCGTCGCTGCTGCACTCCAGCACCATGGTCGTGGCCGGCGTGTTCCTGGTGGCTCGCCTCTACCCGGTGTTCCACACCGGCCTCGACATCAACATCGCCGGCCAGCACTTCAACTTCGTGGCGGTGATCGGTGGCATCACCATCCTCATCGCCGCAGCGCTGGCGTTCGTGCAGAACGACATCAAGAAGGTGCTCGCCTACTCCACGGTCAGCCAGCTTGGCTACATGATGATGGGTCTCGGCGTCGGCGCCTGGATGCCGGCCGTGTTCCACATCTTCACGCACGCGTTCTTCAAGTGCTGCCTGTTCCTGTGCGCCGGCTCCATCGCCCACACCGGTTCGCACCACAGCTTCGACATGAAGACCGACATGGGCGGTCTGCGCAAGAAGATGCCCATCACGTTCTGGACCTGGATCGTCAGCACCTTGGCGCTCTGCGGCGTGCCGTTCTTCAGCGGCTTCTTCTCCAAGGACGAGATCATCGACTCGGCGAAGCACAACCACTACACGGTGTTCGGCATCATCGGTCTCATCGGTGCGTTCATGACCGCGGCGTACATGACCCGGGCGACGTACCTCACCTTCTTCGGCAAGGCACGCGGCGGTGCCGCCCACTTCGTCGACGGTCACGAGGACCATTCGCACGACGCCGCCGCCGACGAGGTGCACCACGACATCGACGGCCTCGACACGCACCTCCACCCGGTGCACGCGGCTCACGACGACCACGGCCACGGCGACATCCAGCACGGCAAGCCGCTGCCCTTCGCGCCCAGCGACTCGCCGTGGCAGATCACCGTGCCGCTCATCATCCTCGGTGTGCTCGCCATCTTCTCGGGCTACCTCAATGCCGCCCCGTTCAAGTGGCACTACTTCGAGCACTGGCTCGAGAGCTCGATGGGTCTCCCGTTCGGCGAGGAGCCCGGCATGATCCCCGAACCGCCCACGTTCAGCTGGGTCGCCGCGGCCCCGAGCATCATCCTCGTGGCACTCGGCATCACGCTGAGTTGGCTCATCAGCAAGAAGGTGTTCGGCGAGGAGAAGAACGGTCTGCAGGGCCTCACGCAGCGCAACGCGCTGCTCGGCGCGGGCCACAAGTTCCTCGTCAACAAGTACTACCTCGATGCGCTCTACGAGGGCGTCATCGTGAAGGCCATCGCTCATCCCATTGCGAACGCTGCGTACTGGGTGAACCAGCACGTCCTCGACGGCATCGTCAACGCCGTCGGCATCGGCGGACGTCGAACGGGTGAGTGGGTGTACCGCAACGTCGACCAGCGTGTGGTCGACGGCGCGGTGAACGGAAGTGGTGCAACCGCACGCGGCGCCGGTGGCGTGCTGCAACCGGTGCAATCAGGCAAGGTCAGCATGTACGGAGCGCTGCTGTTCGGTGCCGCAGCAGTCGGAGCGCTCGTACTCGTACTCGTCAACAGCTAGAGGAATCCATGGACATGATCCAGAATCAACAGTGGCTGCTCAGCCTCGGCGTCTTCCTGCCGTTGGTTGGCGTCGCGGTGATGTTGTTCATCCCCAAGTCCGACGAGTCGACGGTGAAGGGGGTGGCCGTGCTCACGGCCGCTGCCACCCTGGCCGTGGGCATCTACACCATGGTCCAGTTCGACTGGGACAAGGCGGGCTCGCTCCAGTTCTTCACCACGAACAAGTGGATCACGCCCATCAAGGCCACGTACACCATCGGCCTCGACGGCATCAGCCTGCCGCTGTACGTGCTCTCGATGATCATCACCCTGCTGGTGATGATCTACTCGTGGGACCACGTGCCGTCGCCGGGGAACCCGAAGGCGTTCTTCATCCTGATGCTGGTGCTGCAGACCGGTATGGCCGGCACCTTCGTGGCGCAGGACCTCATTCTCTTCTTCGTGTTCTTCGAAGTGGTGCTGCTGCCGATGTACTTCATGATCGGTGTGTGGGGTGGCGAGAACCGCCAGTACGCGTCGCTGAAGTTCTTCCTCTACACCATGTTCGGTTCGGCGCTGATGCTCGTGTCGTTCATCGCCCTGTTCGTGGTCACCAAGAACAACGCCGCCGACCCCGACGCCGCCAACTTCAGCTTCCAGTGGTTCATGGAGAACGGCGCCGGCGTCGCGAAGAACACCGCGATCTGGATCTTCGCCGGCATGTTCATCGGTTTCGCCGTCAAGGTGCCGATGTTCCCGTTCCACACCTGGCTGCCCGACGCCCACACCCAGGCGCCCACGCAGGGCTCGGTCATCCTGGCCGCCATCCTGCTGAAGCTGGGTACCTACGGCTTCGTCCGCATCGCCATCCCGTTCCTGCCGCAGGCTGCGGTGAAGTGGGCGCCGGTCATCGCCGTGCTCGCCGTCATCGGCATCATCTACGGTGCGCTCGGCTGTCTGGCGCAGACCGACATGAAGCGACTCATCGCCTTCTCCTCGGTGGCGCACATGGGCTTCGTGATGCTGGGCATCAGCACGCTCACCACGCTCGGCATCAACGCCGCGTTGTTCGGCATGGTGGCCCACGGCCTCATCACCGGCATGCTCTTCTTCATCGCCGGCTCGGTGAAGGAGCGCTACCACACCCTCGAGATCAAGCGTCTGCGTGGCATGCTCCTGCAGATGCCGAAGATGGGCTGGATCCTCGGCTTCAGCGCCATGGCCTCGCTCGGTCTGCCTGGTCTTGCCGGATTCTGGGGTGAATTCCCGGCGCTGCTCGCATCGTGGAACCCGCTCAACGGCGCCGACCTGCCCTTCGGCGGTCTCAGCCTCACGCTGTTCCGGGTGCTCACGATCATCGCCGCACTCGGTACGGTGCTCGCCGCCGCCTATCTGCTCTGGCTCTACCAGCGCACGGCGTTCGGTGAGCCGTCGGCCGAGTTCGCCGGCCTCGGCGCCGACGGCCACGCTGCCCATGGCCACGACGCGCACGGCCACGGTGCCGCCGACCACGGCGACGCCGACAGCGATGGTCACGCCGACCACGGCGATCACGAACCCATCCACGACGTGAACAAGTTCGAGTGGGTGGCCTGGACCCCGCTGCTCATCGCCATCGTGGTGTTCGGTGTGGTGCCGCAGTTGATGTTCAAGGTGATCGACCCGGGCGTCACCGAACTCGTCAAGGTCTTCGGCGGGAAGTGACCTGATGCTCGCATCCCTCCTCGCCGCAGTGGGCGACTTCACGCCACCGACCGTCGACTTCCACGCGCTCGCACCCGAGATCGTGCTCGCCGTCGGTCTGGTGGTCGTGCTGCTCGTCGACCTGTTCGTGGCCGACCACCGGCGCTGGATCACTGGCACGCTTGCCGGGTTCTTCATGCTCGGCGCCGTGCTGCCGGTCGTCACCCTCGCGGTCATCGGTGGCGATGTGCGCGACGCGCTCGGCGACGGGCGGTACGTGGTCGACAACTTCAGCCTCGTCCTGAAGGCGCTGTTCCTGTTGGCCGGTTACGTGGTCGTGCTGCTCAGCACCAACGAGATGGAAGAGGGCGGCTACTACCAGGGCGAGTACTACGTGCTGCTCCTCAGCAGCGTGCTCGGCATGGTGATGCTCACGTCGTCGCGCGATCTCATCAGCGTGTTCGTCGCACTCGAGTTCCTCTCCATCCCGGCCTACATGATGGCGGCGTGGAAGAAGCGCGATCGCAAGAGCAACGAGGCGGGTGTGAAGTACTACCTGCTCGGTGTGTTCGCCAGTGCGGTGCTGCTCTACGGCTTCAGCCTGCTCTACGGCCTGGCGAACAGCACGAAGCTCGTCGACATCGCGGGTGTCATCACGCTCGAGGGTGACAAGGTGGGTGTGCAGGTGTTGGCGGTCGCGTTCGCCATCATCGGGTTCGCGTTCAAGATCAGCGCCGTGCCGTTCCACACCTGGGCACCCGACACCTACGAAGGTGCCCCGCTGCCGGTCACCGCATTCCTCAGCGTCGCCTCGAAGGCTGCCGGTTTCGTCGGCCTCATCGCGTTGGTGTACCTCACCTTCCCCGCTGCCGAGGAGGTCTACCGCCCGTTCCTGTGGGTGCTGGCTGCGGCCACGATGACCATGGGCAACCTGGTGGCGCTGAAGCAGAAGAACGTCGTGCGACTGCTGGCCTACTCCAGCATCAGCCAGGGCGGCTTCATCCTGATGCCGCTCGCGATGGCAGGCACCGGCGACGCGGCCGGCCCCGCCCTGCGCGCCGTGATGACCTACCTGGTCATCTACGCCGCCACGAACCTCGGTGCGTTCGCCATCATCATCGCGGTCACGCGCAAGACCCGCAGCGGCGACATCAGCTCGTTCGGTGGGCTGTTCAGCTACGCCCCCGGCGTCACGGTGATGATGACCATCTTCCTCGCCTCGTTGGCCGGCATCCCGCCGCTCGGCGGCTGGTACGCCAAGT
Organism: Actinomycetota bacterium; assembly: GCA_005778215.1. Classification (GTDB taxonomy): domain Bacteria; phylum Actinomycetota; class Acidimicrobiia; order Acidimicrobiales; family Ilumatobacteraceae; genus UBA668. The sequence continues at coordinate 6,669 of SXKB01000192.1, read as the reverse complement.
TCGGTGCGTTCCGCGCGGTCGTCGATGCAGGTGGCGGCTGGGGCTACAGCATCGCCGTCATCGGTGCCATCAACGCCGTCATCGCCACGGCGTACTACATCATGCTGATGCGTGAGATGTGGATGAAGCCCGTCCCCGATGGCGACACCACACCGATCAAGGTGCAGGCACCGGTCATGGCCGCGCTGGCCATCACCGGCGTGTGCACCGTGCTGTTCGGCGTGCTGCCGGGTCTGGTGTCGAAGTTCGGCGACATCACCGACCTCGCCGGTGCCTTCGGCCTCTGACGACCTCCGCGAGGCCCGGCTCGCCGCCGGGCACCCGCTGCGGTTCGACCACTATCTCTCCATCGCGCTCTACGGACCGCACGGCTTCTACGCCGTGGGAGGTCAGGCGGGCCGACGAGGTGACTTCATCACGTCGCCCGAAGTGGGTCCGCTCTTCGGCGCAGTAGTGTCGCGCTGGATCGAGGCCGAGTACCGTCGGCTGGGCGAGCCCGACCAGTTCGTGATCATCGAGTCCGGTGCGGGACCGGGAACCCTTGCCAGGGCCGTCCTGACGGCTGCCCCGCAGTGGGCCGACCGCTACGTCGCCGTCGAGGTGTCCGCAGCGCAGCGCGAACTGCACCCCGAAGGTGTGCGGTCGATGCCTTCGCTGCCCGAGGAGCCGGTCACCGGGGTGGTGCTCGCGAACGAACTCCTCGACAACGTGCCGTTCCGGCTCGCTGTGTTCGACGGTGCCTGGCGGGAGGCGTACGTGGAGGTCGGCCCCGACGGCACCCTCAGCGAAGTGACGGTGCCGGCACCCACCGAGTGGGACTGGCTCCCGGCTCACGCCCCCCACGGCGCCCGAGTGCCCGTGCAGACCGGTGCGGCAGCCTGGGTGTCGGCCGCCCGCTCGGCGCTGCAGGCCGGCAGCGTGCTGGTGTTCGACTACTGCACGGCGCGCACCGCCGCGCTCGCCGCAGTGCCGTGGCGTGAATGGCTGCGCACGTATCGGGGTCACGAGCGTGGCGCGCACTACCTGCGCGACGTCGGGCAACAGGACATCACCACCCAGGTGTGCCTCGACCAGCTGCCCGAGCCGCATTCGGTGCGCACTCAGGCGCAGTTCCTCCAACGGTGGGGCATCGACGAGCTCGTCGAGGAGGGACGCGTGGCCTGGGCCGCGGCGGCGTCCCGCCCCGACCTTGCTGCGCTGCGCATGCGGAGCCGGGTGCGCGAAGCCGAGAGCCTCCTCGACCTCGGCGGACTCGGCGGGTTCCTCGCCGTCGAGTGGGTCGCCTGAGGTCGCCGAAACCGAGCGGAACAACGGCACAACGCGCGTGACTTCCACGCGAAAGTGGCGTATCAGTGAAGGTGTACCACCAAGAGTGACGGAGGCCGTCATGAAGGTTCACCGCAGGTTCGGAGTCGCAGTCACCGCATTGGGTGCCGTGCTGGCACTGAGTTCCCTGGCGGTGAGCCAGGCAGGCGCCATTGCCGTCGTCAATCCGACGTTCCACGAGGGCAACGCCACCACGTGTGCCGACGTCGGGCTCACCGGGGCAACGCTGCTCGAGGGGTCGATCCACTCGGGCACGTACACCACGCCACTCATCGACTACACCGTCACCCACCACCGGTACGTCACCCTCACACGGGTCGACCCCACGGTCACGGTCCACGCGGTCGTGGTGAAGGGCGGATCGCACTACTACGTGTACAACCCGCCGGTCAGCAACATGCGCTCGCCGTTCAACGACGGTGACAACATTCCCGAGCTCAGCCACTGGTTCCTGTGCTACGGCGTGAAGCCGGCCGACACCACCACGACGACGGTGGAGGACACCACGACGACGGTGGAGGACACCACGACGACGGTGGTCGACACCACGACGACGGTGGAGGACACCACGACGACGGTGGAGGACACCACGACGACGGTGGTCGACGTCGAAGGGCCGACCACCACGCTGGCCCCCACCACGACGTTGGTCGATTCGGAAGGCCCCACCACCACCGCAGTGGCCGCTGAGGGTCCGACCACCACCGTGGCCACGGGTGCGTTGCCGCGGACCGGGTCGGGCGCCGACACGCTGCTCGTCGTCGGTCTCGGCCTGGTGTGCGGCGGGATCCTCAGCATGCTGCTGGGCCGTCGTACCGCCGACGCCTGACCTCGACGGGGCAGGGTGCCACGGCACCGACAGGGGCCACCCGGTTCACCGGGTGGCCCCTGCGCGCCGCATTGGTGACGAGATCCGCACACAGGGTGAGATCACGCCGTCAAGATCCCGGCTGCACACACCACGCTGCGTAGGGACGTGCCCGCTTGACTCGGGTGGTTGTTCTGGTACTGAACTCAGATTCATCGCCGGCTAGGAGCGGAGCGTCGAGACTTTGACGAATTCGAGACAATATTTGGAATAGATCAATTGGCCTATGTCACTCCACGCGTTGCGTGGTTATCGTAGGGATGTACCGCAAAGAGTGATGGAGGTCACCGTGAAAGGTCAAGTTCGGTTCGGTTTTGCCGCAACGGTGCTCGGCGCCGTGCTGGCGCTGAGTTCGTTGGTCGCTGGTCAAGCCAGTGCCACCAGCAGCAGCAACCCGACGAAGTACTCGGGCAATGCCACCACGTGTGCCGCCGTCGGGGCCGGCAGCTCCACCAAGCTCGACGGCAACACGTCGTCGGGCACCTACACGACCGCCCTCATCGACTACAAGGTCACGAGCGGGAAGTACGTCACGCTCACCCGTATCGACAGCAGCGTCACGATCCAGAAGATCGTGGTGAAGGGTGGCGACAACTACCACGTGTACACGACGCCGGTGACCAACATGGTCTCGCCGCTCAACAACGGCGGCAACGTGCCGGCGCTCAGCCACTGGTACGTCTGCTACACGGTCACGCAGGCCACGACCACGACGGTCAAGCCCACCACCACGACGGCGAAGGCCACCACCACGACGTCCGACGATGGTGAGGAGTGCGACGACGACTCGAAGCACGACGACGACTGCGACGACGAGTGCGAGGACGACCACGATGGCGACCACGACGGTGACGACGAGGACTGCAACGAGGTGACCACCACCACGGCGGCACCCACCACGACGGCTGCTCCGACGACGACGGCTGCTCCGACCACGACGGCTGCTCCGACGACCACGGCTGCTCCGACGACGACGGCGGCACCGACGACGACGGCTGCTCCGACGACGACGGCGGCACCGACGACGACGGCGGCACCGACCACGACGGCGGCACCCACCACCACCATCGAGGCGACGACCACGACCCAGCAGGTCACGACGACGACCATCGTCGACGAGACCACGACGACCACGATCGTGGATGAGACCACGACGACGACCATCGTCGACGAGACCACCACGACGCTGGTCGACAACGGCGGCCCCACCACCACGACCATCGTGGAGGAGACCACCACCACCGAAGTCGACAGCGAGGGCCCGACCACGACGCTCTCGGGCAGCAGTGGCCCCACCACGACGGCCAAGTCGAGCGGTGGCGGCTCGCTCCCGCAGACCGGTTCGGGTTCCGACATGCTGTTGGTCCTCGGCCTCGGCCTGGTCCTGGGTGGCCTGGTCTTCGTCGCCATGGGCCGGCGCCCCGACGCCGCCTGACGGCATCAACTCCGGCGCCTCCACGCCGGTGATCGACCAACGGTGACCTGAGCGGCGGGAGCTCACTGCACCGAGGTCATGAACAGGCCACCCGGCTCTGCCGGGTGGCCTGTTCGCGTCCGGCGGGCTGTCGAGGCCGACCCCGACAATGGGTCGGACGACCCATGGTGGCGAGCAACCACCACACTTAACGTTTTCTGTGTCGATCAACGGGAGGGTTCGGATGCGACGCAGGAGAACATGGAGCGCCGTTGCCGTGGCCGCCGGTCTGGTGATGATGGTGATCGCGTTGTTGTTGCCGACGGGTGACGTCCAAGCCGTGGGCGGTGCGACGCCGGCTCGCGGTTCGGTGGCGTCGACGTCGTCGAGTCCATCGGGGCAGCGTGACCGCGACGACGAGGACGACGACGAAGGTGAGGAGGACCACGAGGACGACGACGCCGTGTCGACCAGCACCTCCATCGACGCCACGACCGTGCCGACGGCCGTGCCGACGACCGTGCCGTCCGATCCGTCGAGCACCGTGGCGACCACGCTGCCGGATCCGTCCTCCACGACACCCGACACCGAACCGACCACGACGCTCGGCGACGGCGTCTCGTCCACGTCCGTGGTCGATGCGCCACCGACGACGCCCGCTCCGACCGGGCCGACCGACGGGCCGAGTCCTTCCACGAGCACGCCCCCCGACCCGGGTGTCACCACGACGACCGCCAGTCCGTTCGTCGGCACGACGTCGACCCTGGTGGGGAGCGAGGGGCCGATCGCGTCGACGACGATCGTCGGCGGCGACGGTGCGTCCGTGCTCGAGTCCGGTGCGTTGCCGTCCACCGGCCTGGCGGCGTCGCTGCTGCTGGTGCTCGGCCTGAGCCTGGTGTTCGGCGGCATCGTCGCGCTGGCGCTCACCAAGGGCCTTCGGGAGGCCTGACCGGACCCACGGCGCGCTGTCCATTCCGGTGGGACAGTTCGTGTCGATGTCGTCACTTGGAGTGGTGTTCTCGCGCGCGTCCTCGCGGCGCCAACGCCACACCGCGCCGCATCGAGGGCGAGAAATGAGCTGTTGACCTGGTATTGGACGGATGGTCGTACGTCGAACGGCGGAATGGTCCGAATGGCCCATCGTCACAGTGAGTGATCGCCCGTAGCTTGCACTGTGTTCAATCACAGTTGGAGGTCAGTTCCACATGTTCGCTCACCGAAAGTTCGGCATCATCACCACCCTGGCGGGGGCAGCGCTGTCGATGGCGTCGATGGCAGTCGGGGCCGGCGCAGCGAACGCCACGCCACCGTCGTCGGACGTGCACAAGGTGACCATCTGCCACCGTACGAACTCGGTCACCAACCCCTACGTGATGATCACCGTCGACGAAGCCTCGGTGAATGCCGATGCCGGCGACGATCGCGGACAGGGCGACCACAACGCCGAGCACAACGGTCCGGTGTTCGATCCTGCTGCGACCTACCCCAAGCCGATGCGCGGCGACGAGTGGGGTGACATCATCCCGCCGTTCTACAGCGACGGTACGACCGCTGGGTACTGGACGCCGAAGAATTGGCCGTCCGGTCAGTCGATCTTCGAGAACGGCTGCGCACCCGTGCTGCCGACGACCACGACGGCTGCGCCGACCACGACCGAGGCGCCGACGACCACGGCTGCGCCGACCACCACGGCTGCGCCGACGACGACCGCGGCTCCGACCACGACGGCTGCTCCGACGACCACTGAGGCTCCGACGACGACGGCTGCGCCGACGACCACCGAGGCTCCGACCACGACGGCTGCCCCGACGACCGCGGCTCCGACCACGACGGCTGCTCCGACGACCACTGAGGCTCCGACGACGACGGCTGCTCCGACGACCACTGAGGCTCCGACGACGACGGTCGATGCGGGCGGCCCGACCACCTCGGACGCGTCGACCACGACGACCGAGGCGCCCGTCACGACGGAGGCGCCGACCACCACCATCGTCGGCAGCGAGGGCCCCACCACCACGATCGTCGGCAGTGAAGGCCCCACCACCACGGCGCTGTCCGGCAACGGCGGCAGCCTGCCCGCCACCGGCTCGAGCCAGACCCTGTTCGTCGCCCTCGGCCTGGCGATGGTGTTCGGCGGCCTGGTGTTCCTGGCCCTCACCCGTCGCACCGACGAGGCCTGATCCACAGATCGGCGGACCCAGCAAGGAGCTGGCGGGGTTCTTCCCCCGTGCTCCGCTCGACGCGGTTGCCGGACGGCGGTAGTCCGGCAACCGCACCATCTCGGACGAACCGGCCCCTGGAGACAGGTGGCCGGTTCCGACGTTTTCGCTCAGGTACGACTACGGTCGGGTCGCATGAGTGCTGCCCCGCACACCTCGCTCCGCCAAGGCGCCCTCGTCGTCGGGGCGCTCGGCGTCGTCTACGGCGACATCGGCACCAGCCCGCTGTACGCCCTCGAGGAGGCCTTCACCGAAGAGGCCCACGCGCTCATCGTCGACAAGATCAACGTGTTCGGCATCTGTTCGCTCGCGTTCTGGTCGCTCATCATCATCATCTCGGTGAAGTACCTGATGTTCGTGATGCGTGCCGACAACAACGGTGAGGGCGGCATTCTGGCGCTCACCAGCCTGGTGATGAAGAAGCGGCAGCCGGGGCAGGTCGCGAAGGCCGGCGTGCTCGTGGGCCTCGGCATCTTCGGCACGGCGCTGCTGTACGGCGACGGCATCATCACGCCCTCGATCTCGGTGCTGTCGGCCGTGGGCGGCCTGGAGAAGGTGTCGCCCGGTCTCGAGTCGTGGGTGGTGCCCATCGCCATCGTCATCCTCGTGGTGCTGTTCTCGGTGCAGAGCCGTGGCACCGGGGCCGTGGGCCGGGTGTTCGGGCCGATCATGATCCTGTGGTTCTCGGTGCTGGCCGTGCTGGGCATCAGCCAGCTCGTGCGGCAGCCCGAGATCCTTCAGTCGATGAACCCCATCTGGGTGCTGCGCTACTTCCAGCACGAGACGCACCACGCGTTCCTCGCGCTCGGGTCCATCTTCCTCGTGGTCACCGGCGGCGAGGC
>SXKB01000191.1 GCA_005778215.1 Actinomycetota bacterium | reverse complement strand
CGTATTGAGTAAGTTGAATTACGAAGTACGCAATCGCATGTATCGCATGCAGTTCATCAACCGCAAGATCGCGTTATGCAATGCGATTGCACGCGAATTGCATGTTCTGTATCTGGTCGACGCGAATCACGTTAGACCTGATGTGGCAGACCGAGACGGGCGGCATCATGATCAGCCCGTTGCCGGGCTGCACCACCACCAAGCCCGGTTCGGCCACGTTCCCGTTGCCGGGCGTCGGTGCCGAGCTCGTCGACGACGAGGCGAACACGGTCTCGCTCGGCGGTGGCTACCTGACGCTCACCCAGCCGTGGCCGGGCATGCTGCGCGGCATCTGGGGCGACCCGGAGCGCTACGCCGACACCTACTGGAGTCGGTTCCCCGGCCGATACTTCGCCGGTGACGGCGCGAAGCTCGACGACGAGGGCTACCTGTGGCTCCTCGGTCGCGTCGACGACGTGATGAACGTGTCGGGTCATCGCATCAGCACCACCGAGGTCGAGTCGGCACTCGTGAGCCACCCCGCCGTCGCCGAAGCGGCGGTGGTGGGGGCGAACGACGCCACCACCGGTCAGGCCATCATCGCCTACGTCATCCTGCGCGGTGGCGAGGAGGTCGACGAGACGGAACTGCGCAACCATGTGGCGCACGAGATCGGTGCCATCGCGAAGCCGAAGTCCATCTACCTCACGCCCGATCTGCCGAAGACCCGGAGCGGCAAGATCATGCGTCGTCTGCTCCGCGACGTGGCCGAGGGACGCAACCTCGGCGACACCACCACGCTGGCCGACGCCAACGTGGTGAACGAACTCCAGCGTCGCGCCCAGGAAACGCCCGCCGAGGACTGACACCTGCGCCGGAAGGCTCAAGAAACCACACGGTCGTCCCGATACCTCGGGTATGGCGATCGACGAGCATGACGTGTTGACGGGCGTGGCAGACGACCCGAGCACGAGCGAACCCGTCAGCGACGCGGACCCCACCGCATCGGACGCCCGTGCCGACCGCAGCGCCGACGACGTGGGTCGTCGTCTCGGCGGCGCGTTGTACGCCCGTGAGCCTGGTCTGAACCCGTCGGTGCAGGTGCCGGGTCTGCGTGAGCTGACCTGGGAACATGTCACCAACCCCACCACGTCGCACCCGGTGGTGCCCGATGCGCCGATGCTCGATGGCAACGGTGTGCCGCGACCCGCCCCCCTCGACCTCGACCAGCTGCTGGCCCGGCCCGAGATCGCGTTGTCGCCGCTGGAGCCGATGCCCAGCGTGTTCGCACCCATTTCGACCGAGACACCCGCGGTGGCCGAGGCCCCGACGGTCGCCGAGTCGCCGGCGCCGCCGCCGGCCCCGCCCGCCGTGGCACCGCCTGCGCCACCCACCGGTCAGGTGATGGCTCCGCCCAGCGCGTTGCCGCCGCTGACCTCCGGTCCGGCGCCTGCCGTTCCCCCCGTGTCGGCACCCACTGCGACGCCGATCGCGGAACCGTCCGGCACCATCGAGGCCACCCCGGCCGAGGTGCACGGCGTGGACGATCTGGTGAAGCCGATCGAGGAACGCCCGCCCGTCGCGCGCGACACCGATCCGTTGATCAGCGGCCTGGCCGAGATGATCCTCAAGTCCACCCCGGGCGCCGGACTCCCGCTGGTCGAGGAAGTACGCGGCGTGTCGCGTGGCGACACCGGCATGGTGCCCGTCGTCGAGAGCGAACTCACCGAACCGCCGGTGCTCGATGCCAAGGTGGAGTTCGCCAACGTGTCGACGGTGGTGCCGGTGGTGCCCACGGAGCCAGCGGCACAGGTCGAGCACACCGGTGTGCAGCCGGCCGCCGATGCGGTCGAGGCCGAGATGAACCGTCTCGCGTTCCTGCCCGACCACGAGGACGACCTCTCGGGCCCGGTGGACGTGCCCTCCATCGCCTATTCCGACGTGCGCAACGCGCCCGCGGCGGCGCCCTCGTTGGCGGCGCCGAAGCTGAGCGTCGGCGAGCAGTACCAGCCCAAGCAGAGTGCGCCGATCGTGCGGCACACCTACGCCGACCTCGCCATGCAGGCCGCGCCCGTCGCGCCGCGTCGCAAGCGGCACGTGCTGCGGAAGATGATCAGTCTCGTCGTGTTGCTCGCCATGGTGGGCGGCGGTCTGTTCGCCGTGAAGTACTTCGTGCTCGACCGAGTGCAGTGGAGCAAGGAACTCGCACCGTTGGTGGAGCAGGTGGAGACCGCCCGCGGCCTCACGTTCGAGGACGAGGTCACCGTCACCACACTGCCGGCCTCCGACTACGCCACACGCGTCGCCGCCTCAGCACTCGGTGTCGCTGCCGAGGCCGACACGGCGGCGCCCAGCGAGCTGCGGGCACTCGGTCTGATGAGCGGCGCGTTCGACGCCGAGGCCATCGGACTTGCAGCGACGGTGGACACGCCCGCCTACTACGACCCGACCGACACGACCATCTACGTGGTCGAGGGCGTCGAGACCGAGCTCTACACCTTCGCCATGCACCGGGCGCTCACCGCAGCGCTGCTCGACCAGCACTTCGACTGGGGCAAGCGGATCGAGGGCCAGGCGGCGACGGTGGTGCGCGGCACGCGGGCGCTCTACGAGGGCGATGCGCTGCTGACCGCGCAGTCCCTGGTGGCCGACACCGATCGCGACACGATCAACCAACAGATCTTCGGTGCATTCGCCGATCTCGGTGTGACCTCGAACCCGGCCCCGTTCGTGTCGGTGGCGGCCGGCCGGCTCGGCCTCGCCGTGATGCCGTACCTGGCGACGCTGTCGCTCGAGGAGCGGAACCTGCTGGAGACCGAGGCGGCGTTCACCGACGGGCAGGTGCTCGATCTGCGCCGTCTCGTGGGCAGCGAGGCCGCCACCGTGGCCGAGCAGTCGCAGGGCATGCTGTTCTGGTACCACGTGCTGGCTGCCCGCGTCGACGACGACCTCGCCTGGCGCGCCGCGCTGGCATGGCAGAGCGACGAGACGTCGACCGAGATCAACGTCGAGAAGTACTGCACCACTGGTTCGATCGTGTTCGACGCGGCGGCCACCGATCTGGTGACGCTGGCGTTCTCGGAGTGGGCTGCGAAGGCCCCCGCCGAGGCAGCGACCACGACGAAGGTGTCGCCCGCCGGCGGCGACACGGTGACGGTGACGCTGAGCGCCTGCGATCCGGGCGAGCAGGCCGTCACCAACGACGGAGCGCTGCGACTGTCGCTGGGCGGTGCGCCGCTGCGCGCCGAGCAGTTCCGGTTGCTGATGGACGTCGCGACCCCGCCGAACGCCGACGTGGCGGCCTGCGCCGTCTACGGCGCCGACTCGGTGTCGATGAACGACGAGCGGGGCATGCTCGACGCCTCGACGGGCTGGGCGGCGCCGGGGGCACATCCGGCCCCCGACCTCACCGTCTGTGCCAGCTGATCAGTCGCGGAAGTTGTTGAACTGCAGCGGGATGCCGAGATCGGCGCCCTTCAGGAGTGCGATGACGGCCTGCAGGTCGTCGCGCTTCTTCCCCGTGACCCGCACCGACTCGCCCTGGGTCTGGCTCGAGACACCCTTGCCGCCCTTCTCCTTGATGAGGCGGTTGATCTCGCGAGCCTTCTCGCTGTTGATGCCGACCTTGATGGTGACGGTCTGGCGCACGGTGTTCTGCGTGGCTTCCTCGACCTTGCCGTAGTCGAGGCCCTTCAGCGACACCCCGCGCTTGACGAGTTTCTCCTCCACCACGATGCGCAGGGCGTTGAGCCGGTCCTCGCTCACGGTGCGGAGCGTGAGGACCAGGTCGTTCTGCTCGATGCTGGAGTCGGTGTTCTTGAAGTCGAAGCGGGTGCTGATCTCGCGCTGGGCCTGATCGACCGCGTTGCGCACCTCTTGACGATCCACTTCGGAGACGACGTCGAAACTGGGCATGTGTCCCAGCGTACCGAAGCCGATAGTCTCACTCTCCGCTGATGGGTCGGTGCCCGAGTGGCCAAAGGGAGTTGACTGTAAATCAACCGGCGTCGTCCTTCGGAGGTTCGAATCCTTCCCGGCCCACCACATCGATCGCCAGGCCCTCCGGGCCTGGCGATCGTCGCGTCAGAGGTGCTTCCACATGATCGTCATCGATGCCGAGGGGCTGGCCGCCAGCCGTCCGAACCGCCCGCTCTTCGCGGGGGTCTCGCTCACCATCGCCGACGGCGATCGTGTGGGCGTGGTCGGCATCAACGGCTGTGGCAAGAGCACGCTGTTGCGGATGCTGGCCCGCGAGCAGGAGCCGGAGTCGGGTGAGGTGCGGTGGGGTCGAGGCGCACGCGTGGGGTTCCTGCTGCAGCAGCCGGTGCTCCCGGCCGGCACCGTGCGCGAGGCCGTCGGTGGCACGTGGCAGGGCGCGGCGATGCTCGATCGACTGGGCATGGCCGAGTTGGTCGATGCACGCACCGACGAGCTGTCGGGCGGTCAGGCCAAGCGGGTGGCACTCGCCACGCTGCTGGTGGGGGAGTACGAGGCGCTCATCCTCGACGAAATAAACAAATTAGCAACAACCTATTAAT
>SXKB01000190.1 GCA_005778215.1 Actinomycetota bacterium | reverse complement strand
TGGTGCCCGAGGGCATCGAGGGCCGAGTGCCGTACGCCGGCACGCTCGGCGACGTGATCTACCAGCTCGTCGGCGGCCTGCGCAGCGGCATGGGCTACGCCGGTGCTGCCACGCTGCCGGCGCTGCGCAGCGGGGCCCGGTTCATGCGGGTCACCACCGCCGGCCGCAACGAGAGCCACCCGCACGACGTCACCATCACCAAGGAAGCCCCCAACTACCAGCGCAGCTGACGCCTGTTCCGGCGTCGTCAGGCGGCAGAGCGGCGGTGTCTCGGGAGGAGGGTGAGCACCACGGCGGCGCCGGCGATGCTCACCAGGGCCGGCGCGCCGTACACCCAACGGAAGCCGAGCTGCTCGCCGAGCGCGCCCACCAGCGGCCCGGCCAGCGCGCTGCCGAGGTCGTTGAAACTGAGGAACGTGCCCAGCGCAGCGGCACGCGCCGCATCGGGGGCGCGCAGTGCCGCCAGCGCGGTGAGCGCCGGGAACGAGCCACCGAAGCCGATGCCCACCAGCGCGATGGCGGGGAACGCCATCCACGCCTGTGGCGCCAACGCCAGCGCCGCCAGCCCGAGGCCGATGCACACCACGCCGGGCAGTGCCACCATCGCGTAGCCCACCCTGTCGCCCATCGGCCCGCTCACCGCACGCACCAGCAGCGTGCAGAGGGCGAACGTCACGAACAGCGGACCGGACTGCCCCAGGCCCACCTCGCGTGAGTACTTCGGCAGGAAGCTGATGAGGCACGCGTACCCGAACCCCACGGTGAACTGGGCGAAACCGGGGCGTGCCACGGTCTGCACCATCGCCCACCAGCGCAACGGCGTCGGCGCGTCGCCCACCACCTCGGGCCGCGTCTCGGGCAGCCCGAGCGCCACGAGCGCCGACACGACGGTGAGGCCACCCGCTACGGCGAACAGCCACCAGTGGTGCCGCCCGAACAGGAACTCCCCCACGAACGGACCGATGGCGAACCCGAGGTAGACCATCACACTCAACCGTGCCATCGCCGCACCGCGCCGTTCGGGCGGGGCGAGATCGGTGGCCGTGGCGGCGAGCGCCGTGTACAGCATCGATCCCATCGCGCCCTGCGCCACGCGCAGCGTCACCACCATCCACACCTCGGTGCTGAGCACGATGAGCACCGTCGTGGCGGCCATGCCGAACAGCGGCGGCACGATGAACGGACGACGGCCGATGCGGTCCATCACACGCCCCGCCCACGGCCGGGCGACGATGGCGCTGACGAAGAAGATGGTGGTGGCGAGTCCGACCTCGAAGTCGCCCGCGCCGAGCTCCTCGCGCACGAAGCGCGACACCCCCACGAACAACATGCCGATCGGCATGAAGTAGCCGAACACCACCGCGTCGAGGCGCAGTTGGGTGGCGCTGCCGAATCGCCGCACGGACGACCCGCCCGTCAGGCGAGCTTCTCGACGAACGCTTCGAGCTGGCGCAGGTTGCGGCACTCGTACACGCCGTCGGTGTGGGTGCCGTAGTCACCCACGATGGAGTCGCCGGTGTTCCAGTAGCTCTTCGGCTCGGGGTTCAACCAGTACACGTGACGTGCCTTCTGGCGGATCTCCTTGATGACCCAGCTCTGCGACGCGTGGTAGTTGTTGCGCGCGTCGCCCAGCAGCAGCACCGTGGTCTTCGGACCGACGTCCTTGCCGTAGCGCTCCCAGAACACCTCGAACGCGTGGCCGTAGTCGCTGTGCCCGTCGACCCACACCACGTCGGCCTCGGTGTTCACCCGATGGATGGCGTTGGCGATGTCTTCCTCACCACGGAAGTAGTCGGTGACCTCGTCGATGCCGTCGATGAACACGAACGAGCGCACCTTCGAGAACTGACCCTGGATGGCGTACACCAGCATCAGCGTGAAGCGGGCGAACGCGGCCACCGAGCCGGAGATGTCGGCGATGACCATCAGCTCGGGCTTGGCCGGACGCGGGTACTTGAACTTCGGGTCGGCCGGCACACCGCCGTAGCTGAGGCTGTGCCGCACCGTGTTGCGGAAGTCGAGCGGACCCTTGCGACCGTGGCGACGCTTGCGCGCCAGACGAGCAGCGAGCTTGCGTGTGAGCGGTTGCAGCGCCTTCTTCAGGTTCTGCATCTCGTCGCGCGACGCATGCATGAACTCGACGTCCTCGGGGAGGGGCTTGCGCAGCGTCTTGGCCATCGCCTCGGCACCACGGTCGGCGACGAGGCGGCGACGGATCTCGGCCTCGATCTCCTTCTTGAACTGCTCGATGCGATCGCTGTACTCGTCGCGCTCGAGGCGCTCCTCGAGATCGGTGAGCTCGCCGCCCACCTCCTCGCGGCTGGCCTCCATCAACTTGTCGAGCATGCCGTCGAGGTCGAGGTTGCGCAGCGTGCGGTACAGGTAGTACGTGCCGCCGACGGGGCGACCGGGCTCCATGCCGGCGAAGCGCTGCACGGCCTGGCGAGCCAGCGCACGCATCATCGCCTGGTCGCCGTTCATCAGCGCCGACATCAGCATCTGCGCGAGCTCCTCGGGCGTCAGCTGATCCATGCTGCCACCCTGTGCGCCGCGGTTGTCGCCCTGGCGCATCTGCTCCTGCATCTCGCGCCACATCTCGTCGAGATCGGTGTCGCCCTCGGCGATCTTGTACTCGGGACCGCGCAGGCTGAAGTACACCTCGAACACGGTCTCGAACGCCCGCCAGTGCGCGTTGTTCTTCACCATCGTGGCGCCGAGTGCGTACTTGAACGCCTCTCGGTCCTCGATGGGGATGTGTTGCACCGCCTCCATGGCGTCGAGGTTCTCGGTGAGTGACACCGGGAGCCCCGCGTTGCGGAGTTCCGTGACGAAGCCGGCGAGCAGATCGAGCATCAGTGTTCCCCGCGACTCACTTGTCGACGGAGAGTTCCTTCGCGGCCTTGGCGATGTCGGTCTGGTACTTCAGCAGGATGTGGAGGGTCTCCTTGGCCTGCTGGGCGTCGATGTTCTCGATGCCGAGCAGCACCAGGGTGCGTGCCCAGTCG
>SXKB01000024.1 GCA_005778215.1 Actinomycetota bacterium | reverse complement strand
TGGCCGCCCGTGCACCAGGCGCTGATGGCCGCCGCCGAGAAGACCGGCGCCGTGCTGGTGATGATGGACAACCTCTACGCGTTCGGCCCCGGCCGCCCCATGCCGATGCGCGAACACGACCCGATGCTGGCCACCGGCACGAAGGGCGCGATGCGCGCCCGCATGGCCGCCGACCTGCTCGACGCACACGCCGCCGGCCGCCTGCGCGCCACGCTCGCCCGGGCGAGCGACTTCTACGGACCCGGCGTGCTCGGCGCCTCACTGGGCGAACGGGTGATGCCGAACGTGCTGGCCGGCAAGAAGGTCGCGCTGCTCGGATCGCTCGACCAGCCCCACAGTGTGAGCTACATGCCCGACGTGGTGCACACACTCGTCACGATCGCCACCGACGAGCGCGCCTGGGGCAGTGCCTGGCACGTGCCCAACGCGCCCGCCCGCACACAGCGGGAGACCGTGGCGGCACTCGCTGCCGCAGCGGGCACCGCGGTGAAGGTGAGCACGGTGCCGAATGCCGCGCTCCGCACGCTCGGCCTGTTCAGCCCGATGATGAAGGCGCTGCAGGAGGTGCAGTACCAGTTCGAGCAGCCGTGGATCACGGACTCGACGCACACCGAGCAGACGTTCGGGCTCACGGCCACCTCGCTCGAGGACGGTGCGGCGGCCACGGTCGCGTGGTGGCGGCGCCGAACCGCATCCTGACCCCGCCGTCGGGCCGCTTCACACAGCGTTCACATTCGGGCAACGGGGCGGCAACACCTGATGGGCAGGCTGCGCACGCCCCTTTCCCCATTTCCCACAAAGGAACGCCCAGTGGCCTACCAAGCTGAATACATCTGGATCGACGGCACCGAGCCCACGCCGCTGCTCCGTTCGAAGACCAAGATCGTCGCCGACGGCAAGGAGCCCCCGATCTGGGGCTTCGACGGCTCGTCCACCAACCAGGCCACCGGCGAGAGCAGCGACTGCATGCTGAAGCCCGTCTTCGTGTGCCCCGACCCCATCCGCGGCGGCGACAACGTGCTCGTGCTGTGCGAGGTCGACAACGCCAAGGACCAGAAGCCGCACCCGACCAACACCCGTGCGGCCTGCGTGAAGGCGGCCAAGAAGTTCGCCAAGCACGAGATGATCTTCGGCATCGAGCAGGAGTACACCTTCCTGAAGCTCGACGGCACCCCCCTCGGCTTCCCCAATGGCGGCTACCCCGCCCCGCAGGGCCCGTACTACTGCGGCGTCGGCGCCGGCCGCGTGGTCGCCCGCGAGATCATCGAAGAGCACACCCAGGCCTGCCTCGACGCCGGCCTGATGATCGAGGGCACGAACGCCGAAGTGATGCCCGGTCAGTGGGAGTTCCAGATCGGTGCCGCCGACGGCGTCACCGTGAGCGACCACCTCACCGTGGCCCGCTGGCTGCTCCACCGCATCGCCGAGGACTACGACGTGGTCGTCAGCTTCGCCGCCAAGCCGATGAAGGGTGACTGGAACGGCGCCGGTGCGCACACCAACTTCTCGACGAAGGCGATGCGTGACGACACCAACATGAAGGCCATCAAGGCCGCCTGCGAGGCCATCGGCAAGAAGGTCGAACTGCACGTCAAGAACTACGGCCACGACATCGAGAGCCGCCTCACCGGCGCCCACGAGACCGCCCCGTACAACAAGTTCAGCTACGGCGTGTCGAACCGCGGTGCGAGCATCCGCATCCCGTGGCAGGTGGAGCTCAGCGGTCGCGGCTACGCCGAGGACCGTCGTCCCAACGCGAACTGCGATCCGTACACCGTGACCCGTCTCATCACCGAGACGGTCTGTGGCGCCGCTTCCTGAGCAGCGCACGCGTCAGCCGACTGGGGCGGGTCGACCACATGGTCGGCCCGCCCCTGCGGCTTTTCCCGACGGGTTCTCCGCAGCCCGTGGCAGACTGACCCATCCCTTGAGCCCCTGAGGGAGCCTCCATGCTCGATCAACAACGCGACTACGTCCTGCGCACCGTGGAGGAGCGCGGCGTGCGCCTCATCCGGCTCTGGTTCACCGACGTGCTCGGCAACCTGAAGAGCTTCGCCATCAGCCCGGCCGAGCTGGAGAACGCGCTCGAGGACGGCATGACCTTCGACGGTTCGTCCATCGATGGCTTCAGCCGAATCCAGGAAGCCGACGTGCTGGCGATGCCCGACCCGAACACGTTCGAGGTGCTGCCATGGGGCGACCCGAAGGCGGTGGAGGCGCGGGTGTTCTGCGACATCCACAACCTCGACGGCACCCCGTTCGAGGGCGACCCCCGCCAGGTGCTGCGGCGCAACCTTCGTGCCGCACGAGATCAGGGTTTCACGTTCTACGTGGCGCCCGACATCGAGTTCTTCTACTTCGCCCCACCCGAGAGAGGCCAGGCGCCGCAGCCGCTCGACGAGGGCGGCTTCTTCGACCTCACCACCACCGACGTGTCGGGCACGCTCCGCAAGGAGACCATCCGCACGCTCGAGACGATGAGCATCCCCGTCGAGTACAGCTTCCACGAGGACTCACCCAGCCAGCACGAGATCGACCTGCGCCACACCGACGCACTCAGCATGGCCGACAGCATCATGACGTTCCGCCTGGTGGTGAAGGAGGTGGCCGCCAAGCAGGGCGTGCACGCCACGTTCATGCCCAAGCCGCTCGAGGGTCTCCAGGGCAGCGGCATGCACCTGCACCTCAGCCTCTTCGACGGCGAACAGAACGCCTTCCACGGCGACGGCGACGCGTACAACCTGTCGCCGGTGGCGAAGCATTTCATGGCCGGCCTGCTGCGCCACGCCGCCGAGATCACCGCCATCACCAACCAGACGGTCAACAGCTACAAGCGGCTGGTGCCCGGTTTCGAGGCACCGGTCCACATCAGCTGGGCCCGCAACAACCGCAGCGGCCTCATCCGCGTGCCGATCCCCAAGCGCGGCAACCCGAGCGCCACGCGCATCGAGTACCGCTCCCCCGACCCTGCCACCAACCCGTACCTCGCGTTCAGCGTGCTGCTGGCCGCCGGCCTGAAGGGCGTCGCCGAAGGCTACGAACTGCCGGTGGAGGCCGACGCCAACCTGTTCGAGATGGACGATGCGGCGCTCGGCAAGCTGGGCATCGACACGCTGCCGCAGAGCCTCAGCGATTCGCTGAAGGTGATGGAGCAGTCGACGCTCGTGCGTGAGGCGCTCGGCGAGCACATCTTCGAGTGGTTCCTGCGCAACAAGCGCACCGAATGGCGCGAGTACAAGACGCACGTCAGCCAGTTCGAGCTGAACCGCTATCTGAGGGCCCTCTGATGGAGCTCGTGGCGGTCTTCCCGGAGCCACCGCCGCCCGACCTCGCGCGCACGCTCGACCTGGCCGGGTACCGGTGGAAGGCAGTCGCCTCGGCCGACGAGGCCGCGCGGCACGAACCCGCCACCGGCTGGGCCGGGGCCGTGGTGTGCTGCGACCAGGATCCCGACGGCGCGTGGGCGTTCTGCCGTGCGCTCCGCAAGCGCGACACCCCGGTGGCGCCACTGCTGGTGCTGGTGAGCGGCGGCCAGCTGGCCGATCTCGAACTGCGCGACGAGCTGTTCGACGACTTCTGCCTCACCCCGTTCCACCCCTCGGAGGTCGAGGCGCGGCTGCGCCACCTGTTCTTCCGCGGTGGCACCGAGCAGCGCCCCGAGATGGTGGAGTACAGCGGCCTCGCGTTGAACCTCGAGACCTATCAGGCCAGCATCGAGGGGCGGCCGCTCGACCTCACCTACATGGAGTACGAGCTGCTCAAGTTCCTCGCCCAGAACCCCGGCAAGGTGTTCACCCGCGAGATGCTGCTCAGCCGCGTGTGGGGCTACGAGTACTACGGCGGCGCGCGCACGGTCGACGTGCACATCCGTCGTCTGCGCGCCAAGCTCGGCGAGGAGCACGCCAACCTCATCCAGACGGTCCGCAGCGTGGGCTACCGCTTCGGCCAGAGCCGCTGGGGCTCCTGACCCTCCACCGCAGTCAGGAATTCCGGCCACCACGGCCGTATCTCCTGACAGCGATGGACGAACCGCCGACTGCCCGCTGGAAGTCGTCCTGGCCCCATCGTGGGTACTGAATGTTGCGCAGGGCGCAAGATTCGGTGCCCGCAACAGCAGCGGCGGTGAGGTCAGACGCGTTGGAGGGCGTCGATCACCAGCATGGCCAGCACCTGTTGGCCCTGCTGATTCGGGTGCAGGTTGTCGCTCTGCAACAGGTCGGCGTCGAGTGCCGTGACGGCGGCGAACCAGTCGACCAGCCGCGCGTTCGGGCGG
>SXKB01000189.1 GCA_005778215.1 Actinomycetota bacterium | reverse complement strand
CGGCGTTCATCGTGGTCGACGACAAGGGCAACGACTTCGTCGATCTCGTCAACCGCCCCTACGGCGGCACGCCGGTCCAGATCAAGTGAGATGACGGCGGCGGCTCAGATGCCGCAGTCGTCCTCCACGTCGGCGCGCAGCTCGGTGTACTCCGGCCGCTGCACGCCCAGCCGTGCGTACACGAGCACCGCATCGTTTCCCTGCTCGCTGATACCCGCAGCCAGACAGGCGGCGTCGTCGTCGTCGAGCCCCTCGGCCAGGAACACGTCGCGCAGGCGCGCCTCGAACCGGTCGTGCGTCATGGTGAACACCTGCTCGGCGCGCGCCACCGTGGTGTTCACGTCATCGGTGAACTCGCAACGCGATCGGTCGTCGGGCACCACCAGGTCGACCAGGTAGTCGATCACGATGTGGTCGACACACGCGCTGTGCAGGAACGCCGTGTGGCCCGCGCCCTCCCAGCGCACCGACACCGCGTCGCCGAGTGCCTCGGCCATCCGCGGCGCGAGGAAGCCGGGGGTGGCCGGATCGCCGTCGGTGCCGATCACCACGATGGGCGTGGCGGTGTCGACGGCCTCGATGCGCGGCAACGGCTCGTTGGTCTCGGGCCAACCGCGGCACCCCTCCACCGCGTAGCGGCCCGCACGACCGGCGAAGTCGGCGCAGTAGATGGCCACGTTGGCCTCGGTGAGGTTGTCGAAGCTGTTCTCGGCACGCGGGTAGCCGGCCTCCAGGAAGCTGCCGAACGCGGCCAGCGTGCTCGCGTCGCCGTCGGCCGCATCGGCCAGCGCCTGCGCGAGCGGGGCCCACAGGTCGGTGTTGTACATGGCCGACACCAGCATCCCGTCGATCTGCGCCGCCGTCACCTTCGGGTCCCAGTCGTCGAAGTGCTCGGTGGTGGCCTCGAACACCGAGTCGTAGAGCTCGTCGAGCAGCGCGCCGCTGTCGGGACCCGCAGGGCATCGCCGGGTGGCGTCACACAGCTCCAGGAACACGTCGATGGTGCCGCCGAAGTCCTGCACGCCGTAGAACGGGTCACCGAACGAGCTGACCGAGGTGCCGTCGATGTTGTACGCGCCGGCGTCCGGGTCGACGCTGCCGTCGAGCACCGCAGCACGGATGCGGTCGGGGAACAGGTTGGCGTACACCGCGCCCAGCGCCGTCCCGTAGCTGAAGCCGAGATAGGTGAGCTGTTCGTCCCCGAGCGCCTTGCGCAACTGCTCCATGTCGCGGGCGGCGTTGGGGGTGCCGACGTACGGCAGCAGCGCACCGCTCTCCTGCAGACAGGACCGCAGCACCACCCGGAACGAACGCTCGAGATCGCCGCAGTCGACGGCCGTGGAACGTCCGACGCCGCGCGGATCGAAGCCCACCAGGTCGAACCGCTCGCGCATCACGTCGGGGAACTGCGACGCATACCCCCAGACGAGGTCGACACCCGAACCGCCGGGGCCGCCGGGATTCAGCACCAACGACCCGATGCGCTGCCCCGGCTCGGCGGCCGGTAGGCGACTGACCGAGATCGTGACGGTGCCGGCGTCGTCGACGCGTCGATAGTCGAGCGGCACGGTGATGGTGCCGCACTCCCACGGCGCGGGTTGGTCGTCGCACGGCTGCCACTCGACCGGGTCGATGTCGGGCAGCGACTCGACCGGTGGCAGTTCGGCACCCTGCTCGTACGGCGCCGGAAGGGCGCCGCGGCGAGTGGCCGTCACGCCCGCCTCACTCGCACAGGCCCCCACCACCAGCAGCGCCACGCACGCAACGATGCGCGTCGGGCGCGACACTCGGGTCACAGCTCCCCTGCGAGGTCACCCAGGCGCAGCTCACCCTCGCGGGTCTGCCCACCGTTCGCCAGGAACGCGTCCATCGCGGCGCGCGTGCGCGGGTGCCCCAGCGTGCCGCTGAACGCGTGGGCCTCGTCGAGCAGATCGGGCACGACGTCCTTCTCCGCACGCAACACCGCTGCCTTCGCTGCGGCCACCGCGTGCGGCGGGAACTTGGCGATGCGCGCCGCGAGCCGATGCACGAACGGCCACAGCTCGTCGGGTGGCAGGGCCCGGTTCACCCATCCCCACTGCTCGGCCAGTTCGGCCGACACGTCGTCGCACCCGAGGATGACCTCCAGCGCTCGCGACCGGCCGATCAGACGCGGCAGCCGGGCGGTGCCACTGCCGCCCGGCAGGATGCCCAACGCCACCTCGGGCTGGCTGAACACCGCACGACCCAGCGCCGCGAAGCGCATGTCGCAGCTGAGCGTCAGCTCACTGCCGCCACCGCCCACACGACCTTCCACCACCGCGATGGTGGCCTTCGGCATGGTGCGGAACGCCTCGCACATCGCGTGGAAGGCGTTCAACTCGTCGTGTCGCGGCTGATCGGCTGGAAGGTGTTGGATCAGTGTGACGTCGAAGTGCGCGATGAAGAACTCGGGGTTCGCCGAGCGCAACACCACCACCCGCACCTCGGGGTCGTCGCGTAGTTGCTCGGCCATGCCGGTCATCGCGCCGTAGAGCGCGAGATCGAACAGGTTGATGGGCGGGTGGTCGATGGTGACGGTGGCGACCCCGTCGACCAGCTCGAGATGGAGTGGTGCGCTCACAGCCATTCGCTGAGGACGGCGGCGGTGCGGGCACGCTCCTCGGGGTCGGCGGTGAACACACCGGCGTTGAAGTCGGTGACGCCGATGGCCTGCAGGTTGGCGACCTGGTCGCGCACCTCTGCCTCGGTGCCCACGATGGCCAGGCCGCCGGGCCCGTCGACACCTTCCCGGTTCATCATCGTCTTGTAGCTGGGCAGCGTGTCGTACACCGCGAACACCTCGGCCGCACGCTTGCGGGCGCTGTCGACGTCGTCGGTGACGCTCACCGGCAGCGCGCACACCACTCGCGGCTCGGGCCGACCGGCATCGGCGGCCGCCTGGCGCAGCGTGGGGATGGTGAGCTCGGACAGCGTCTTCGGGCCCACGCACCATGTGCTGGTGCCATCGGCCAACGTGCCGGTGACCCGCAGCATCTGCGGGCCGAGCGCGGCCACCACCACCGACGGGCGGCTGCTGCCCACCGCGGCCAGTGCGCCCTGCACCCGGTACTCCTCGCCCTGGAACTGCACCGGCTGCCCTTCGAGCAGCGGCATCAGCACCGACAGGTACTCACGCAGGTGGCGCACCGGCTTGCCGTACGACAGGCCCCACATGCTCTCCACCACGATCTGGTGCGACAGACCGATGCCCAGGCACAGGCGGCCACCGACGGCGGCCTGGGTGGTGAGTGCCTGCTGCGCCATCACCCACGGGTGACGGGGGTAGGTGGGCACGACCGCGGTGCCGAGCTCGATGTCGGGCACTTCGCGGCCGGCGAGGGCCAGTGCGGTGAGGGCGTCGTGCCCGAAGATCTGCGAGGTCCAGAACGTGTGGTACCCCGCTTCCCTCGCTGCTCGCGCTTCCGCGATGAAGTCGTCGACGGTGCCGCCGTTGATGGCATTGCTCATGGATCCGATGCGCATGGCTGCGCACCGTATCTCACGCCAGCGAGACGAGCTCCAGCCAGTCCTCGTTGAAGTAGTCGACCTGACCGTCGGGCATCAGCAGCACCTTGGTGGGCGACAACCGCTCCACGAACTCGGTGTCGTGGCTGACGAAGATGATGGCGCCCTTCCAGTCGCTGAGCGCGTTGGCCACCGACTCGCGGCTGGGCGGGTCGAGGTTGTT
>SXKB01000188.1 GCA_005778215.1 Actinomycetota bacterium | reverse complement strand
GCCGGACGGGCCGAGCAGGGCCACGATCTCGCCATGGTCGACCTGCACCGTGGCGTGATCGAGTGCCACGATCTCGACGTCGCCGCTCGTGTACACCTTGCGCACATCGCGCATGTCGAGCACCGTCATTGCTGCACCTCTTTCGTGATGTGCGGAGTCATGATGCCGTCCCGATGGCCGAGGCCGGGTCGACCTTGGTGACCTTGCGCAGGCTCACCGCGCTGCCGAGCACGGCGGCCACCAGCAGGCCGATGAACGTGGAGACGAACCGGGCCGGCGTGAGCTGCAGCGGCACGGCCGCCGGCAGTGCCGCCGATGCCGCCAGCGCGAGCAACGCGCCGATGGCGAACGCGATGACGGCCACGATGACCGCCTGCAGCACCACGCCGAAGAAGAGGCGGCGGGTGGAGGCACCGATGGCCTTCAGCACGCCGTAGAGGCCGAGGCGTTCGAGGGTGAGGAGGCTGAAGAACAGGCCCACCACGGCGAGCACCACGACGAGCGTGGAGTAGATGATCTGGTTGAAGGTGGCCTTCTGCTGCTTCACACCGGGCAGCGCCAGCACGGTCTCGTCGACGGTGAGTGTGCTCGTGGCGCCGGCCGTGGCCGTGTCGATCGACGTCGGGAGATCGCCGCTGCCGCGCACCACCAGGGCCTGCACCACGCCCTCGGTGACGGTGGCGTCGGGCCGGTTCGCGTTCTGCACGGCACGCCACGTGTCGAGGTCGACCCACACGGTGCCCTGCTGCAGATAGCTGGTGTCGTCGACGAAACCGATGATGGTGACGGGCGACTTCGCCGGGCCGACGAGGATGGTGTCGCCCACCGACACACCCTGGTCGCGGAGGCGATCGTCGGCGACACCTTCACCGGGTGCCGGTGGCTGCTCGGGCACGCCCTTGGGCGCGAGCTCGTAGCCGGCGACGGCGACGTCGGCGGGCTCGCTCTCGCCCGGCACTTCGGCGCCGAGGAGCACGAACCCCAGGCCGCCGACCTCCTCGACACCCTCGGCCGCCTCGACCTGGGCACGTTGCTCGGCGGTGATGCGACTGCGCAGGAACGAGTCGCGAGCGCTCTCCGAGAAGACGATCACGTCGGCCTGCTGGGCACGGATCGCACCGGTGGAGCCGAGGAACAGTCCGTCGAGCAGACCGCCGAGGAACAGCAGCAGGGTGGCCAGGAACGACAACACCACGGTGGCCACGACGAACCGGCTGGGCCGGCGGCGGAGCTCCTTCAGGGGCAGGCTCATACGTGCACCCCCGCACCCGTGGTGGCCGACAGCGGATCGAGCCGCAGGACACGCCGGATGGCGATGACCGAGGCGAGCAGCGCGAGCACCAGCACCACCAACGACGTGACGACCGCCGGCATGACCTCCACCGACACGCCGAGGTTCTTCACGCCCTGGATGGCGCCCGCGTAGAGACCGAACGCCAACACGGAACCGGCGAGCATGACGATGATCACCTGCACCAGCAACGCGCCCACCAGCGTGGAGGCGCGGGCACCGATGGCACGCAGCAAGGTGAGGGCCGACGCCTTCTGGAACGTGACGATGAGGAAGAACAGCCCGGTGACCAACGGGACCACCAGGTAGAAGAGCGCGAGGATGATGCCGAAGCTGGAGCGCACGCTGCTCACACCGGGCGAGCCGTCGACTGCCTGCTGACGCGTGAGGGCCTCCACCCCGTCGACCTCGGCGGTGATGCGCGTGGCCACCTCTGCGGGGTCGGCACCGTCGGCCACCTGCACCGCCACGACCGACGGGAGGATCTCGGTGGCGTCGGGGTTGCGGGTGCGCTTCGCGTCCTCGAACGTGGCGAAGTCGACGAACAACACCGGTGCGACCGAGTAGTTGATGTCGCGGGCGACGCCGACCACCGTGATGGTGACACCGTCGGGCTGCACCTGCACCGTGTCGCCGATGTCGAAGCCATCGGCGCGGTCCTTCTCGCTGGCGACGCCCTCGCCAGGCCCTTCGGGGAGGCGGCCGTCGACCAGCGTGGTGGGGGCACCGGGTCCGCCGAGCTCGTACCCGAACAGCACGGCATCGAGTTCCTCGCCGCCGGCCACGACGGTGAACGTGGACTCGCCCAGGCGAGCGGCCACGGCCACGCCCTCCACCTCGGCGACCGCCGCCAACTGGTCGGGCAGGATGATGGAGCCCTCGAGGTTCTTGCGGGCCTGGTCGTTGTAGACGAGCACGTCGGCCGACTGGTTCTTCAGTGCGCCGATGAACTGGTTGATGAGCCCGCCGAGCAGCGCCTGCTGGAACAGGATGAGGAACACGAGCAGACCGACGGCGCCGGCGAGGAGGCCGAAACGGAGTTTCGCCCGTTGCATCTCCTTCAGCGCGAGGAACATGAGCCCCACGATGCCGCCGATGCGCCGACCATTCCAACCCTGCGCTTCGGAAAATCGTCACCCACCGGGGTTCGCCACCAGGTGGTCGAACCGGCCGGCCGGGCGGATGGCGCGGTAGGCCTCGAGCACGGGCGCCAGCTCGCCCGGCGTGACGCCATGGAGGATGACGCTGTCGGCACCGAGCTCGAGCTGCTGCAGTACCGCGGCGGCGCACTGCCCCGGATTGCCCGTGGCCGCCGGCGCCAGCCACTCCTCGGGGATGAGCGTCGCCACGTGTTCGAGCTCGCTCGTCGTGGCCTTCTGGTCGAGCGCACCGCGGAACCCGGCGACGAACGGGTCCGCACGGAACCGGGTGAGCACCTCCGGGTCCCATCCGTTGGTGCGCACCATCAGATCGCCGTAGGCCTGCAGATAGGTGGCCATCCGGCCGACGGTCTTCTTCAACCGCACGTCGTCGGGCAGCCAGTCACCCACCACGGCGAAGCAGCTCCACACGCGCACGGTGGCCGGGTCGCGACCCGCCTGTTCGGCGCTGTCGCGCACCGTGGCGACGCACCGTTGCAGGGTCTCGTCGGTGAAGAACGTGTGCAGCAGCACCGCGTCGAATGCTCGACCCGCGAGGCGGAGACTCTGCGGACCGAACGCACTCATCAACAGCGGGATGTCCTCGCGGAAGTCGGGATCGAGCGCGAGCACCGGCCACTTGCCGGCCGGGCCGTCGTGCCCGAGCACCACCTCGCCCTGCCACAGTCGGCGCATGAGGCCGGCGAAGTCCTCCATCTGGGCGGTGGTGATGCGCGGCAACCCGTAGGCGTCGAACATGCGGTCCATGCCGCGGCCGAGACCGAGTGCGAATCGACCACCCGTGAGGCGGTGCATCGTGGTGGCGTAGCTGGCCGTCACGACCGGGTGACGAGTGTTGTGGTTCGTCACCCCGGTCGTGATGCCGAGCGTCTGGGTGCAGGCGGCCGCCGCGCCCGAGAGCGTGACGGCCTCCTTGATGTTGAAGCGCTCACTGAGGAACACCGAGCCGAGACCGAGGGCCTCGCCGTCGCGACATTCGGTGAGCAGATCGGCCGGCGAGCGCGGAGCGCCGGCGAGTCCGTAGAAGGCGAGTTCGGGCAGTTGGTCCACCCGGTCACCGTACGCGATCAGGGGTTGCTGTCGTCGCTCCCGCCGCCCTTGCCGCTGTTGCCGCTGCCGCTCGAGTCGTCGTCGTCGACCGTGGTGCCGGTGCCGCCGACGCTGGACGACGTGGGCTTCGAGCTCACGCTCGACGCGGTGTCGTCATCGTCGTCGTCGACGCTGTTGCCGCTCGAGACGCTGGAGTGGTCATCGTCGTCGTCACCGTCGTCGATGGAGCTGTCGGTGTCGTCGTCGAGCGAATCGTCGGTGCTGTCGTCGCCGGCTTCGTGCGCGGCCTCCACGGCGGCGCAGTAGTCGTCGACACTCACGCCGGCCGCGTCGGCGGCACCCGTGAGATCGAAGGGCACGCTGTCGTCGACGCTCGACTCGCTGACGCTGCTCGACGACGAGTCGTCGGTGAGCGACTCACACGCATCGTGGGCACCCTCGGGCACCGAGTCGGCCGGCAGTTCGAGCAGCGTGGCCGACACCGACACGTCGGTGGCCGCCGAGGCACTGTCGTCACCGGCAGCGCTGCTGTCGGTGCTGGACGAATCGTCGAGGCTGACGCTCGAGGCCGACGACGAGTCGTCGGACGACGACGTGAACACGCCGCCCGCAGCGGCACCGGCCGTGCCGGCGAGCAGCAGGGTGGCGGCCACGATGGCCGCCGCGCGCTTGGTGATGCGAGTACTGATCATCGAAGTGACTCTCCCGTTGTCATGTCGCTGAGCGAACGATGTCGACGCCCGTCACGCCGACACAGTTGCGCACTGTACGACGCGACACGGCCCCTTCACAGCCCTTGGACCGTGAAGGGGCCGAATGACCTATCCGCCCTCCGGCGGGTGTGGAAGGGCGGCGATCAGGGCTTGCCGTTCCCCTTGCCGTTGCCCTTGCCGTTGCCGTTCCCCTTGCCGTTGCCGGTGGTGCGGGCGGTGTCGTCGGTGGTCGACGTGGCCGACACGTCGGTGTCGTCGTCGGTGTCGTCGGCGTCGTCGTCACCGTCGTGGGCGGCGAGCACCAGTGCGCAGTACTCCTCCACGCTCAGGCCAGCGGCCTCTGCCGACTCGCCGAGGCTGCGGAAACCGGGCGTCTCGGTGCTCTTCGGCGCGCCCACGCCCCAGGCTGTGCAGTGCCCGAAGTCGCGACCGGGGTACGTGGTCTCGGTGGCGGCCGGATCGACGGTGGTGCTGGTGTCGCCCGACTCGGTGGTGCTGGTGTCACCCGACTCGGTGGTGGTGGTGTCACCCGATTCGGTGGTGGTGGTGTCGCCCGGCTCCGTGGTGGAGGTGTCGGTGGTGCTGGTGTTGTCACCGGGCAGCGGCTCGATGATCTGCGGCTCGCCGGCGCCCGCGAACGGGGCGGGGATGACGCCGCCGGCCGCGGCAGCGGCGGTGCCCGCCATGAGGACGGTGGCGGCGACGATGACCGCCGCTCGCTTCGGGATTCGGGTGCTGAACATGGTGACGACGCTCCTGGGCGGTTGGGTGTCGGCTGCGACTGCAGTGGACGTGACCGCAGCCCGGAACGCGCCGATGGCGGACGCCATGCCGGCCAACTCGCCCTCCGTGGGCGGTTGGTGTGCGGCGGCGACCACCTCGGCCACCCCACGCAGTTCGGCGGGCAGCGTCGACGGGTCGACGCTGCCGCTGACGATGCCGTCGGCGAGGGGATCGGGAACGATGGGCTCGGTCACGACGGTCAGATCGTTCCGAGGTGGCCGTGCATTACAGCCCCCACCACTCGAGGGGGGAAACGTTCGGCGAGGCGGCGAAGCGCACGGTGCTGCGTGACCCGCACCCAGTTCGGCGTGCGGTCCAGCACCGCGGCCACGCGGGCGACATCGAGGTCGGCCACGATGCGCAACAGCAGCACCTCGGCCTGGTCGGGCGGCAGCATCGACACGATGAGGTCGATCGAGGCCTGCGCCGACAGTCCGTCGAGGGCGAGTTCGACGGGATCGGCACCTGGACCGGCGGCTCGTTCGGCGAACCACTCGCCGACCACCGGGTCGGTGCCGCGGCGCGCGGCGGTACGGCGGTGGTCGGCCAGGCGGCGACGCGCGATGGTGAACACCCAGGCACGGAACCCGACCAGGTCGCCCTCGAACCGTGCGAGGCCCTGCGCCATCGCCAACCACACCTCACCCGCGAGATCGTCGGCGACGCGCGGCTCGGCACTGCGCAGGAACCGCAACACCCGAGGCTGCAGGTCGACGAACAGCACCTCGGCCGCCCAGTCCTCGCCGCGACGCGCGCCAGCCAGCACCTCCGGGAACGAGGCGTCGTCGAGACGTGGGAGGGCGGACTCCATCGCCAGCAGTATCGGCGCGACGCGTCCAAGGGTGAACAGCAGGAAATCCAAGATCTGTCACCTGACGATTCGGTTAGTTTCCGGCGATGACCGCGATCGAGCTGCGACCGGCCACGGCCGACGACCTCCCCGACCTGTGCGTGCTCCATCAGCGCGCCCAACGCCACGACGGCGTGCCGCAGGTGATCCAACTCGACGAACTCGAGGAGGAACTCGACGACGACCACGTGTCGCTCGCGCACGACGTGCGCGTCGCCACGGTCGACGGCAGCCTCGCCGGCTACGCGTACACGTTCCACCTGCCGAGCGAGGTGCGAGAGGAGCGGTGCTACGTGTTCGGCGAGGTCGACCCCGACTGGCGTCGACACGGGGTGGGCACGGCGTTGATGCGGTGGGCCATCCCGCGTGCCGAGACGCAACTGCGCTCATCGGGTCGTTCGCTGCCGCAGTACATCCGCACCGACAGCTACGACTTCATCGAGGGAGCGCACCAGCTGTTCGCCAGCCTGGGCATGACCGTGGTGCGGTACACCGACGAGCTGTTGCGCCCCCTCGACGACCTGCCCCCGGTCACCTCACCGGCCTCGGCGCGCATCCTTCCCTGGCCCGACGACCGTGACGAGGAGATTCGTCTCGCCAAGAACGAGGCCTTCGCCGACCACTGGGGATCCACACCCACGGCGGCGCAGCACTGGGAGCAGATGGTGCGCGGGTACGGCGCTCGCCCCGACCTGTCGTTCATCGCGGTCGACGACGACGGCCGGGTGATCGGGCACTGCCTGAACAAGCGGTTCGAGGCGGACGACGGTCTGCTCGGGCGACGCGACGCCTGGATCGACAACCTGGGCACGCGGCGCGAGTGGCGGGGCAAGGGTGTGGCGTCGAGCCTCATCGCCCACTCGCTGCACGCGTTCGCCGCCGCCGACTGCACCCATGCGTCGATCTCGGTCGACAGCGAGAACCCCACTGGCGCAGCACACCTGTACCGCCGCCTCGGCTTCGAACCGCAGCACCGATCGATCACCCACGAGATCGCACTCGCCTGAGCGACCTTCCGCGGGGTGGCGTAACGTTCCTGCATGGAGTTCACCACCACCCCGCTCGATGCCATCGCCCCGAAGGTGGCCGCCGCCCGCACCGCGTTCGAACAGGGCACCACCCGTCCCGCCGCCTGGCGCGTCGCCACGCTCGAGCGACTGCGCACGTTGCTCGAGGAGCGCGAGGAGCGACTGCTCGACGCCCTTGCCGCCGACTTCGGCAAGCCTCGTGCCGAGGCCTGGGCCACCGAGATCGGGTTCACCATCGGCGACATCAACCACACCCTCGCCCACCTTCCGCTGTGGATGAAGCCCGAGCGTGTCGGCACGCCCCTGGCGTTCAAGCCGGGTAGCTCGCACATCGTGCGCGAGCCCGTGGGTGTCACCTGTGTCATCGCTCCGTGGAACTACCCGGTACAGCTGCTGCTGGTGCCGATGATCGCCGCCATTGCCGCGGGCAACGCCGTCGTGGCCAAGCCCAGCGAGCTGGCCCCGAACACGGCCACCGAGCTCGTGTCGCTCATCGACGATCTCGCCGACCCGGCCGTGACCGTGGTGCAGGGCGGTGTGGCCGAGACCACCGAACTGCTCGCCCATCGGTTCGACCACATCCTCTACACCGGCAACGGCCGCGTGGCCCGCATCGTCATGCGTGCCGCGGCCGAGCACCTCACGCCGGTCACCCTCG
>SXKB01000023.1 GCA_005778215.1 Actinomycetota bacterium | reverse complement strand
TCATCCGGCAGATGACCGCGTTGGGGCTCGGCGACGTGGATGCCTTCCCGTTCCTCGACCCGCCCGATCAACGTGCGGTGCGCGACGGCTATGCGCTGCTCGAGGAACTCGGCGCCATCGACGGGCAGCGTCTCACCCGGTTGGGCCATCGTCTCGCCCGCCTGCCGCTCGACCCTCGGCTCGGCCGAATGGTGCTGGAGGCCGAACGCCACGGCTGCGTGCGCGAGGTGCTGGTGATCGCCGCTGCGCTCAGCATCCAGGACCCGCGCGAACGCCCGGCCGAACACCGCGGCGAGGCCGACGAGTTGCACGCCCGCTTCCGCGTGCCGGGCAGCGACTTCCTCACGTTGGTGAAGCTGTGGGACCACCTGCGCGAGCAGCAGCAGGCGCTGGGCAGCAGCCAGTTCCGCAAGCTGTGCCGCGCCGAGTACCTCAACGACCTGCGCGTGCGCGAGTGGCAGGACCTGTTCAGCCAGTTGCGACAGGTGGCCGGTCAGCTGGGCATCCGTCAGGGCAGCGAGCAGGGCCATCCCGACCGGGTGCACCAGGCGCTGCTCGCCGGGTTGCTCAGCCACCTCGGCATGCGCGACGACACCGGCGGCAACCCGGCGCGTGGCCCGCGCGAGTACCGCGGGGCGCACGGGTCACGGTTCGCCATCGGTCGCGAGTCGGCCGTGGCCAAGGCGTCACCGAAGTGGGTGGTGGCCGCCGAACTGGTGGAGACCAACCGGCTGTGGGGACACGTGGTGGCCGACATCCGCCCCGAGTGGGCCGAACGCCTGGGCGGGCACCTGGTGAAGCGGTCGTACGGCGAGCCGTACTGGGAGCCGCGCCGCGGCGGCGCCGTGTGCCGCGAGCTGGTCACGCTGTACGGGCTGCCCATCGTGAACCGCACCATCGGATTCGACCGCGTCGATGCGGTGGCGGCACGCGAGATGTTCATCCGCTGCGCACTCGTGGAGGGCGACTGGACGACGCACCACCGGTTCTGGGAGAAGAACCAGCGCTTCCTCACCGACCTGGCGGGCATGGGCGAACGCGTCCGCCGCATCGACCTGGTCGACCACGAGACCGTGTTCACGTTCTACGACCAGCGCGTCGGTGCCGACGTGGTCACCACCCGCCACTTCGACCGGTGGTGGAAGGAGGCTCGCGCTGCCGACCCGCAACTGCTGACGATGCGGATGGAGCACTTCGTGCGCGGCAACGGCGTGCTGAGCATCGACGACTTCCCGGGCACCTGGCAGCAGGACGACCTCACGCTGTCGCTCACGTATCGCTTCGACCCGGGGGCACCCGACGACGGCGTCACGGTGCACGTCCCGCTCGAGGCCCTCAACCAGGTGGCAGCCGACGGTTTCGACTGGCAGGTGCCCGGCTTCCGCGACGATCTGGTGGACGCACTGCTGCGCGGGCTACCGAAGGAGCACCGCCGCGAGTTGGTGCCGATGAGCGAGGTGGTCACCAAGGTGGCGGCAGCCCTCGACGTGCGCGAGGAACCGCTCGCGTACTCACTGGCCCGCACCCTGCACGACGTGACCGGCGTGTCGGTGCCACCGACCGCGTTCGACGCGACCAAGGTGGCGCCGCACCTGCGGGTCACGTTCGCCGTCGACGACGAGCACGGCGACACCATCGCCTCGGGCAAGGACATCGATCTGCTGCGGGCACAGCTGGCCACCCGCGTGCGCGCCGCCATCGCGCGCAGCGCACCCATCGAAGAACGCAAGGGCATCACCGCGTGGGACTTCGGCGACCTGCCCGAGTCGGTCGAGAGCACGCGCGCCGGTGTCACGGTGTTGGGCTTCCCCGCGTTGCTCGACGACGGCGACAGTGTGAGCATCCGCGTGCTCACCAACCCCGACCTGCAGGCGAAGGTGATGCGCACCGGTGTGCGCCGGCTGCTGCTGCTCGCCGTGCCGGTGGGCAAGCGCGCCATCGAACGCGACCTCACCAACCAGGGGAAGCTCGCAGTGGCGAAGGCGGCGCTGATGTCGTTGGAGGAACTGGAGGCCGACTGCCTGGTCGCGGCCGCCGATCGCGTGCTGGCCGACCACGGTGGCGCGACGTTCACCGAGGCCGGCTTCGCCGCGCTGGTGGCCGCGGCACGTGACGAGATGCCCGACCACGCGGCACGACTGTTGAAGGTTGCCACCGACATCCTGGCCGCCGCGAGCGCCGTGCAATCCCGGCTCGACCAACTGGTGGCACCCGCCGTGGCCGCCTCGGCCGACGACGCTGCGGCGCAACTGGCGCGCCTGGTGCGGCCGGGGTTCGTGGCGTCGACGGGTCCGATGCACCTGCCCGACGTGTTGCGCTACGTGAAGGCCATCGAGTTCCGACTGGGCAAGCTGCCCGAGGCCCCGCACAAGGACCAGGCGCATCTGCGCGACGTGCTGGCGCTCGAGCGCCGCTACACCGACCTGCTGCGCCGCACGCCTCGTGGGGCGATCACCGCCGAGATGGTGGAGGTGGGGTGGATGCTCGAGGAGCTGCGCGTCAGCGTGTTCGCCCAGTCGTTGGGCGCCGCTCGCGGCACGAGTGCCACCCGCATCGTCAAGGCCCTGCAAACCCTCGGGGGATGACCTTCACGGTCACCTCGCCCGACACGTCGAGGCGAGTCACCGCCATCAGTGTCGTCTCGTCGAGGTAGCCCGGTTGCAGGGGCACGATCATCGACAGATCGGGGCCCCACGACACCGAGACCGCCTCCCCCATCTGCGGCTCGACCCTGACGAACACGAACGTGAAACCGTCGATCACGAACCGGTCGACGCCGACGCCGTCGACCATCGGCGAGGCGGGCCGCGACACCACCGACGACCGGTCACCCGGCTCGCTGAACCACCACAGCAGCAGGTCGTCGTCGCCCCGTCGAGCCCGCTGGGCACCGGCGATCCACACCTCTCCCGGCAGGTCGCTCTCGGCCACCACGGTGGCCTCACCCAGGCGATAGTCGGGCTGCAGGCCACGCAGCAGTCCCTGCCACTCGTCGCGGGTGGCGGGCCGCACACGATCGGCCGACGACGCCAGTACCGACGGGTCCACCGGTGCAGTGAGCGACAGCAGGTGCCCCTGGTCCTCCCACAGCACCACGCCCTCGCCGGTGGCAGTGAGACGACCGACGACACGGCCGCCGATGTTCGTCGGCAGGCTGTCGGACACGAACTGGAGCATGCGTGCCGCGTCGTCGACCGAGCCGTCGGCGACCCGCAGGGTGTACTCGGCACCTGCCGGGTCGAGGTAGCGCAGTTCGCTGGTCACCTCGCCGTACAGGCGATCGGTGATCGACGTGCCGCTGGCCACCGACCGCAGCTCGATGGTGCCGACCTGCGACCGCAGCGGTTCGATCGAGTACTCGGCCGCCAGCGTGACCACCTGCACCTGCTGCGCCACGGTGGCGGCTTCGTCGAGGTCGAGCCCGCGGGTGGTGATCACGGCGTGCCATCCGTCGGTGAGGTCGCGCTCGGTCACCACCACCGACGGGTCGTCGATCGACACCATCAGCGTCACCCCGTCCACCATGCGAACCGACGCCTCGGTGGCCACGAACGGCAATGCAGCACCCTGCTGGGCTTCCACCGTCACCGACCGCGCGCCCGGCTGACCGTCATCGGTCCACATGCGGAACGCCGTGCGGACCGGTGTCGCGGCCACGATGTCGGCCGAGTACGCCTCCAGCCCCGGGTCGTCGAGCAGATACCGGCCGTCGGCCAGCACCGCCGGCGGCGTGGGCGGTTCGGGCTCGCCGTCGAACAACGTGGCGACGAACCATCCAGCCACGAACAATGCGGCAGTGCCCGCCAACCACGGCCAGGCACCGGCCCGGCGCGGCACCGGCGGCTGCGGCGGCGCCGACACCGTGGCCATCGGCGCGTCGGACCACAGCAGCGACGGATCATCGGGGTCGAGCACCTCGATGATCGTGATGTCGGGCGCCGATCGTCGTGCCATCACCGACGATTGTGGCACCGATCGATCCACACAGGTTTCGCGGCCGGTCTTCACCCGTTTCCAACCTTCATGGTGAACACTTGCGGTCATGACCCCCGATGATCAGTTCCCCCGACGCCAGGCCATCGCCCTGCTCGCCGGAGCGGCCGGTGCCACCGTGCTCGCCGCCTGCGCCAACAGCAGCAGCACCTCGACCACCACCGGCGACACCACCGCATCCACCGCGACCACCACGGGCAACACCACCGCCGGCGACACCACCCCGGTCACCGACGCGACCCCCGACGCGACGACGTGCACCACCCCCATCCCCGAGGAGACCGCCGGCCCCTACCCGGGCGACGGTTCCAACGGACCCGACGTGCTCAGCGACCCGGCCGTGGTGCGCGACGACCTCACCACCAGCTTCGGCGACTACTCGGGCACGGCCGCCGGTGTGCCCATCACGCTGCACCTCACGGTGCTCGACAGTGCACGCGGCTGTGCCGCGTTGGAGGGCGGCGCGATCTACCTGTGGCACGCCGACAAGGACGGTCAGTACTCGATGTACACCGCACCCGAGGCCAACTACCTGCGTGGCGTGGGCGAACTCGACGACACGGGCACCGTCACGTTCCAGTCGATCTTCCCCGGCTGCTACGACGGTCGCTGGCCGCACATGCACTTCGAGGTGTACCCCAGCCTGGCCGATGCGTTGTCCGCGTCGAACCGCATCGTCACCTCGCAGCTCGCGCTCCCGAAGGACCAGTGCGAGGTTGCCTACGCCGCTGCCGGGTACGAGACCAGCATCGACAACCTCAGCCGCACGTCGCTCGAGCGCGACATGGTGTTCGCCGACGGTGTGGACCAGCAGCTCGCCACCGTCACCGGTGACGCCACCACCGGCTTCACGGTGGAATTGACGATGACGGTGTGACGCGACGCGTCAGCCGCGCAGCCAGGCCAGCGGTGGCCGCTCGCTGAGGTTGAGCGGCACCGTGGAGCCGTCGGCGCGGCGCAGCAACGGCTCGTCGTCGCCCAACAGGCTGCCCTCGGGCACTCGACCGAGCATCGTGGCCATCACCTCCGCCGCCTGCACCGACAGGGCGTGCAGCGAGCGGTGACGGTGCTCACGGGTGCCCAGGTCGATCTGCGCGATGGCCTCGGGCCCGTGGATGCGGGCGATGTCGATGAGCATCGCGATCTCCACGCCCCAGCCCTGCACGAACGGCAACTGCTCCAGCACGGTGCGCCGCCCGGCGTACTCGCCCGACAGCGGCTGGTGCAGCCCGGTGAGCTCGGGGTAGTACAGCGACATCAGCGGTCGGGCCACCAGCTCGGTGGTGCGGCCGCCGCCGCCGAGACGGGTGGGCCGGTGCGACAACGCCTTCACCAGCGCCACGGTGTCGTCGTCGAGCATCGGTGCCACCAGGCGCACGATCCAATCGGGCGTGAAGCTGGTGATGTCGCCGTCGACCCACACCACGAAATCACCCTCGCTGGCCACCAGGCTGGCCCACAGCGCGTTGCCCTTGCCGTGGCCCTCGCCGTGCTGGGCGTGCACCTCGCGGATGTCGACCACTCGCGCGCCGGCGCTCGCCGCCACGGCGGCGGTGTCGTCGGTGCTGCGGTCGTCGAGCACGATGAGCTCGTCGACCAACGGCAGCTTGCGCACCAGCTCGGCGCGGATGCTGCTCACCAGCGGGCCCACGGTGGCCGCTTCGTCGCGGCACGGGATGCACACCGACACGGTGCGCCCGGCCTTCGCCTCCACCACGGCGTCGGCCGCGCAGTCGTCGATCTCGAACAGACGCACGCCCATCACCGGACCTCCTCCGGACGCCGCCAGTAGGCTCGCCCACCATGTTCATCTACGGCGTCGTGAACGCCAGCCCCGACTCGCTCAACGCCGATTCCATCGCCACCACGCCCGAGCAGGCGGTGGCGCGGGCTCGGCAGCTGTTGGCCGACGGCGCCGACGGCTTCGACCTCGGCGGCCAGGGCAGCACCGACGTGGCCGACGTCGTGCCGTGGGAGACCGAGTGGGCGCGGCTGGCCGACATCGTGCCCGCCATGGCGGCCCTGGGCCGTCCGATGAGCGTCGACACGTGGCGACCGGAGGTGCTGCGCCGTGCGCTGCAGGCCGGTGCCACCGTCATCAACGCCGCCGACGGCATGCAGAGCGACGAGATGTGGCAGGTGGCCACCGAGTTCGACGTGCCCATCGTGGTGCCGTTCCTCAGCGGCCCGAACCCGCGCGCGATGGCGATGGTGGACCGCGACCCGGTGGACGCGATCGTGGAGTTCTTCGACGCCCGCCTGCGCGACGCCGACCGTTACGGGCTGCGTCACCGCTGCGTGCTCGACCCGGGCACCGGGTTCGCACCGCCGAACTGGCCGTGGGAAGAGCGCTACCTGTACCAGAAGCGGGTGTACAGCAACCTCGACGCGATGCGCGTGTTCGGGCTGCCGCTGTACATCGCGCTGCCCTGGAAGGAGACCGTGCAGCACGACGAGCTGCTCGAGATCGTGGTGCGTGGTCGCCCCGAGTTCGGCCGGGCGCACTACCCGGCGAAGGTTCGCTCGTTCGAGCGTCGCCTGCTCGGCGACTGACCTCGTCGGCACGTTCACACCACCAGCGGGCCGCGAGCGTGGATCTCGCTGGGGGGCAGTGTGTCCTGCCAGCCCTCGGGGCAACGCTCGGGTGCCACCTCGCTGAGCGGGGTGAGCACGAAGCGACGCTCGTTGATGCGTGGGTGCGGCACGGTGAGCCGCTCGCTGTCGATGTGCACGTCGTCGTAGAACAGCATGTCGACGTCGAGCGTGCGCGGCCCCCAGTGCACGATGCGCTGCCGCAGGGCGTTGGCCTCGATGCGCTGGCAGCGGCGGATGAACGCGTAGGGGTCGAGCGAGGTCTGCACCTTCACGACCATGTTGAGATAGGCACCCTGGTCGTCGGGTCCGCCCACCGGCTCGGTCTCGAACACCTGGCTCATCGCCACCACGTTGCCCAGCTCCTGCACGGCGAAACGCAGGTAGCCCTGGCGGTCGCCGAGGTTCGAGCCGAGCGCCACGATGACCTCGTGGTCTTCCAGCGGCGGCGCGGCGGCCTCGGCCCGAGTGCGGGTGATGGCCACCGACGTGCTCTCGACCGGCGAGGGGATCGGCGGGCGCAGCTTGGTGACGCGCACGTCGACCGTCTCGACGAGATCGAACTCCAGCACCACGTCGGCCACCTTCGCGGCCAGACGCTCGAGCAGGATGTCCTTGGAATCGTTGGCCATCTCGATGATGCGCTCGCACACCAGGCCGTAGTGCACGGTGTCGTTGAGTTCGTCGCTGCGGCCAGGGTTGCGCAGGTCGAGGCCGATGGAGAGATCGATGCGCAGCGGCTGCGCGATCTCGCGCTCGTGAGGGAGTGCACCGATGATGGTGAGCACGCGCAGGTCGTCGATGAGGATGCGATCCATGGCGGACCTCCTTTGAGGGTCCGGCCAAGCTATCCCCCTACAGTCGCGTCATGGCCAACTATGCCGAACAGTTTCCCAGCCTGTCGTTCGACGTTCCTGCGCCCGGCGTCCTTCGCATCACGCTCGACGCACCGGGCTTGAACGCCGTCTCACCCGAGTGCCACGCCCACCTCGCCGACGTGTGGCTGGCCGTGGATCGCGACCCCGAGGTGCGGGTGGCGGTCATCCAGGGGGCCGGCAAGGCGTTCAGCGCCGGGGGCAGCTTCGAGCTGCTCGACGAGCTCACCACCGACTATGCGGCGCGCACCCGTGCGCTGCGCGAGGCCCGCGACATCGTCAACAACGTCATCAACTGCTCGAAGCCCATCGTGTCGGCCATCCACGGCCCGGCGGTGGGCGCCGGTCTGGTGTGTGCGCTGCTCGCCGACGTGTCGGTGGCCGGGCGCACGGCCCGCATCATCGACGGGCACACCAAGCTCGGGGTGGCGGCCGGCGACCACGCCGCGATCTGCTGGCCGCTGCTGTGCGGCATGGCGAAGGCGAAGTTCTACCTGCTCACCTGCGACACGCTCACCGGCGAGGAGGCCGAACGCATCGGCCTGGTGTCGCTGTGCGTCGAGGATGCCGAGGTGCAGACCCGGGCGCTGGAGGTGGCGGTGCAGTTGGCCGGGATGTCGCAGTCGGCCATCCGCTGGACCAAGCACACCCTCAACCACTGGTACCGCCAGGCCGGGCCGATCTTCGACGCCAGCCTCGCGTACGAGTTCTACGGGTTCGGCGGCCCCGACGCGGCCGAGGGCCTGGCCGGCCACCGCGAGAAGCGGCCGCCGGTGTTCGACGGACCCACCAGCGAGTGAGGCCGGGAACGCAACAGGCCTCGTCCGTAGGACCGGACGAGGCCTGATGACGACCTGGTGGAGCTGAGGGGAATTGAACCCCTGACCTCTTCATTGCGAACGAAGCGCTCTGCCAACTGAGCTACAGCCCCAAGTTGCGAGGCCCGAGTGTAGCGGTGAGACCGCCGAGCAACTCAGGCGGCGTGGAACCAGCTCTGCTCGCTCCACTGCCGGTCCTGCTCCATGGCCTTGATCTGGACCAGCTTGTAGCAGTAGCCACACAGGGCAACGAAGGAGAGCCCGAACGCCCACACCATTGCGCTGGCATTGGTGGTGGCGGCGAGGAAGCCGGTGACCCCGACGGTGACCACGAGCATGAACAGCACGTTGGCCCGACGGCGACGCACCATCTCGCGCTGGCTGACGCGGTGCAGGTGGGCCTGACGGTGGTGCTGGCCAGCGGTCGTGTGCCGCTCGAGCGTGGCCTGGTGCAGGTGCTCACGACCGGCGGTGGCGGCAGCACGACGCACCTGGCCGGGGTGGCCGTGGGTGCGGTGCGCCTGCGGCGCCTGGGTGAGCGGACGAGCCATGCCCCGCATCGGCACCATCGTGCGGGTGGGCACGGCGCGCTGCAGGGTGGAGAGCTGACGGCGGAAGTCGGTGACCGACGAGTTGGGACGGTTCTCGCTGCGCGACCGCAGCAGCGGCGGAACGATGACGGCACCCCAGACGGCGGCGACGGCGAGAAGAACGATGGCCTCCATGGCTTACTTCGTCTCCTCTGCGAACAAACTGTGGGACATGTGGATCTCCGGAACGGGGCGGACGAAATTCGGGTGTCCGACCGGTGGCCGATTCATTACGGTTCTACTACGTTCGTAACGGCCGATGCAATGTTAGCGGGTCGTCGATAGGTGCCACTGCGCCCGCCGGTTTTCTCCCAGAGGGCCAGTTCACCGATCACCATCGCCTTGTCGGCCGACTTGCACATGTCGTAGATGGTGAGGGCAGCCACGGCACAGGCGTGCAGCGCCTCCATCTCCACACCCGTGCGGTCGACCGTGTCGACCTGTACTTCGATCTCGATGTGGTCGTCACCGATCTCGAAGTTCACCGACACCGACCCGACCAGCAATGGATGGCAGAGCGGGATCATGTCGCTGGTGCGCTTCGCGGCCTGGATGGCGGCCACGCGTGCCACGGCCAGCACGTCGCCCTTCTTCACCTCGCGGTTCGCGATGGCGGCCGTGGTCTCGGGCTGCATGAACACCTTGCCCCGTGCGACCGCCCGGCGGTGGGTGGCCTCCTTGGGGGTCACGTCGACCATGCGGGCCCGACCCATCGGGTCGAGGTGCGTGAAAGTCAGGTCACTCATCCGTCACGGAACTGTAGTACGTCGGGCGTCGAGTGTCGGCGCGCCGACACTCGAGCCTTCCTGCATCACGAGGTCAGCGCGGCACCGTGCAGCCGCGCACGGCCGACCCGGTGACCTTCTGTCCACTCGCCGTGAACGTCACCCGGCACGTCATCCACACGTCGCTGCCCACGAGCGTCTGCACCGTGACGTCGCCGTCGTCGAGGTTGCCGTTCTCAGCGGCGAGCACGGGTTGCACCGCCACCGAGGCGGGTACCTGCACGTCGAGCACCCGCACCACCACGCCGAGGGTGGAGAACGTGGTCGACAGGTTCGGGATCTGGGCCTTGATCTTCGCCTTCGGCAGGTACACCTCGCCGTCGAGGAAGATCGCGTTGCTGTTGCCCTTCGTCTCCAGCACCGAGCAGCCGCCCGGTGTGACCACGCACCCGGACTGGGCGAGGATCTTCGTCGCCGGCGTGCCGTAGCTGACGGTGACGCCGTCGAACGTCACCGCCCGGGTGCTGCCCGGCGACGAGAGCGCGGTGACCACCGCCCGCACGGTCAAGGGCGTGGTGATGGGGCCGGAGCAGTTCATCGTCGCCGTCACATCGCCCAGCGATGTCGGCAGCGCGAGCCCACTCACCGTTGCGCACTGGACCGCGCCGCCCGCGTCGAGCACCGTCAGCGACAATGTCGCAGCACGGTTCGACGAGGCCCGCGCGACGACCGAGAGCTGCCGGATCGAGGCCGGGATCGCTGCGGTGCCCGACAGCCCCGTGATGTCGAGGTTGCGCGAGGTCGCACCGGCGCTGATGGACAACGTCGCGAGGCTTCCGTCCACGGTCCTGGCCCTCGACGTGTTGCTCCAGTTGGTGCCGGATCCGCTCGTGGCGGGACTGACGGTGGTGGCGAGCACGCCGCTCGAACCGGCGGTGACGATGTCGGCGGTGGGCCCGTACAGCGGCAGTTCGACGGCCTTGCCCGACGCCTGGGCGATCGACTTGCCGCACACCTCGAGGGTGGCGGTGGCGCCGGTGAGCGTGAGCTGGGTGGTGCCGCCGAGGACGAGCGTTGCGCCGTTCACCCCCTGCTTGCACGCTGCGCCGACGGCCGTGGTGGCGATGGCCGACGAGGCGACGGCGAGGTCGCCGGCGATGACGCGGTACTTGATCTGCCAGTCGATGTGCTCGAGGTAGTGGATGCCCGACTGCAGCCACACCACGTCGCAGTCGTCGATCGCCGCATCGAAGGTGGCCTGTGTCCACGTGCCGGCAGCGAGAGTGGCGATGTTGGTGGTGCTGTTGCAGCTGCCCGACCCGGCGGCGGGTGGCGCGGTGATGCCGGGCAGATAGGCGGGGTCGACCGCCGGTGCGGTGGCCACCGTGCAGTTGCCGACAGCGACGCCGTCGACGGTGATCGATCCGGAGCACCCACCGAGGGCCTTCACCGTGCCGCCGTCGACCACCAGGTTCGACTCGTTCGACACGTCGATGGCCGAGTTCGCAGCCACGTTGCCGTAGATCTGCAGACCACCCTTGCCCGAGACGACCAGCCCCTTCTCGGTGCCGGTGGCCATGGTGAGCAGACCCCACGCCGACCCCCCTCCCTTGGGGGTCAGCGACGTGGCGCCCTGCGGGCAGACCACCACCGTGACGGGCTCGCCGTCGACGGTGCCGTACGACATCGTGGGCTCGCAGCTGCCGTCGGTGTTCGACCGCCCGTTCACCGGGTTCGCGATCACCGACTGCACGGCGGCCTTCATGGCGGCGTCAGCCGCGTACAACCGGTCGCGCGCCGGTTCGTAGTGGCGCGTCGCAGCACGCAGGCTGACCGCGGAGTAGCCGAGACCCATCGTCACCGCCAGCCCGACGACCGTGACGAAGATGATGGCCATGACGAGCGCGGAACCGCGGTCGTCGGTGGCGTCGTGCTGCCTCAACACTGGGTCGCCTCGAACTGGTGGTCGGTGCCGATGGTGCCACCGCCGGACGGCGTGTCCTTCGACGGCACCTCGTCGAGCAACTCGGGCACCAACAGATCCATGGTTTCGGTGGTCACCCAGACCTTGTGCTCGGAGTAGTAGGCCCGGATCGCCGTGTTCACCTCGGCGACCTCGGTGACGCACGCGTTCTCGCTGCTGCTGTCGCTGAACCCGCGCACGGTGAGCGTGGCCGCGGCAGCGAGGATGCCCATCACGGCGATGACGATCAACATCTCAACGAGCGACACACCCCGATCATCACCACGGGTAGGGCAGGAACGGTGTCGGATCATGACGTGACTCCTCGACGGGCGACGGCCAGGGTCCACGACTGCTCGTCGATGCGGCCATCGGCGGCTGCGCTGAACGTGACCGAGATGGTGCGCGACGTGCACGGCGCGGCGCACGCGGCGGGCACGAACGCTGCGATGCCGTCGGCCACCACGAACTCGTCGGTCGTCGCGCCGTTCACACAGGTGCGGCGCACCAGATCGGTGCCGCTGAGCACCCACACCACCGTGGTGTCGATGGTGGCGGCCGTGGCCGTGGAACGCGACAGCAGCTTCAGTGGCGCCACACCGCCGCACGTGGCATCGGTGGTGCTGTTCACGACCACCGGCCCCTCGGCGGCGTAGATGTCGCCCGACAGGAACCGGGTGACCTCCATCTCGGTGAGGCTCTGCTCGATGC
Organism: Actinomycetota bacterium; assembly: GCA_005778215.1. Taxonomy (GTDB): domain Bacteria; phylum Actinomycetota; class Acidimicrobiia; order Acidimicrobiales; family Ilumatobacteraceae; genus UBA668. Next base: position 7,864 of record SXKB01000023.1, on the reverse strand, counting down.
GGCGATGACTGTCACTCGTCGCGCGGATGCCCACGAACAGGGCGCCGAACACGGCGAGGCCCACCACGGCCAGCAGGCTCACGGTGACGATCATCTCGATCAGCGTGAAGCCCTCGTCGGGCTTGGAACGGCGGGCGTTCATCGCGACTTCCCGATCACGAGGGTGGCGTTGGTGCCGTTGTCGTCGGTGAGCACGATGGTGATCTGCTGCAACCCCTTGTCGGCACTGCACGTCGTACCGAACGCGGCCGGCAGGTTGCCGTCCCAGTACTGCACGGCGACGGAGGCTGCCAGGTCGGTGGGTGCCGAGGCAGCCTGGTAGCTGGTGGCCGTGGCGCAGTCGGCGTAGGGCTGGGCGAGGATGCGTTCGGCGTAGTTGCGGATCTCGGCGTCGATGCGCGCGTTCGACTGCTGGGTGTCCTGGATCTTGAAGAACAGGCCCAACCCGCCGAACACAGCTCCCACGGCCAACCCCATCAAGGTGATGGCGATGATGAGCTCGATGAGGGTGAAGCCTCGATCGTCGCGCCGGGCTGCGTTCACGGTCGACCCACTCCTCCCAGCGATCCGTACATCGCCTGCACCAGGGCGAGGGCGACGAAGCCCACCACGACACCGACCACCACGATGACGGCTGGCTCGAACAGGTTGGTGAGGCGGCGCAGCTTGTACTCGAGCTCACGACCGAAGAAGTCGGCGGCATTCTCGAGCTGCTCGGCCATGGTGCCGGAGGCCTCGCCGACCGAGATCATCTGCACGGCGGCATCGGGGAACAGGCCGCTCATCGCGAGTGGTTCGGCCAGGCCCTCGCCCGCCATCACGGCCTCCTGCACCGGCAGCAGTCCCTCGGCGAACACTGCGTTGTCGGCGCTGGCGATGGCCGCGGTCATCGCGTCGGCCACCGGCACGCCGGCCTGCCAGAGCGTGCCGAGGATGCGGCACACGCGCTCGACCGCGGCGAACTGGGCGATCTCGCCGATCACCGGCAAGCGCAACACCACACGGTCGCTCCAGTCGCGCCCGGCAGGGGTGCGGCGGGTCCACCAGCCGAACGAACCCATTGCGGCGAAGAACAGGATGTACAGCCACCAGTACTGCTGCGAGAAACGAGCGATGCCCATGATGGCTCGTGTGGAGAGCGGCAACGTGCTGCCCAGGTCGTTGAACAGGTCGACGAAGCGCGGCAGCACCCAGACGGTGAGCACGATCACCGACACCACGGACATGCCGATGATGACCGCCGGGTAGGTGAGCGCCGACTTGATGCGCGCCTTCGCCTCCAACTCGCGTTCCATGTACCCGGCCAACTGCTCGAGCGCGTCGTCGAGGCGGCCGGTGAGGCTGGCGCTGCGCACCACACCCACGTAGTAGCGCGGCAGCAGGCGCTGGTGCTGCGCGAGGGCGTCCTCGAACGGCACGCCTTCGCGCACCTCGTCGCGCACCTGCTGTAACAGCTGCACCAAGGCTTCGTTCTGGGTGGATCGGGCGATCACGTCGAGGCCGTCGACGATGCTCAGTCCGGCGCGGATGAACGCCGCCATCTGCCGCGTGAAGTGCAGGATCTCCATCGGCTTGATGCGCCGCCTGCTCGCGACGTCGCGGTGCAGCAGCCCCTGCCGTTGGTCGATCGTCTTCACGTCGAGATTGGCGAGCAGGAGCGCTCGCCGAGCCGCGGCCTCACTGTCGGCCTCGATGCGATCCTTCACCGTCGCGCCGTGCATGTCGACAGCCACGTACTGGTACTTCGCCATCACACCACCGCCACGGTTCGGAAGATCTCGGACACGGTCGTCGTGCCCGCCATTGCGAGCTCGACGGCCTGCCAGGACAACGGGCGCATGCCTTCCGCCACCGCCATCGATCGCACTTCGGACTGTCCGGCGTGCTCCACCATCAACCGCCGGATCGCATCGGTGACGGTGAGCACCTCGTACACGCCGACGCGTTCGAAGAAGCCGGTGTCGCGGCAGAAGCTGCAGCCCTTGCCACGCATGAACTTCGCCGCGGCCGGCACCTCGCCGAGCACCTTCTCGACGAACATCGTCTCCTCGACAGGGGGCCGGTACGGCTCGGTGCAGCGGGGGCAGTTGCGCCGGACGAGCCGCTGCCCCACCACCCCGGTGAGCGACGAGGCCAGCAGGAACGGTTCGATGCCCATGTCGAGGAATCGGTGCAGTGCGGCGCTGGCGTCGGTGGCGTGCAGCGACGACATCACGAAGTGCCCGGTGAGCGCGGCCTGCACGGCGATGCGTGCGGTCTCCACGTCGCGGATCTCGCCGACCAGGATGGTGTCGGGGTCCTGGCGCAGCAGGGCACGCAGCCCGCTGGCGAAGGTGAGGCCTGCGGCCTCGTGGATCTGGATCTGGCTGATGCGTGGGATCACGTACTCCACGGGGTCCTCGATGGTGGCCACCTTGATGGCGTCGTTGCGCACCGCTTCGAGCGTGGCGTACAACGTGGTGGTCTTGCCCGAGCCCGTGGGGCCGGCGCAGATGACCATGCCGTACGGCTTGCGGATGAGTTCGCGGTAGGCGGCCTCGGTGTCGGCGGGCATGCCCAGTCGCGACAGCTCGTACATGCTGCGGCTCTTGTCGAGCAGGCGGAGCACGGCCATCTCACCGAACACGGTGGGCGAGGTGGCCACGCGGACGTCGAGGTTGCGACCCAGGATCTCAGTGGTGAAGTTGCCATCCTGCGGGCGTCGGCGTTCGACGATGTTGAGGTTGGCCATCACCTTGATGCGCGAGAGCACCGGCGAGGCCATGGCCTCGGGGAGCGTCATCGCCTCGTGCAGTGCGCCGTCGGTCCGCACGCGGATGCGCACGCTGCCGTCGACGGGTTCGATGTGCACGTCGCTGGCACGCTCACGGACGGCCTGTTCGAGGATGAGGTGGAGCACGCGCACCACGGGCGCGTTCTCGTCGACCGTGGCCACGACGTTGGCGGCGTCGCCGAGGCGCTTGCGTTCCTGTGCCCGCTCCTCGAACACGCGCACCACGTCGTCCATGTCACCGACCCGTACATGGGCGTCGGAGATGGCCTCGAGGATGTCGATGCCGGCGGCCACCCGGAGGCGTACGGGGGCCGACAGCAACTCGATCAGGTTCTCGAGCAGCCCGTCGGCGTACGGGTCGGCAACGGCGACGTCGACGCGCTCGCCCTCGCGGCGGAACGGTACTGCGACCAGACGCTTGGCCTCCCCCTCGGGCAGCATCGCGGCGACCTCTCGGTCGACCACTTCGGTCGACAGGTCGACCAGCAGCAGGCCCGACTGCTCGGCCAACGCTTCCGCCAGTTCGTTCTCGGTCAGCAATCCCAGCGCCACCAACGTGGTGCCGAGCCGTTGCCCCTTGGCACCCTGCGACAGCAAGGCCTCGCGCAGTTGCTCGTGGCTGATGAGACCGCGGTCGGCCAGCAGATCGCCGAGCCGCTGCTGGCCTGCCGGCCGCGTCGGCGTGGACACCGACGTCGACCCGTCGGTGCCGTAGGGCTTGCTGCGACCGCGCCGCACCGCTGCGGTCGACACGCCGTACTCGTCCCTGCTCATGGTGACCTCCCTTCGGTGTACACCCGATGGGATCTTCGGTCAATCCAGTTCAGTTCTTGAGAGATTCCTGAGAAATCCCGCTGCTGCGACCACGGTCGGTGCAGCGCGAGCTGCGGTGGTCAGCCGCCGATCTGGCTCATCGTGCGGCGTGGCCGCACGAACGTGACCTGGTTGATCTGGTGACCGGCCCATTTCGTACCGACCGCCCGCTGGATCTCGGCCGCGAGGTCGTCGTCGGTGGCGCCGTCGCGGATCAGTCGGAGCAGGTCGAACTCCGTGGTGGCGAACAGACAGGTGCGGAACTGGCCGTCAGCCGTGAGACGCACACGGTCGCAATCGTCGCAGAACGGTTTCGTGACGGTGGGAATCACACCGACGGTGCCGGCGCCGTCGAGATAGCGCCACTGGCTGGCCGGCGCGGCGCCCTGCGAGGGCAGCGCTTCGAGCGGGAACTCGGCGTGGATGGCGGCCACGATCTCGTCCTGGCCGACCACCTTGTCGTGCAGCCAGTGACCGGTGGCGTCGAGCGGCATGAACTCGATGAACCGCACTTCCACGTCGTTCTCGCGACCGAAGCGCGCCAGGTCGACGATCTCGTCGTCGTTCACCCCGCGCTCGATGACGGCGTTGATCTTCACCGGCGAGAACCCGGCCTCCTTGGCGGCCTCGATGCCGTCGAGCACCCGCACCAGTTCGTCGCGGCGGGTCATCTGTTCGAACTTCGCGCGGTCGAGCGTGTCGAGGCTGATGTTCACCCGGTCGAGGCCGGCGTCGCGCAGTTCGTGGGCGAGCAACCGGAACGTGGCACCGTTGGTGGTGATGGACAGATCGGGCTTGCGACCGGCGTACGCCGAGGCCGACGTGGCGGGCACCCGCAGCGCGGCGAGCTTGCGCACCAGCACCGGCATGTGGGCGCGGATGGTGGGCTCGCCACCGGTGAGCCGCAGCCCGTCGACCTCGAAGTGCTCCACGAAGATGCGCGCCAGCCGTTCGATCTCCTCGAAGGTGAGCACTTCACTGCGCGGCAGCCACTTCATGCCCTCTTCCGGCATGCAGTAGGAGCAGCCGAAGTTGCAGCGATCGGTGACCGAGATGCGCAGGTCGCGAATCGTGCGGCCGAACGGGTCGATCAGATCCATCTCGTCAAACTACCCAGAGCAGCATCGTGCGTACAGTGCCGCCGGCTGCCACGCCGTCGCCGTCGGGCAGTTCGGCGATGGCGTTGGCCATCGAGGTGGCGGCCAGCTGATGGCTGCCCTGCGCCCCCACCGACTGCACGTGCACACGGCCGTCGTCGCCGAACGCCGCCACCACTCGCTGGTAGTGCACCTTGCCGTCCGGCCGACGGCCGAGGCCGTGGTCGGCGACGGCCGACACCCAGGGGCGGGCCGGCTGCGGCATGCCGGCCATCTGGCGCAGGGCCGGGCGGGCGAGCAGTTCGAAGCTGACCAGCGAGCTCACCGGGTTGCCCGGCAGGCCGAACACCGGCACGCGACGACCGGCGCCGTCGTCGAGCAGACCGAACGCGAACGGCTTGGCCGGCTTGATGGCGATCTGCATCCAGTGCATCTCGGCGATGCGCGACAGCACGGCCTTCACCACGTCGTAGTCGCCCATGCTCACCCCGCCGCTGGTGACGATGGCGTCGCAGGTGCGCGCGGCCTCGCGCAGCACGGTCTCGAGCACCGCTTCGTCGTCGCGGACGATGCCCAGGTCGACGGCCTCGCAGCCGGCGTCGTGCACCAGACCGTGCAGCATGGTGCGGTTGCTCTCGCGGATCTGGCCCGGGGCCAGCGGGCCACCGTCGTCGACGAGTTCGTCGCCGGTGCTCAGCACCGCCACTCGCACCCGCGGCACCACCGACACGACGGCGGCGTTCACGCTGGCGAGCACGGCGGCCACGGCCGGGGTGATGAGCGTGCCGGCGGGATACAGCGCGGTGCCGGTGCGCACGTCGTCGCCGGCGGCCCGCACGGCCGAACCGGCGTCGACCGGCTTGAGCACACGCACTCGGGTGCCCCCGTCGAGTCGTTCGGTGTCCTCCACCATCACCACGGCGTCGGTGCCGTCGGGCACCGGTGCGCCGGTCATGATGCGGATGGCTTCGCCGGGTTGCAGCACGTGGTCGGTGAACGCACCCGCCGCGACCTCGGCCACCACCGGCAGTTCCACGGGCGCGGCCTGCACCGACTCGGCGCGCACGGCGTAGCCGTCGACGGCACTGTTGGCGAACGGCGGCACGTCCTCGCCGGCCACCACCTCGGCCGCGAGCACCGTGCCGATGGCGGCCCGGAAGGGCATCGAGACGGGTGGCAACACCCCGCAGTGCTGCAACACCAGGGCACGGGCATCGGCGATGTCGATCACGGGCGCCACGGTACCGTGGCCCCGATGACCTCGTACGCGCCGCTCACCGCCGCCCACGACACCGACGGCCACGTGGTGCGCTGGACCACGCCCGACGGCGAGCACCACGACACCACCACCATCCGCTGGGAGAACGAGGGCTTCACCGTCAACGGTGTGCTCACCCGCGAACGGGTGGAGTACGTGCTGCGCCTCTCCCCCGCCTGGCAGGTGCGCCAGTTCATCCTGTTCCGCGATCTCGAGGAACCCGACCTGTGGCTGGCCACCGACGGCTCGGGCCGCTGGGGCGAGATGAACGGCGCGCATCTCCCCGAGCTCGACGGCTGCTACGACCTGCACCTCGCCTGTGCCGCGTTCACCGTGGCGTTGCCCATCCACCGCTTGCCGCTGCACGAGGGCCACGCCGCCGAGGTACCGGTGGTCACGGTCGACACCGAGACGTTGGAGGTACGTGCCGTCACTTACCGCTACACCCGGCTCGGCACGCATCGCTGGCGCATCGAGGTCGACGAGTCCACCGACGTCGTCGAGGTCGACGTCGACGAGCACGGCCTGCCGCTCGACTACCCCGCCGGGTTCCGCCGAGCGTCGTAGAGCGCACGGATCTCGTCGCCGTCGGCCAGCTTGCGCAACGGTTCGCGCAGGGTGATGAGGCTGATCTCGTCGATGTGCTCGCGCAGCCACAGCGACACCTCTCGCGGGTGACGCGGCGCCACCTCGCGCAGCACCCATCCCACCGCCTTGCGCACGAAGAACTCCTGGTCGGGCAGCAGTGTCTCGGCGTAGTCGAACAGCCGGTCGAGTTGGTCGCCGCGTCGCACGGCCGACCGCAGCGCCAGCAGGGCCGATCGGCGGATCCAGAAGTCGGGGTCGGTCACCCATTCGTCGAGCATCGGCATCACCGGGTCGGGTTCGCGGGCGGCGAGGTCGGCCACCACCAGGCCGGCCAGCGGATCGACGAGTGCCCAGGTGTGACAGTCGCGCAGGTGCTGGTCGAGCCACGGCAGGTCGTCGGCGGTGATGCGGCGCGGCATCGCCTGCAGCAGTTCGATTGCGGCGAGCCGGCGTTCGTGCACGGGCTCGGCCCACAGGGCATCGGCGATGGCGAACAGGTCGTCGTGCACCACCGCCGGGTGGTGCCGCACCCAGTTGCGCACCACCCGTCGCACGGCCGGCACCGGCGCGCCGAGGTGGCGCAGCGTGCTCTTCAGGTAGGCACGTTCGGCGGCGGCCCGCTGCGGGGTGCCGAACTCGGCCACCTGCACGTGGAGGTGGTGAGCGACACGAACCGGGTCGAGGTCAGCGTCGTTGCTGGAGCCACTCACGGAACGCGTCCCCGAGGTTCGGGTCGTCGAGCGCGATGTCGACCACCGCGGTGAGCCAGCCGAGCGGGTTGCCGGTGTCGTGGCGGCGGATCGGGCGCAGCACGCCGTGGAACGGGCCGCCGTGGGCCTGCATGCGCAACGCGTCGGTGAGTTGGATCTCGCCACCGGCGCCGGGCTGCACCTCGGCAATGCGGTCGAACACGTCGGGGGTGAGCACGTAGCGGCCGATGATGATGAGGTCGCTCGGGGCCTCGTCGGCGGGCGGCTTCTCCACCATCGTGGCGATGGACACCACGCCGTGCTCGTCGAGCGGGCCGGCGGGAGCCACCACGCCGTACGCGCTCACCTGCTCGTGCGGCACCTCCATCAGGCCCACCACGCTGCCGCCGGTGTGCTCGCACACGTCGATCATCTGCGTCAGCAACTCGCTGTCGCCCATCAGTTCGTCGGGCAGCAGCACCGCGAAGGGTTCGTCGCCCACCAACTCGCGGGCGCAGCCGACGGCGTGCCCCAGCCCGAGTGCGACGTCCTGGTAGGCGAAGCTCACGCGCACGTCGCGGCCCACGCGTTCGAGCTTGTCGGCCATGGCGTCGCGGCCGGTGGACCGCAGCTTGGCCACCACCTC
>SXKB01000187.1 GCA_005778215.1 Actinomycetota bacterium | reverse complement strand
GCTTCGCCGACCCGGGCGAGCGCCGCGTCGCAGTCGTCCACGTTCACATAGGTCGTCCATGCGGGCGGGCCGGCCCTCGCCGGGCCGACACCGGCCACAGGGAGGCCGTCCTTCTCGAAGATCCGGTAGCCGCCGAACTCCGGACCCTGTTCGGGGGCCGACCAACCGAACAGCGCGCCGTAGAAGCGCACCGCCGTGTCGGGGTCGGCACTGCTGACGTCGATCCAGTTCGGGACGCCGTGGCGGTAGGACGAGATGTGCGGCATGGGGAGACCTCCTCGCGATGGGGAACGAGAGCCTAGGCACGATTGCGACACCGGGCGGACGAGCCACACCCGAGCACTGTCGCAGTAGCGTGCGTGGCATGAACAGCTTCGTGCTCACCGTGCTCGGCGACGACCGCCCGGGCCTCGTCGACCAACTGTCGGGCGTGATCACGGCACACGGTGGCAACTGGGAACGCAGCCAGATGGCGCGCCTCGGCGGCAAGTTCGCCGGCATCGTGCAGGTGAACGTCGCGGCCGATGCCTCGGCCGCGTTGCAGACCGCACTGCGCGAGCTCAGCGACGAGGGCGCGCTGCACGTGCGCATCGACCTCGCCGGCGCCGAACCGCGGGTCACGGGCGCACGGTTCGTGCTGTCGCTGGTGGGCACCGACCGGCCCGGGCTCGTGCACTCGGTGGCGGCAGCGTTGGCCGAGGTGGGGGCCAGCATCGAGGAACTCGACACCGCCACCAGCGAGGCGCCCATGTCGGGTGGTCCGCTGTTCGAAGCGACCGCCGCGGTGGTGTTGCCCGCCGGCCTCACCATCGATCTGGTCCGCGACCGTCTCGAAGCGCTCGCCGACCGGCTGATGGTCGACATCGACCTCGTCGACTGACCGACGTAGGGTCGGCGACGTGAACTCGTCGCTCGTCGAACTCCGCCACACGCTCCACGCTCATCCGGAACTGTCGCACCACGAACACCGCACTGCGGCCACGGTGCTGGCCTTCCTCGAGCCGCTCGGGCCGGACCGTGTGGTCACGGGCATCGGTGGCACGGGCATCGTCGCCACGTTCGACAGCGGCGTGCCGGGCCCCACGTTGCTGTTCCGGGCCGAGCTCGACGCGCTGCCGATCGTGGAGATCGCCGACATGGCCCACACCTCCACGATCGAAGGGGTGTCACACAAGTGCGGCCACGACGGGCACGCCACGATGGTGTGCGGTCTGGCCCTGTCGCTGGCGGCGCAACGGCCGGCGCGCGGCAAGGTGCACCTGCTGTTCCAACCGGCGGAGGAGACCGGCACGGGCGCGGCTGCCGTGCTGGCCGATCCGGCGTTCGCCGACATCCAGCCCGACTTCGGTATCGCCATCCACAACATGCCCGGCTTCCCGATGCATGCGATGGTCGTCAAGCCCGGCCCCATCACGGCCGCGGTGCGCAGCATCGTGTTCCGCTTCGCGGGCCGCACCTCGCACGCGTCCGAGCCGGAGAAGGGCGAGAACCCGTCGCTGGCCTGTGCCGATCTGCTGCGCGAATGCGACGCACTGAGCCGCAACGACGCCAGTTCGCACGACTTTCGACTGGTCACCCCGGTGCACGTGCGCGTCGGCTCCGTCGCGTACGGGGTGTCGGCGGGCGACGGCGAGGTGCACTTCACCATCCGCAGCTGGGACAACCAGGGGATGACCGCGCTGCAGGACGAGATGGTGGCCATCGCCGAGCGGCTGGCCGTGCGTGATCACCTCGCACTGGAGGTGTCGACGTTGGAGGAGTTCTACGCGAACGTCAACGACGACGCCGTCACCGCGCTGGTGCACGGCGCTGCAGCGGAGTGCGGCTTCTCGATCGTCACCCCCGACTGGCCGCTGCGCGGCGGCGAGGACTTCGGCTTGTTCACCGAGCGGTTCCCGTGCTGCATGGTGTTGCTCGGTGCCGGCACCGACTCGATGCCGATCCACAACCCGAGCTACGACTTCCCCGACGAACTCATCGACACCGGTGTGCGGCTCTACGAGACCATCGTGCGTCACGCCTGCAGCTGAGCTCAGAGACGGTCGGGCGGATAGTCGGCGTACGACGCCTTGAACACGCCCTGGTGCAGCAACACGGTGGCCACCAGCGACCCGTCGGTGTCGGTGAGCCGCGAACGGGTCCAGTAGCTCTCCACCCGTCGGCTCTGCCCCACGCACACCACCTCGTGCGTGAGCACGTACTCCTCGTCGACGAACACCGGCGCGTGCCGGTGCACCTCGAGGTCGATGAACAACCCGACCGCCGGCCCGCGCACCGGTAGGTGCACGCCGCCCTTGTGGGCGAGCACGCTCAGCATCTCGGTCGGCACCACGGCGCCGCCCCACGGGGTGGGTTCGCCCGGTACGTACCACGGCGAGGGCTCGGTCATCAGCCGCACCTTGTCGGCCAGCGAGAAGGGGTAGAGGTTGCCGTTCGAGCCGTCGAACGACATCGAGGTCGTGGAGTGCGGCGAGACCCAACCGACCTCGAGGCGATCGACGATGAACAGTTCGCCCGGGTCCTTGGCCTGCATGCGCTCGAGTCGTTCGCTCAGCTCCGTGGGCTGCTCGCCCATGGTGAGCGACGCGGTGAGCACCGGTTCGCCGGTGCGCTTCGCTGCGGTGCCGCGGGCGCTCGTCGACCCGGTGCGCGTGACCGTCGCCTGCACCTCCTCACCCTCGATGACCATGTTCTCGAAGTGGGCGCTGATGCAGCCGCGTTCGAACCACTCGTGACCCCACAACTCCACGGCCAGCGGGTCGAACTGGCTGAAGTGCGTCGGCCCCTCGATGGGTGCACCGGCCAGCCCGAGCTTCTCCGCCGTCTCGTCGTCGTGCACGCTGGTGTGACCGTCGTACTCCTGCTCGGCCAGCATCTGCTTCGGCGTACGGAACGGTCCGACGAGCCTGTCGCCGTCGTGCGTGATGTGCGTGTCGAAACCGTCGGCCATGAGATCATCCTCGCACGAACCACCCGCGCCGGGTGATGGCGTCGGACACACGAAAGGGTCATGCTGTGATCAGCGACGATCGCCGCGCTACCGCCGCGCGGACACATGGAGGCAGTGATGGGCCTGTTCGGCCGGAGTGACGACAAGAGCGAGCACGTGCGCTTCAAGATGAAGGAGAAGATGTTCTCCATCGGCGACGACTACTGGATCGAGGACCACGACGGCCACCGCGCCTACAAGGTCGACGGCAAGGCGATGCGGGTGCGCGACACCTGGCACCTCCGCGACGAACAGGGCCGCGAAGTGGCCAGCATCCACGAGAAGATGATGTCGGTCCGAGACACCATGGTCATCGAGTTCGGTGGCAAGACCGCCACGTTGAAGAAGGCGCTCATCGGCATCCGCGAGCGCTACGTCGTGGAGGTGGAAGGCGGCGACGAGTTCAAGGTGCACGGCAACATCGTCGACCACGAGTACGAGATCGAGCACGACGACCGCACCATCGCCGACGTGTCGAAGAAGTGGTTCCGGCTCCGCGACACCTACGGCGTGGAGATCCGCGAACCGCAGTACACCGTGCTCGTGCTGGCCATCACCGTGGCGGTCGACGCGATGAGCCACGACCTGCCGGGCTGACCGACCTCCTCGATCAGGCGATCAGCGCGCGGCGCGAGCCGACGCGATCTGTTCGTACACCTCGTCGGCGAACCACCCGTCGGCCAACACCGTCGCCATGATCACCAGGGGCGGCATCACGTCGGTGATCATCACCGTCACCGTGGCACCCGGTTCGCCCTCGGGCGGGCCGCCGGCCGCGCGCGGATTCGTGTCGCGGGCCTCCTCGCTGTCGCCTCGTGCCACCAGTCCCATGGGTCCTCCCGATCGGTCGGCCTCAGTCTGCCCGCGCGGTCGACTCCCGTCACGACGCGCCCACTCCTCTACGGTGACGCCATGGAACTGAATGATCGGGTGGTCGTCATCACCGGAGGCGGGTCGGGCATCGGCGAGGCACTCGCCGTGGCGGCGAAGGCGGCCGGTGCACGCCACGTGGTGGTGGCCGACCTCGACGGCGCGCAGGCCGAACGCGTGGCGTTGTCGGTCGGCGGCACGGGTGTGGGCATCGACGTGCGCGACGAGTCCGCCGTGCAGCGCCTGGTGCACGACACCGAGGACGCGCACGGCCCGATCGACCTGTTCGTCTCCAACGCCGGCTACGTCACCACCGCCGGTCTCGAGGACCCGAACGACTCCATCCAGCGGATGTGGGAGGTGCACTGCATGGCGCACATCTACGCCGCTCGCGCGGTGCTGCCGTCGATGATCGCCCGCGGTGAGGGCTACCTGCTCAACACTGCCTCGGCCGCCGGCCTGCTCACCCAGATCGGTTCGATGTCGTACTCCATCACCAAGGCGGCGGCCGTGTCGCTGGCCGAGTGGTTGGCGGTCACACATCACCATCAAGGCATCCGAGTGTCAGTGCTGTGCCCGCAGGCGGTGCGCACGAACATCATCAAGAACAGCCCCGACTTCGCGGGTGTCGAGGACGGCGACTCCATCATCGACGGCGGCGTGGCCGGTGGCGACGGCGTGCTCGAGCCTGCCGATGTCGCCGCGATCTGCCTCGATGCCATCCGAGAGGAACGCTTCCTGGTGCTGCCGCACCCGGAGGTGGCCACGTACGTGCAGCGCAAGGCCACCGACCGCGACCGGTGGTTGGCGGGCATGCGTCGTTTCCAGAGCGCGCTGCACCCCGACGGCAACCTGCCGGGCGACGTCATCGCGCCGAAGCGCTGACGTCGTGAACGCCACCATCCGGCCGACGCGGTCGTTCGACACCGACGGTCGCAACACCGTCACCGGCCCTCGCGGGCAGCGGGCACACGCGGCGCACCTCGCCCAGTCCGACACCCTGGTGCGGCGGTTCTACGCCGTCACACCGGGCGTGTGGACCCTGGTCGGCAATGGGCTGTCGAACCAGACGTTCGTCGACGCGCCCGATGGCATCATCGCGATCGACACCGGCGAGTCGGTGCAGGAGATGTCCGAGGCGATGCAGGAGCTGCGCGCCGTCACCGATCGACCGGTCGTCGCCGTGCTCTACACCCACTTCCACTACGTCAACGGCACGTCGGCGGTGCTGGCCGAACGGGACGGTGCGGCGGTGCCCGTCCACGGCCATGCCCGTATCGCCACCAACCTCCGGCGCGCGGCGGCCGAGATCGGCCCCACGTACGGCCGCGGTCTGGTGGAGCAGTTCGCCGTGTCGATGCCGCTCGACGGCCCCGACGGCACGGTGAACGTGGGCCTCGGTCATCACTACCGGAATCCGGCGCACGCCCCGTTCACGCCCGGCCACGTTCCTGTCACCCATCCCTTCGACGGTGCCTGCGTGCTGCAGGTCGCGGGGCTCGAGGTACAGGTGCAGCCGGCGCCGTCCGACGCCGACGACTCGGTCACGTTCTGGTTCCCCGCGTTGGGTCTCGCCGTGCACAACCTGGTCTGGCCGGTGCTGTTCAACGTGTTCGCCATCCGCGGCGAGGAGTACCGCGACCCGAGGGTGATGCTGCAGGGGCTGGACCATCTGTTGTCGCTGCACGCCTCGCATCTGGTGGCCACACACGGTCCGCCGATGAGCGGCGCCGACGACATCGAGCGCCGAGTCACCCGCTACCGCGATTCGATCCAGTTCCTGTGGGACCAGACCGTGCGGCACACCAACCGCGGTGCCACGGGCATCGACCTCGCGCACGCCATCCGCCTGCCCGACCTGTACGACGACGACCACATCACCAGCGAGTACTACGGGGTCACCGAGCACCATGTCCGCCAGATCCGCTCCGGTCTGTTCGGCTTCTTCGACGGCGACCCGGCGAACCTGTTCCCGCTCGCTCGGGCCGATCGGGCGGCACGGATGATCGCCGGCTTCGGCGGGCGCGACACCGTGCGCCGGCAGGCCGACGCTGCACTGGCCGACGACGACGTGCGCTGGGCCATCGAACTCATGTCGTGGCTGGTGCTGGTCGACGACGATCCCGACGACCGGCGGCGGCTCGCTGCGGCGTTGCGCACCGTGGCGCAACGCACGTCGGCGGCCAACATCCGCAACTGGTGCATCACCCGCGCACTCGAGTTGGAAGGAAGCCTCGACAACAGCCGCCTGTACCGCCATCGAATCTCCGAACGCCAGGCACTGGCCGGACCCATCGAGGCCTCGGTCACCGTGCTGCGGGTGTTGCTCGAACCCGACGCCGCCGACGGCCTCGACGTGCGCCTGGGTTGGCGGTTCGCCGACGGCACGACGACCGGCCTGCACGTCCGCAACGGCATCGCTGCCGTCACCGACGGCATCGTGACCGATGCGATGATCGCCTGCAGCCCTGCCGCGTGGGCGGCCGTCATCGGTGGGCGCGTGGCACTGAGCACTGCGATCGACGCAGGCGACATCGTCATCGAGGGTGATGCCACCACAGCCCGTCGCGCGCTGGCCTGCTTCGACGTCGAAGGGTTGCAGCGATGAGCGACCAACTCCCCCTCGGCACACCACCGTTCGACGGCACGATCGCGCGACTCATCGGCGACGCCACCCCGCGCCCGCTCGTGCCACCGCGCGCGCCCGAGGGCGCCCCGAACGTGCTGCTGGTGATGCTCGACGACGTGGGCTTCGGTTCGTGCGGCGCCTTCGGCGGGCCGGTGCCCATGCCGGCGCTCGAGCGTGTCGCGCGACGCGGGCTGCGGTTCAACCAGTTCCACACCACCGCGCTGTGCTCACCCACCCGCGCCGCAGTCCTCACCGGCCGCAACCACCACGCCGTGCACATGGGCGGCATCACCGAGATCGCGAACTCGTTCCCCGGCTACGACAGTGCCATCCCCCCGGAGGCGGCAACCGTCGCGCAGGTGCTGCAACTGTCGGGCTACAACACTGGCTGCTTCGGCAAGTGGCACCTCACGCCGTCGTGGGAACAGAGCCCTGCCGGCCCGTTCCATCGCTGGCCCACGGGCATGGGCTTCGAACGGTTCTACGGCATCATCGGCGCGGAGGCGTCGCAGTGGGAACCGCCGGTCTACGACCAGACCACGCCCATCGAGCCGTACATCGGCCGGGAGGGGTACCACCTCAGCGAGGACCTGGCCGACCAGGCGATCACGTGGATCGAACGGCAGCAGGCGTCGAGCCCGCACAAGCCGTTCTTCTGCTATCTCTCCATGCCGGCCGTGCACGCGCCCCACCACGTGGCGCCCGAGTGGTGGCAGCAGTTCGCCGGACAGTTCGACGACGGCTGGGATGCGTTGCGCGAGCGCATCCATCAGCGCCAGCTCGACCTCGGTGTCATCCCGCCGGGCACCGCACTGACACCGCGGCCGGCGGAGATCCCTGCCTGGGACGAGTACCCGGAGCGCTACCGGCCGGTGGCCACCCGTCTGATGGAGGTGTTCGCCGGGTTCCTCGCCCACACCGACGCGCAGGTGGGGCGGGTGCTCGACGCCATCGAACGCCTCGGCCTCGACGACGACACGCTCGTCATCTACCTCACCGGCGACAACGGCGCGTCGGCCGAAGGCACCATCCACGGCGCCTGGAGCGCACCGTCGTTCCAGAACGGCGTCCACGAGGACCCCGAATGGTTGCTCGAGCATCTCGACGACTTCGGCACCGCCCGGTGCGAGAACCACTACAACGTGGGCTGGGCGTGGGCGCTCGATGCACCGTTCCAGTGGACGAAGCAGGTGGCCTCGCACTTCGGCGGGACGCGGAACGGGCTCGCCGTGCGCTGGCCGCGACAGATCGCCGACCAGGGCGGCCTGCGCAGCCAGTTCCACCACGTCATCGATCTCGCACCCACCATCTACGCCGCCGCGGGCATCGCGCCCCCCGAGCGGGTGAACGGCATCGAGCAGATGCCCCTGCACGGCACGTCGATGGCGTACACGTTCGACCGACCCGACGCGCCCAGTACCCGACGCACGCAGTACTTCGAGATCCTCGGCAACCGCGCGATGTACCACGACGGATGGATCGCGTCGTGCTTCCACGGACGACTGCCGTGGATCCGCCTGCAGGGGTTCGACTTCGACGGCCCCCAGGAGGTGTGGGAGCTGTACGACATCGAGCACGACTTCTCGCAATCGGTCGATCTCGCCGCGAGCCACCCGGAGAAGCTGGCCGAACTGCGGGCGTTGTTCCACGAGCAGGCCCTCGCGCTCGGCGTGTACCCGCTGCGCGATGCGAGCGGGCCCCGCAACGGCGACTTCGCCGTGCCCGCGTCGTTGGCCGGTGTGACGCGCATGACCTACACCACGGCCCACGTGCGCATGCCCGAGAGCTCCGTGGTGAACCTGAAGAACGGCTCGTGGCGCGTCACGGCCGAGGTGGCCGTCGGCAGCGAACCGCCCATCGGTGTGATCGTCTGTCAGGGCGGCAGCATGGCCGGATGGTCGATGTACCTCGACGGTGATGGCCACGCGGTGTACCACTACAACTGCTTCGGCCATCACCACACGGCAGTTCGGTCCGCTGCGCCGCTCGGGCCCGGCGACCACACCGTCGTGGCCGAGTTCCTGTACGACGGTGGTTTCGGCGCGGGAGGTGCACTGACGCTGCGCGTCGACGAGGGGCCGGCGGTGGAGGGCCGCATCGAACAGACGGTGCCGCTGGTCTACTCGATGAGCGGCGAGACGTTCGACGTCGGCATCGACACCGGATCACCGGTGGGGCCGTACCCGCACCACTTCCCGTGCACCGCCACCATCCGCGGCGTCACGCTCGAGCGTCTCGATCGGCCCAGCGAGGAACTGCTGCGTCGCATGCGCGAGGGCGAGCTGGCCGCCGGTCTCCGCACCCAGTAGGGGTCACACCAGTTCGGCGGCCACCTGCAGCGCCGCGCCGCGCAGTTCGTCGGGCAGCGCGGCCAACGCCTCACCGTCGACGTCGTCCGCGAAGTGCAGCCGTTGCACGGCGGGTGCGGGACGCGCCTCGGCCATCCAGATGCTGTGGAGCATGAACGGCACCTGCTCGCGGTTCGGTCCGGCGAGCACCCCCACGGGCCCACGGCCGACGTGTGCCGCATCGAAGCACTCGACACGGAAACCGTCGTCGCTGAGCACGGGCACGATCACCCAACCCTCACCCCCACCGGCCACGCCGCCCTGGCGCGGCACGAAGATGGGTGACGACGGGAAGTCGCCCTCCGACGGGAACTCCCAGCGGTCGTGCAACCGCACCTCGCCGCGGGTGAACGTGGCGAGGCTGGCGCGCTGCTCGGCCGCCGCGGTCTCGGCCGGGTCGATGCGCCCCGCGTACACGTCGAGCACGCGCTGGGCCATCGCACCGGGTCGGCGACCCTGGAACACCACGTGGTGGTGCGTCGGCGCACGCCGGCCTTCCGGGCTCCAGTCCATCGCCGAGAGCTGCAGGTTCCAGGTCCAGTCGTCGCGGAAGCTGGTGTCGGTGCGGCCGCGGTCGTCGATGCCCGGACGGAACAGCACCTCGCTCACGGTCTGCGCGCTCATCGCCATCTGGTACATGCCCGCGTACGCAGGGTTCAGCCGATGGCCGTGCGCGTCGACGTCGTCGGCGAACAACCGGTACGCGAGGTCGGTGCGGTCCATGTGCTCGAACAGCACCCGCACGCCGTCGCGGTCGTCCCAGTTCGCGTAGTAGTGGCCCGTCGTCGGACCGAACACCGCGCGCTCGTACGGCACCTCGCCGCCGTCGGGCGTGGCCTCGAGCACGTCCTTGCGCACGAAGTACACCGGCACCTCGTCGTCGATCTGCGAGGTGCGCGGCCCACCCATGATCTCGCCGAAGTCGGCCTTGAAGTTGCCGGAGTCGGCCAGCACCAACCAGTGCTCGGTCTGACTGATGGTGTGCATGCTGCCCAGCACCGCAGCGCCAGGAAGCCGCCATGTGCGCACCTCGGTGCCGTCCCCCTCGTAGCGCACCACGGTGGGCTCGAGCCCCTTGGCGCCGAGGCCCAGCTTCACGGTCCACATGCACTGGCGTTCCGGGTCGACGATCGGGTGGGCGGTGCTGAACACCTGCGGCAGCAGGGTGCGGTGACCGAACGAGTCGCCGCCCCACGACGCCGCGCTGCCCACCTCGCCGAGGAAGCCCAGCGAGACCGGATCCACCTCGACCGGGCGACCGACGTCCCACGTCGCGAACAAGCGGCCACCCCACGTCATCGGTGCGGTGTTCACCATGTTGGAGTGCCCGAACGGCGACTCGAGTCCCAGCAGCGCACCGTGGAACGCATCGGGCACCAGGTCGTGCAGACGCTGCACCGGTGTGTCGATGGTGCGCACCCGCAGCGCGAACCGATCGGGCGGTGCGTCGAACGTGCCGGGCTGCAGCGAGATGCGAGCCATCGCCCCGAAGCCGAACAGCTGGAAGGTGAGGCGCGGATCGACGACCGGCGCGCTGATGAACAGTTCACCGTGCACCCCCGACGGCCACTCGCCTGCGACCACGCGCAGGTCGAGGTCGTTCCACTGGGCACGCAGGATGGATTCGGGCAGCGGCATCCCGCGATCGTAGAACGGCGACGGGGGCTCAGTCAGCGGCGTGCAGCGACACGATCACGCCGTCGCTGGGTGCCACTGCACCGCCGTACACCGCAGCCCATGCCGCCGCCGCCTCGTCGGTGCCGAGGTGGTGGCTGAGGTGCAGCCAGTCGTGACTACCCACGATGAACGCGCCCAACGCGTCGACCACGCGAGCGCGGTAGCCGTCGGCGCCCCATTCCTTCAGCCGGGTCTGGATCTCGCCCGGCGCGAAGAACATCGCCGGCGTCGGACCAGCCTCCACGGCGACCGGGGGCGCATCGTGATGGCTCTTGCCGACCACCATCGAGTGCCCGATGCGGTCGCCGAGTCGCGCGTGCAGCGCTGCCACCACGGCGCCGGCACCGGCCATGTCGACGATGGTGGACGACACCAGCGCCACCTGGTCGACGTCGTCGTAGGTGAGCACGTCGTCGTAGCACCCGAGCCCACGCACGAAGTCGACATTGCCGGCCGACGTGAGCCCCACCACCCGCACGGCACCGCGACGGTGTGCGCAGTCGGCGTAGGCGATGGCCGTCTTGCTGCTGGCCGACAGCACCAACGTCTGCTCGGCGCCGAACTGGTCGTTGCTGTCGAAGAACGCCTCGGCGAGGAAGCCGGTGAGGAACAGCCCGCGCAGGAGTGAGTGCCGCGGCTCGTCGTCGGCGGTCGTGTACATCGGGTCGCGGTCGGTGCGTTGGAACGCCCGGTACGCAGGCGCGTGTGGCGCACGGTGCGCGCCGTCGTCGCGGAACCCCTCACCCGTCGGGGTGGCGGCGATGTCGATCGACGTGGCCATCGGCCACCAGCCGTAGTACCGCTCGCCCGCGGCGATGCCGTCGACGTTGCTCCCGACCACGCGGCCCCACCCCATGCAGGGCACGTGACCCCATGTCGGGCGGTCGTCGCCGAACACGGGATAGAAGTCCCAGTAGGCCAGCATGTCGCCGAACTGGGCGTAGGTGATGTTGTTCGCCGTGAGCGCGTAGCGCTCGATCTCGATGCGCACCTGACCGTCCGCCAGTTCGGCGAGTGGTGTGGTGACGAGTCGGGTGTCACCGAAGGTACGGCGGTTCACCTGCAGTTCGGTGCGGGTCGCGTGCGTGGTCATCTCCACAGTCTGACCGCGACGTCACCACCTTCGGGCACAATGAGCACGTGGCACACCTGTCGAAGCCCGATGCGCACGACGGCGGCACTCCTCGGCGACGGGCGACGCAGGAGCGAGCGTCCATCACACAGGCGCGCATCGTCGACGCAGCCATCGACATCATCGAACGCGACGGTGAGGCCGCCGTCACCGTGGCCCGGGTGCTCGACGTGACCGGGCTGTCGCGGGGCGCGGTGTACCACCACTTCGCCGATCGCGACGTGCTGGTGCGGGCCGCGCAGTTCGAGCGACTGGCCCGGCAGCCCGGCGGCGACATCGCCGCACTCCGGGCGGCCATCCGCGATGCACGCGACCGAGACGAGTTCGTCGGCACCGTGTCGCTCATCACCGCCGCGTTGTGCGAACCCGACCGCGTGGCCGTGCGTGCAGTGCGCGCCTCCGTCCTCGCGACTGCGGTGCAGCACGACGATGCGCGCCCGCCGGTCACGACACTCGAGTCGGACATCGCTCGCGAACTCACCGAGGTGGTGCGCGAAGGGCAGACGCGGGGCTTCATCACGACAGCCGCGGATGCCACGGCCATCGCGGTGGTCATCGAGTCCGTGGCATTCGGTTTGCTGATCGCGACCTGCATCGAGCCACGTCCCGACCGCGCCGCGCTCGCCGAGGCGACCCGCCTGGCCCTCCTCGGGTTTCTTCCCATCCGCGAGTAAACCGACACAGTGTCGGTACTGTGGTTCCCCTCGCAAGGAGTCACCGATGCCACGCTCATCGCGTTCACTGCTCGTCGCCGGTCTGATCGGCGCCCTCACGCTCACGGCCTGCGGAGGATCGTCCGACGACTCGGCTGCCGACACGACGTCGGCGACGACCGCCGAGACCGTGGCACCGTCCACCACCGCGCCCGACACCACGGTGGCCGAGACCGACGCGCCCACCACGTTGCCGCCCGCACCGTTCGAGGGCCCGGGGTTCGTCGAGACCGTGGAGCCCGCGCTCGCCCCGTACGTGGCGGCCATCGGCCAGCCCGGCGCCGCCGCCTCCGTGGCGTCGCTGCTCCCGGCGGTGACCCCCGATGTGCCGATGCCGGCGAACCTCACCCTCACGGGCGTGGGACGTTCGTGGGAGCAGTCCGTCCCCACCACGGTGGAGGACACCCAGTCGATGGCGTTCGCCGAGGGCCTCGACAGCGCGGCGCTCGAAGCGTTCGGCGCGACGGCAGGGGCCGACTGGCGAGCCGCGTCGTTCGCCACCTCGGGCTCGCTGAGCACGCTGCTGCTCACCCACACCGACGGCCGCCGCGCGGTCTACGTCGCCGAGTCCGACCCGGCGGGTACGTACGCGCCGCTCGGGCTGGAGGTCGAACCCTCTGCCGCCACCATCGCCGCGCCGGTGTGGGCCGCAGCGCTGCCTGCCCTCGAGGGCGGCACGCTGATCGATGTCACCGAGGCTGCGGGCCGGGTGCAGAGCAATCTCTTCGGCACCGAGCAGTTCGTCGCCATCCGTTGGCGCTACGCCGCAACCGAGCTCGACGCACTGCGTGCACACCTGGAGAGCGGTGTGGTGCAGTCGGCCGGGTTCACCTACGACGTCGACGTGTTCAACGGCTTCGAGAACATGGTCGACGTCACCATCGGCGACTGGTCCGGCACCGTCATCATCGGTGAGGCCAACATCGACGGCGAGACCTTCTACGACCTCGTCTGGTCACTCGGCCGCTGACCCGAACGAGGCAGTCGCGACCGCAGCGCAGGGTGCTCAGCCTTGGCCGAGCCGCGGGAAGTTCGACGGCCGCTTCTCGATGAGCGCGGCCGCACCCTCCTTCGCGTCGGCGCGATCCAGGGCCGCATACTGCACCGCGTCGATCTCGGCGAGTGCTGCCGGGTAGCGCACCCCGAAGCCTTCGTACACGAGCCGCTTCGTGTCGGCCAGCGACGCCGGCGACACGTTGGCGGCGAGATCCTCGACGTACCGGCGCGCGGCCGGCAGCAGGTCGTCGGGTTCCACCACCTGCTGCACCAGCCCGATTCGGAACGCCTCGGCGGCGTCGATCTTGCGCGACGACCACAGCAGATCGAGCGCCGCACCCGCCCCCACCAACCGCGGCACGATCCACGTGGTGCCGTGCTCGGCGATGAGGCCGCGCTTCGAGAAGATCGACGTGAACGCGGCACCGGTGGACGCGATGCGCAGGTCGCTCATCGCCGCGAGCACGAACCCACCGCCGGCCGCCACACCGTTCACCGCGGCGATGACCGGCTTGGGCACCTGCAACAGCCAGGTGAACAGCCCGGGCACGTCGTCGCTCACGGGGCGGGTACCGGAGCCCGCGGTCGCGGTCGCCTGCAGCACCGACGCATCGAGGCCGGAGCAGAAGCCACGGCCGGCGCCGGTGACGACGATGCCCACCACTCGCGGGTCGCGTGCTGCGGCGTCCACGGCCTCGCGGAACTCGCGCAGCATCCGGTGCGTGAGGGCGTTCAACGTGGCCGGTCGCTGCAGCGTGATGGTGGCCACCGGGTCGTGCACCTCGTACTGCAGTTCATCGCTCATCCGTCGGCCCCTCTCGATCCGTGTCCCCGCGCGGAACCTAGCCCCGGTAGCGCAGCCTCGTAAGCTCCGGCGGTGATCTCCCATCTCTCGCGCACCACCACCATCCACGCCGCCACGCTCGCGTGGGACCGATGGGGTGGCGACGACGGTGTGCCGTTCTGGTTGTGCCACGGGTACTCGGGTTCGTCGCACGACTTCGCGCTCGCCATCGAGCACTTCGCCGACTCGCGACCCGTGTTCGCGCTCGACCACCGCGGGCACGGCCGCTCACAGAAGTTCGGCACCATCGACGCCTACTCGATCGACCAACTCGCGGCCGATCTCGTCGTGGCCATCGAGTCGGAGGCGGGCGGACCGGTCGACCTGCTCGGCCACTCGATGGGTGGTGCCATCGCGTTGCGCGTCACGCTCACCCGGCCCGACCTGGTGCGCTCGCTCGTCCTCATGGACACCAGTGCGTGGTCGTTCGCACCCGAGGATGAGGCGATGGCCGAGATGATGCGCGCCTTCCTCGGTGCGTTCGACCCGACGGGTGGCCTGCCCGACCTGCACGCGTTCGACGGCCCCGAGACGGCGATGATCGCCGACGCCACGCCGGCCGAGTGGCAGGCCATCGCGAACGACCTGTCGGCGGGGTTCGACCCCTACGCGATGAAGGCGCTCGGCCGCGACCTCTTCGACGACTCGGTGTCGGTGCGCGACCGCCTGGGTGAGATCGGCTGCCCGGTGAGCGTGGTGGTGGGCGAACTCGACACCCCGTTCGTGGGCCAGGGTCCGGCACTCGCTGCGTCGTTCGCCGACGGCCACCTCACCGTCATCCCTGGTGCCTACCACTCGCCGCAGCTCACCCACCCCGCCGAGTGGACCGCCGCGATCGACGCCCACCTCGCCCGCCTCTGACCCTCCCCGCGTTGGCGCTCGGTTTCTGGGCGTGGTTCGTCCCGTTTCGGCATCTGGGTGGAATTCGTCCCGGAATCCGGGACGGATCGCCGCCAGATGCCGCTTGGTGAACGGTGGAGGCGCACTCCGCCACACCCTCGTGCGAGGCTGCGGCCATGGACTCCGACCGCTCGGCCACGCTGGCCGCCCACCACCTGGCCACGGTGCTCGAGCGCCTGGCCGGGCCGGCTGCGGTACCGCGCGACGATCAGGTGGCCGCCGTGGCTGCCATCGTGCAGCCTGCTGCACGCGTGCTGGTGGTGCAGGCCACCGGCTGGGGAAAGTCGGCGGTGTACTGGGCCGCCACCTCCGCGCTGCGGTCCAGCGGGGCCGGGCCCACGTTGGTGGTGTCCCCACTGCTGGCGTTGATGCGCGACCAGGTGGCCGCCGCACAGCGCGCCGGCCTGCGCGCCGCCACCGTCAACAGCACCAACATCGAGGAGTGGGACTCCGTGTTCGCGGCGCTCGACCGCGACGAGCTCGACGTGTTGTTGGTGTCGCCCGAACGTCTCGGCAACCCTCGCTTCGCCGCGAGGCTCGACGAGTTGATGGCGCGGGTCGGCCTGGTGGTCATCGACGAGGCGCACTGCATCAGCGACTGGGGATTCGATTTCCGGCCCGACTACCAGCGGTTGGCACGCGCGCTGCTGCGCACGCCCACGGCGTCGGTGCTCGCCACCACGGCCACGGCCAACCAGCGCGTCACCACCGATGTCGAGCAGCAGCTCGGCGCCAGCACGGTCACGTTCCGCGGCACGCTGGCACGCACGTCGTTGCGGTTGTCGGTGGTGCCGGGCCTGTCGCCACTCGCTCGCTACGCCTGGGTTGCCGACGCGCTCGACACCATCACCGGCTCGGGCATCATCTACGTGCTCACCGTGGCCGAGGCCGAGCAGCTGGCCGGCTTCCTGCGCACCGTCGGTCATCACGTGCTCGCCTACACGGGACAGATGGACCCCGAGGCGCGGGTCGACGTGGAGGACCAACTGCGCCACAACCGGGTGAAGGCCGTGGTGGCCACGTCGGCACTGGGCATGGGCTACGACAAGCCCGACCTCGGCTTCTGCATCCACGTCGGTTCGCCGTCCACGCCGGTGGCGTACTACCAGCAGGTCGGTCGCGCCGGTCGTGCGGTCGCACACGCAGAGGCGGTGTTGCTGTCGTCGCAGTCCGACGAGCGCATCTGGGAGTACTTCGCCACCGCCTCCATCCCCCAGTCCGCCGACGCCACGAAGGTGCTCGACGCGCTGGCCGACGGGCCGCACTCGGTGATCGAGCTCGACGGCCTCACCGGCGTGCGCCGCGGCCGATTGGAAGCGCTGCTGAAGATCCTCGCCGTCGACGACGTGGTGGCCAAGGACGGTTCGAAGTGGTGCGCCACCGGCACTCCGTACGTGCACGACACCGAGAAGTGGACCCTGCTCGCGGCCACGCGCCGCGACGAGGCCGACCTGATGCGTCGCTATGCACACGGCGACGGATGCCTGATGGCGTACCTGCAGCAAGCCCTCGACGATCCGTCGCCGGCGCCCTGCGGGAAGTGTTCGGTGTGCACCGGGCAGGTGCCCGCGCCAGGCCACGCACCCAGCCGCGACCGGCTGATGGCCGCACGCCAGTACCTGCGTGGCGACGACGTGGTCATCGAGCCGCGCAAGCTGTGGCCCTCGGGTGTGGCCCGCAAGGGCAAGATCCACGGCCTGCGCGAGGGCCGCGCCGTGGCGTTCGCCGACGATGCCGGCTGGGCCGACGAACTGACCGCCCTGCAACGCAGCGGCCACCGGGAGGTACCGGCCGAGTTGCTGGCCGGCGCGGTCGACACGCTGCGCCGCTGGTCGGCCGTGTGGGGCACGCGACCGGTGGCCGTGGTGGCCGCGCCCGCGCACGGTGTGGAGCAGCAGGCCAACCAGGCGCTGGCCGCACACCTCGGCGGCATCGGCAAGCTCCCGGTGCTCCACCTGTTCGACTGGCAGGGCGGGCCGTCACCGCGAGACTCCTCCAGCACCCCGGTGGTTGCGCACGTCGAGCAGGCCGTCCGGTTCGATGCGCACGAGCCACTGCCCGACGGACCCGTGCTGGTGTGTGCCACCACCATGCGCACCGGCTGGACCATGGCGGTCGTTGCGGCACTCGTCCACGAGGCCGGGGGCGGCCCGGTGCTCCCCCTGGTGGTGCACCGCCAGCCCTGACCGCCAGATCATCCGCTCTTGCCATGATCGAACAAATGTTCGATCATGGCAAGAGCATGGATCCCGGCCCCACCATCCTCCACGCCGACCTCGATGCGTTCTCCGCGTCGGTCGAGCTGCTGCTGCACCCCGAACTGCGCGGCAAGCCCATCGCCGTGGGCGGCGGTGTGGTGCTGGCGTGCTCGTACGAGGCGAAGCGGTTCGGTGTGTCGAGCGGCATGTCGGGCAGCCGGGCGAGACAACTGTGCCCCTCGCTGCAGTTCGTGGATGGGCACTTCCGCGAGTACCAGCGCCTCGGCGACGAGGTGATGGCCGTGCTCGGCGACTTCACGCCGATGGTGCAACGCATCTCCATCGACGAGGCGTTCATCGATGTCACGGGGTCGGTGCACCTGTTCGGACCACCCGAGGCGATCGGCGCGCGTATCCGGCAACGAGTGCGCGACGAGCTGGGTCTGCCCATCTCGGTCGGCGCGGCACGCACCAAACACCTCGCCAAGATCGCGTCGCAGGTGGCGAAGCCCGACGGCCTGGTGGTGGTGCAGCCGCACCTCGAGCGCGAGTTCCTGCACCCGTTGCCGGTGGGGCTGATGTGGGGCATCGGGCCGGTCACGCAACAGAAGCTGGCCGACCGCGGCATCCGCACCATCGGCCAGCTCGCCGAGTCGTCACCGCAGTCGCTGCGGTCGTTGCTCGGCAACGCCCTGGGCGACAAGGTGGGCGCACTCGCGTCGAACGACGACCGCCGACGGGTTCGCCCAAACGGACGCGCCGGTTCGGTGGGGGCGCAATCGGCGTTCGCCCGCCGCGACCCCGAGGAACGGTTCGTGCGCGAGGTGCTCGGCCACCTGGCCGATCGGGTGGGCGGGCGTCTACGGGCGAAGCAGCGCGCCGGCCGCACCGTCACGGTGCGCATCCGGTTCGCCGGCATGCGCGCCATCACACGATCACACACCGGTCGCGCGCCGGTGAACGCCACGCTCACACTCACCGAGATCGCCGAGCGGCTGGTGTGGACGGCACTCGCGCAGCAACCACCCGAGGCGCAGATCTCGCTGCTGGCCATCTCGGTCAGCAATCTCGTCGATCAGGCTTCGCTGCAACTCGAGTTGCCCCTCGACGCCGACAGACCCGTGCACCACACCGGCGAGATCGCGGCAGCACGATTCGCCGTCGACCACGCGCTCGACGAGGTGCGCCGCAGGTTCGGGCGGAATGCGGTGGGGTATGCCGCGGTGGCGCTGAGCACCGAGCACTCGGTGCCCGACGAGTTCCGCGAACTCGCCGAACACGAACTGTGACGACGTCACTCATTAGCGTCCGGCAATGCAACTCGGCCTGCTCACCCTCGGCGACCATCTCGCTGATCCCGTCAGTGGCGCCCACCAGAGCCAGGCGGAGCGGCACCGGCGGCTCGTCGACCAAGCTGTCCTTGCCGAGCAGGTCGGATTCAGCAGCGTGCACCTCGGCGAACATCACTGCTGCGACTACATCCTGTCGGCCCCACCCATCGTGCTGGCTGCCATCGCCGAGCGCACCACCACCCTGCGACTGTCGACCGGGGTCACACTCGGGGCGAATCTCGATCCCCTGCGGGTCGCGGAGGACTACGCGACAGTCGACCTGCTGTCCGGCGGCCGGGTGGAACCGGTGCTCGGTCGAGGCACCTTCTTCCCCCACACGTACCGTGCGCTGGGCCAGGACCCGCGACATGCCAAGGAGATGTTCGCCGAACACCTCGAGCTGTTGGTGCGGTTGTGGAGCGAGGAGTCGGTCACGTGGACGGGCGTACATCACGCGCCGCTGCATGCCGTCACGGTGCAACCGCGTCCGTTGCAGCAGCCACGACCGCCGATCTGGGTGGGGGCTGGCACGTCCCCCGACAGCATCGAGCTCGCCGCCCGACTCGGGTTGTGGTTGATGTTGCCCACCGTCTTCGGCACTCCCGAGCTGTTCCGGCCGATGGTGGAGCTGTACGAGGAGCGATGGGAAGCGCACGGCCACGATCCTGCGCAGCGGCGCATCGGATGCTGCAGCCACGCATGGGTCGACCGAGACGAGTCGCGCGCCCGCGCACGGTGGGAGCCGCGCTATCGCGCCTACGTGGAATGGGTGAACGAGTTGTTCCGGGTGTCCACCGGAATGGCCGACGGACAGGGCATCGGGGCGTTCGACTTCGAGGAGCGGTGCCGAACCATCGCCCTCTATGGCAGCCCGGCCCAGGTGGTCGACCGGATGGAGGAGATCCGCGAGGTGCTGCACGTCGACACCCACCTGTTGATGCTCGACATGGGCGGCATGCCGTGGGACGAACTGGCACCCGCCATCGAACTCATCGGTTCCGACGTGTTGCCGGGCCTGCGGTCCTGACGCGGGCTGCGTTCCGCCGCGCTCAGCCGCGTCGCAACCACGCGGTCAGGTCGGCGATCTCGCTGTCCACCGCGGCCGCCATCGCCTTCGTGAACCGCACGTCCTCGTGCACCGCGTCCACCCGCAGCACGCGCGTCTTCCTGTTCGTCGTGGCGTCCACCTTGCCCACCAGGCGATCGCCGAACAGCACCGGCATCGCCCAGTAGCCCCACTTGCGTTGGTCGGCCGGCTTGTACATCTCCAGCGCGTAGTCGAACTCGAACAGGTCGACCATCCGTTGACGGTCGAACACCAGCCGGTCCAGCGGTGACAGCAGGGCGGCCCGCCCCTGGAACGGCCGGCCGAGCTGCTCCGGGTCCACGCGCCACTCGCCCGAGACGCCCTCGATGACCGCTGGCTCGCCGGCCTCCCCCACGTCGTTGGGTTCGACAGGGCACTCGGCCCCGCGCCCACGGGCGATGCCGAGTGCGCGGAGCCGGCGCTCGTCGCGTGCCCGCAGGGCCTCCTGCGCAGGAACGGCTGTGGTGTCGGGGTACACGCGCTCGGCCAGGTCCCACAGCTTGTCGCGCCCTTCGCGGCCAACGGTCACCACCTCGCCGCGCTCCTCCATGAACCCCAGCAGCATCACCACGTTGCGGTTGTTGTTCCAGCCGCTCGACGCCCACGGCGTCGTGCAGGTGTCGGGCAGCTCGCGTGACGTCATCGGCCCCGCTTGCCGGAGCCGGCGGATGATGTCCCTGCGGCAGGCGTCGTTCGCGGTCACCCACGCAGCCTGGGTCTGTTGGTAGCCGCGCAGGTTGCCGGTGCCGGGCCATTCCCGCATCTGGGCCCGGAACAACGCCAGGTCGGCGGCGGGGCGGATGAAGCCGCGCAGCTCCACCAGACGGCGATCGTCGAGCGCCGCCTGCAGATGTGCCGGCGCGTACGCACTGCCGAGCCGGCTCCACAGCACGACGTCGGCGTTGGGCGCCACCGCCGCGGTCTGGTCGTGCTGCACCACGTTGAGATGGCGCACCACCGTCAGCAGGTCGGTGGGCCTCGCGGCGTCGAGCAGTTGCGCTCGCACGGCGATGCGGCGCGCCTCGGCGCGAGTGAGGTGGTGCACCGCGATCACGGCGACGAGCCTACGACGACGGCCCCGCCGGGCGGAGCGGAGCATGCCCTTCGACACCGCAGTGCGGCGTGGCCAAGGGTCACGAAACGGTCAGGACCAACGGCACTGTCCGCGCTGTGTCGACCACCGTACGTTCAGATCATGCAGGAACTCCACACCACGCCATGGGCCCGAGTGCTCACCATGTTCAGCGTGCTGTTCCTCGTCCTGGCGGGCGCAGCGACCAGCAACGAGTCCGTGAGCGCCGCTCCACCCGCCATCGTCACGCCACCGGCGACCACCATCGCGCCGAGCACCACCGACGCGGCACTCCCCGACACCTTCGACCTCAGCGGCTTCGGCATCGACCCGTTGCTGGTGAGTGTGTCGCTGTCCGGCGCGTCCGGCACCACGTTCAGTCTGCCGTCCACCACCGGCCTGACCCCCAGCTACGGCTACGGCTCGTGGACCGGCATCACCGAGCTGAACTTCACCGGCACGGAGGCCGACGCGAACGCCGCGCTCGACGCGATGACCGTCTCCACCGGCGCCACCACGGGCGCCGTCGCACTCACCATCACCGCCACACGCGACGAGACCAACGTCTACTACTTGGCCGCCACGGGGCACTACTACCAGAGTGTGCAGACCAACGCGGGCTACGCCGCAGCCAAGGCCGACGCCCAGAGCAGAGTCCTGAAGGGTCGGCCCGGCTACCTGGTCACCATCGGATCGGCCGCCGAGCAGGACTTCGTCACCGCGAAGATCGGTGATGCGGCGAACATCTGGATCGGGGCCACCGACGGGACGGTGGAGGGCCGTTGGGACTGGGACGGTGGACCGGAGAGCGGTGACCGGTTCTGGCAGGCCAGCTGCGTCGACAGCGACGGCGCGGCCTCGATGTGCCCCGACATCGATGCGTACCCACCCGACGGCGGCACCGACATCGGCTACTCGAACTGGTGTGGCGGCGAGCCCAACAACGCCGACGGCACCGTCGGCGAGGATCACGCAGTCACCAATTGGTCGGGCGGCACGTGCTGGAACGACCTGAACGAGAACAACACCGGTGAGATCAGCGGCTACGTGGTCGAGTACGGCGACAGCCAGATGTTCACCGGCGTCGCGTCCGCATCGATGTCCATCACGGTCGGCGCAGCCGACGCCGCTGCGGCGGTGACCAGCGTGTCGTCGACCGCCCTGAACGGCGTCTACGGCGCCGGCGCCACCATTCCCGTGGTCGTCAACTTCAATCGCGCCGTCGACGTGACCGGCACGCCCACGCTCACCCTCGAGACCGGCGCCACCGACCGAGTGGCGACCTACTCGGCAGGCTCGGGAACGGCCTCGCTGCAGTTCGACTACGCGGTCCAGGAGGGCGACTCGACGGCGGACCTCGACTACGTGGCCACCTCGTCACTGGCGCTCGCCGGTGGCACCATCACCTACGGAGTCGGCCCGCTCGATGCGGCACTCACACTGCCGACGCCCGGTTCGACGTTCTCGCTGGGTGGTCAGAAGAACCTTGCGATCGACGCTCCCGTCGTGGTCACCACCACCACCGAAGCGCCCACCACCACCGAAGCCCCGACCACCACCGAGGCACCCACCACCACCGAGGCACCCACCACCACCGAAGCCCCGACCACCACCGAAGCCCCGACCACCACCGAAGCGCCGACCACGACGAGCACGCCCGTGACCGAGACGCCACCGGGTGAGGTCGTCGTGACCGTCGACGGCGTCCCCCAGACCGCCAGTGTCAGCACCACTGCCAATGGCGT
>SXKB01000186.1 GCA_005778215.1 Actinomycetota bacterium | reverse complement strand
TACCGCCAGCGGAGCCTGCCCGGCGCCCCACAGCGTGCCCGGATTCAACACCATGTTACGGAATGCCATCTGAGGCTGCCCTCGCCACCGAGCTCGACCTGCTCAGCTTCCCCCAGGCGCTGGGTGGCGGCCTCGCCGTGTGGCACCCCAAGGGCGGCATCGTGCGCAAGCTGATGGAGGACTACAGCCGCGAGCGGCACCTCCACGGTGGCTACCAGTTCGTGTACACGCCACACCTGGCCAACGCGAACCTGTTCGAGACCTCTGGCCACCTCGGCTGGTACAAGGACGGCATGTACCCGCCGATGGAGATGGACAACGGCACGTACTACCCGAAGCCGATGAACTGCCCGATGCACTGCCTCATTTTCGGCAGTCGTCAGCGCAGCTACCGCGAGTTGCCGCTGCGCCTGTTCGAGCTCGGCACGGTGTACCGCTACGAGCGTGCCGGCACGTTGCACGGCCTGATGCGCATCCGTGGTTTCACGCAGGACGACAGCCACATCTACTGCACCGAGGAGCAGTTGCAGGACGAGATTGCGTCGCTGCTCGACTTCGTGATGAGCGTGCTCCGCGCGTTCGGGTTCCACGACTTCACGGCCAACCTGAGCACGAAGGACCCCGAGAAGTACACGGGGAGCGACCAGAACTGGGAACGCGCCACCGAGGCGTTGCGTCTCGCGCTCGAGAAGTACGGCCTGCCGTACAAGATCAAGGAGGGCGACGCCGCCTTCTACGGTCCGAAGATCGACATCGACGTCAAGGACGCCATCGGTCGTACGTGGCAGCTCAGCACCATCCAGTGCGACTTCAACCTGCCCGAGCGCTTCGAACTCGAGTACGTCGGCGCCGACAACGCCCGTCATCGTCCCATCATGTTGCACCGCGCCCTGTTCGGCTCCGTCGAGCGGTTCTTCGGTGTGCTCGTCGAGCACTATGCCGGCGCATTCCCCACGTGGATGGCACCGGTGCAGGCACGTGTGTTGCCGGTGGCCGATGCACACCAGGCGTACGCCGACGAGGCCGCAGCGCAACTGCGTGCCGCTGGCTTCCGTGTCGATGTGGTCGACGCGAACGATCAGCTCGGCAAGCGCATCCGCGCGGCGAAGCTCGAGAAGCTGCCGTACGTGCTGGTGGTGGGTGACGACGACGTCGCCAACGGCACGCTCGGGGTGAACCCCCGTGGTGGCGAGGTCGAGCGCGGTGTCGCGCTGGGTGAGTTCATCGGCCGTCTGCAGGCCGAGATCGACGATCAGCTGGCAGTGGTCTGACGGTCGGCCGTGAGGCCGTGCCACAGATCGAGCTGGTTCCACGAGGCCACCAGCACGCCGAGCGCCTCGGCGCGTACCGGACGGCCGATGAAGTAGCCCTGCGCGTAGTCGCAGCCCACCGAACGGGCGAGCTCGATCTCCTCGGCGGTCTCGACGCCCTCGGCCACCACCTTCAATCCGAGCGCTGCGCCCAGGTCGACGGCAGCACGCAGCATGTTGACGGCGTGTTGCTCGGTGTCGCCGAAGTCGGTGGTGACGAATCGGCGGTCGGCCTTCACCCCGGTGAACGGCAGCTCACGCAACCGATGGAGGGTGGAGCTGCCGGACCCGAAGTCGTCCATGTCGAGCCAGAAGCCCTTCAGGCGCAGGCGGATGAGCACGTCGAGCGCGTCGGCCAGTTTGCCGACCTCGGCGGTCTCGGTGATCTCCAGCGTCCACCGCTCGGGTGAGGCCGCCGAGCTCAGGATGCGCTCGGCGCGCTCGGGCAGGTCGAGGTGGGCGAGGTCGAGCACCGAGAGGTTGATGGAGATGTTCTCGAGCGCAGCGAGCGCGGGGACGCTGGCGCGGTCGAACGCGGCGTGACGGAGCACCACCTCGAGCAGGTCGATGCTGCGGCCCTCGGCCTCGATGATCGGTACCCACTTCTCCGGCGAGATCTGGTTGGAGCCCGGCACGTCGAGCCGGACGAGCGCCTCCACACGGCACACCAGGCCCGTGCGCAGGTCGACGATGGGCTGGTACATCATGTACAGCGCACCGTCGTCGAGTGCCCGGAGCACGGTGGTGCGCAGGTCGTCGACCGGGGCAACGGTCGCGGCCGCACGTTGCTGGGGGCGGAGCACCGCTTCGAGCTCCTGGATGCTGGCCGGCTTCCCGACAGCCCCGACCAGGTGGAAGCCGCTCAGTTCGGCCACGCGTGCCGCGCCCTGCAGCACCGACGTGTCGGCGCCGGTGAGGAGCACCAGGTTGGCACCGGGCTGGCGCTCGCCGAGCTCGCGCATGACCCGCATGCCGTCGGTCTCGCCGAGCGACAGGTCGAGCATCACCAGATCGTGACCACCGCCGAGGTGCTGTTCGATCTCGTCAGGAGTGGACGCGATGTCGGTCTGGTAGTCGAACATGTTCGCGATGTCGGCGATGAGCTGGCAGATCGCCGGATCGTCGTCGACGATGAGCAGGCGGGGCAGTGGCGAGGAATCGGTCATGACGCCGCCCCGTTGGTGCCGTGTCCGACCAGGCGATCACCGAGATGTGTGCTGAGGCTCGCAACGAGGTCGTCGCGCGAGAACGGCTTCGCCAGCGTGGCGACGCCTGCAGCCTGAAGGGCACGAATTCGGTCGGAGAACCCGGTCATGAACACCACCAACAGCGCGGGGTCGCGCTGCACCAGGATACGCGCCAATTCCAGTCCGTCGATGGTCGTACCGAGATTCGCGTCCGACACCAGCAGTTCGGGACGGAACGTCTCGGCGGTGGCGATGGCGGCGTCGGGCGACGTGGCCACCCGCGTCTCCATACCGAGGTCCTCCAGCCAGCCGGCCACCAGGTCGGCCAACGCCGACTCGTCGTCGACCACCAGTGCGCGGGTGGCGGTGCGTGCCGGGCGCGCCGGCACCTCGTCGTGTGCCGGCTCGAGGGCCGGGGGGAGGAACAGTGTCACGGTGGTGCCGGTGCCCTCGGCGCTCTCGATGGCCGCCCATCCGCCGCTCTGTTGCGCGAACGAGTACAGCGTGGCGAGGCCCAGGCCGGTGCCGCTGCCGATCTGTTTGGTGGTGACGAACGGCTCGAAGGCGCGCGCCACCACATCGGGCGGCATGCCGCGCCCGCTGTCGCGCACCGACAGTCCGATGACCGACACTGCGTCACCGCCGACCGGTGCCGCCACGCAGCGCTCGACACGGATGACGAGTTGGCCGCGGCCTTCCATCGCATCACGGGCGTTGAACACCGCGTTGAGGATGCTGCTCGAGAGGCGACCCGGGTCGACCACCACGTCGAGGCCGTCGCCGACCACCTGCACGTCCAGGTGGTGGGCCGAACCGAGCGCCTGTTCGATGAGCGGGCGGAGGTCGTCGAGGAACTGGCCGAGGTGCACGGGCACCGCGGTGAGCGGCTGGCTGCGTGCGAACGACAGCAGCGACTTGGCCACCACAGCGCCGCGCTCGACGGCTTCGATGGCGCGCTGCACGTAGACGCGCGACTGCGCGTCGTCGGTGATGATCTGCTGGCGTTCCAGCATCTGCAGGTAGCCGAGCGTGATGAACAGCAGGTTGTTGAAGTCGTGCGCCAAGCCACCGGCGAGCACGCCGATTGCCTCCATGCGTTCCGATTGTGCAGTGCGCATGGCGCGGTCACGGAGCTCGGTGACATCGACGCACTGCAAGTACACGAGTCCGGGATCGGGCAGGGGGCGCGCCTCGATCGCGAAGATCCGCATCGCGTTGCTGTGGTCGTCAGGAGCGCTCCACACGTGTTGCAGGTTCGCAACCGTGCCACCGCGAGCGTCGGCGAGCAGCCGATCGATCCCGGCGCTCGCCTCGGTGTCCTCGGCCCAGAGCGGGACCTCGCGCACGGTTTCACCGGCACCGACGCCGACGGGGCTGTCGTTCGCCATCACCACCCGTCCGGACTGATCGACGATGGCGGTCCAACCCGGCGACCCTGCGAGCGCCGCCGCAAGCAGGCCCTCGCGACGGACGCGGTCGCGCTCCTGGCGGGTGCGGTGGTCGCCGTTCACCAGCACGACGGCCACGACCAGCACGCCGGCAGCGATCTCGAGCGCCAGCACCAGACGCCGCAGGCTCAGCGGGGTGCCGAAGTCGACACCGGGCTCGGCGACGAACGTGAACTCGGTGTCGTTGAGCGACATCGCGGACAACGCCGCCTTCCCGGTGCGATCCGCCGGCGGCACCTCCACCGGCGTGAACGGCTCGACCTGGCCGCGAGTGCTGGTGACGATCAACGTGTCCGCACCGAGGCCCGTGTAGAGCGTGACGTACGCCTCGTCGGACGTGGCCAACGTGGGAGCGAGCGACGACCGGAGCAGTACTGGGATCGACACCGTGACGACCATCAATCGCGTCGCGTCCGCCGCCTGTTTCTTGACTGGTGCGACCGGCGCTGCGTACACCAGATAGGCCGCGTTGCCCCCCGCCGGCTCGGGCAACGCTGCTGCGCCGAGGTAGGTGATCACGTCGTTCTCGACAGCGGTCTCGAGTGGATCACTGTTGTCGGCGAGCCATTCCTTGAGCACACGCTCGTAGTCGCCGCCGAGGGATGAGAGCGAGGACAGCACCTCCGTGCCGTCGGGGTCCACCTCGACGAGCAGCGCAGCGGGGATGCCCTCGTGCCCGAACACCACGGTCTGCATGAGCGTGGGGAAGCGTTCCACCGTGAACGGCTCGTTGACCGAGGTGTCGGCCTTGGTGGTGATGACGTTCAGC
>SXKB01000185.1 GCA_005778215.1 Actinomycetota bacterium | reverse complement strand
GTTCCGCATCGTGGACCGTTCCGGCGGCGGATGGCGCGGTCAGAGTTCGAGCAGCACCGTGACGGGGCCGTCGTTCTGGATGTCGACCAGCATCTCGGTGCGGAACCGGCCGGTGGCCACCGTGGCACCCAGGTGGCGGAGATGGTCGACCACGGCCTGCACGAGCGGCTCGGCGTGCTCGGGCCGAGCCGCGTCGATCCAGCTCGGCCGGCGTCCCGCCGACGTGTCGCCGTACAGGGTGAACTGACTCACGACCAGCACCTCCCGGGTGGTGTCGGCAACGCTGCGGTTCATCACGCCGGCATCGTCGTCCATCACCCGCAGGTGCCAGATCTTCTCGGCCAGCTTCGTGGCGTGGGCCGGGGTGTCGGCGTGGGTGACCCCCACCAGCACACACAACCCTCGATCGATCTCGCCGACGGTCTCCCCCGCCACCGTCACGCTCGCACGCTGCACCCGCTGCACCAGACCTCGCATGGGTGCGCATGCTAGAGAGTGCGGCAATGATCGAGTTGGAAGCAGGCGACGCGTTCGCCACCGTGGCACCCGACGAGGGCGGCCGAGTGGCGCAGATCCGGGTCGGTGAGCTCGCGCTGCTGAAGGACGACCGTTCGGGCGGGCCGATGACGTGGGGCTCGTACCCGATGGCACCCTGGGCGGGGCGTGTGCGCCACGGCCGTTTCGAGTTCGACGGGCGCACCCACCAGCTTCCCCGCAACCTCGAGCCGCACGCCATCCACGGCACCGTGTTCACCGCCGACTGGGAAGTGGTCGACGCCGGGCGCGACTACTGCGAGCTGCGCACGCCGCTCACCTGGGCGTTCGGCGGTACGGCGCACCAGCACTTCGCGCTCGACGAGCACGGACTCACCTGCATCCTCAGTGTCTACGCCGTGCAGCAGCCGATGCCGGCGGTGATCGGGTGGCATCCGTGCTTCCGCAAGCCGCTCGAGGCAACGCTGGAGTTCGAGGCGATGCTGGTGCGCGATCACGAGTACATCGCCACCGCCGAGCTCGTGCCGCCGAAGCCACACCCGTGGGACGACTGCTTCGTTCGGCCGGTCGCGCCCCTGCGGCTGCACCAACCCGGCCTCACGCTCACCATCGAGAGCGACTGCGACCACTGGGTGGTGTACGACGAGCCCGACGACGTCACGTGCGTCGAACCGCAGAGCGGGCCACCCGACGCGTTCACCATCGGCGGCGCCGTCCGACTGGAGCCGGGTGAGTTGCTGCAGCGTCGAATGCGCCTGCGCTGGGGTCGCTGACCTGGGGTGACGCACGTCGCCTACCCGCCGGTAACCGCCTGCCGATAGCGTTGCCACCCATGTCTGCCGTCAACCCGGCCCGCGCCAAGGGACTCGACCCCGACGCCCCGCTGAAGATCGCCTATCTCACCTACCGCGGCAAGCCGCACGTCGGTGGGCAGGGGGTGTACACCCGTCACCTCACGAAGGCGCTCGTCGATCTCGGCCACACGGTCGAGGTGTTCGGCGGTCAGCCCTACCCGGTGCTCGACGACCGGATCGCGCTGCACAAGCTGCCCAGCCTCGACCTCTGGAACGACGCCTACCCGGGTCGATTCCCGGCGTACTGGGAGATCAAGTCGAAGGGCGATCTCATCGAGACGCTCACGCACATGAAGGGCACGTTCGGCGAGCCGCTCGGTTACAGCGTGCGCGTGCTCGACGCGTTGAAGAAGCGCCAGCGCGACTTCGACCTGGTGCACGACAACCAGTGCCTCGGCTACGGCATCCTCGGCGTCGAGAAGATCATGCCCACCATCGTCACGCTGCACCACCCCATCACGCGCGACCGCGCGCTCGAGATGGAGCACGCACCCACCAAGCGTCGTCGCCGCGCCATCAAGCGGTGGTACAGCTTCGTCAACATGCAGGGCCGCGTCGCCAGCCGCATGCCCCGCGTCGTGGTGGTCAGCGAGAACAGCATCAAGGACATCCACGCCGACATGGGCGTGTCGCTCGACCGCATGCGCCTCGTGCCCGTGGGCGTCGACCCCGAACTGTTCGTCCCGATGCCGCACGTCACCCGTCGCCCGGGACGGCTCATCACCACCGCGTCGGCCGACGTGGCGTTGAAGGGGCTCAGCTACCTGCTCGAGGCGATGGCGAAGCTGCGCACCGAACGCGACGTCACGCTCACCATCATCGGCAAACCGCGTGAAGGCGCCAGCAACGACCTCATCGACAAGCTCGGCCTTCGTCCGCACATCGAGTTCGTGTCGGGTGTGTCCGACGAGCGCATCGTCGAGCTGTACGCCGAGGCCGAACTGGCCGTGGTGCCCAGCCTCTACGAAGGCTTCAGCCTGCCCGCCATCGAAGCGATGAGCACCGGCATCTGCCTGGTGGCCACCGACGGCGGCGCGCTGCCCGAGGTCACCGGCCGCGACGGCGACACCGTGCTGCAGTGCAAGGCGGGCGACGTGGAGGCACTCGTCACCGCGTTGCGCCGCGGGCTCGACGACGCCGACCTGCGCGCCCGCATCGGCGCCGCCGGCCGTCAGCGCGTGGTCGAGCGCTGGAGCTGGAAGCACTGCGCGCAGCTCACGGTCGACCAGTACCGCGAGGTGCTCGCCATGCCGGCGAACATCGAGAAGCTCCGCACGAACGGTCGGATCTGACCCTTGCTCACCATTCGTTTCAGTCAGTTGGGCGTGCGCCCGGGCGACCTCGTGCTCGACGCGGGTGCGGGGTTCGGCCGTCACGCGTTCGAACTCGCTCGTCTCGGTGCCAACGTGGTCGCGCTCGACTACATGGCCGACGAGGTGGTCACCACCCGCGGCACGTTCGGTGCGATGGTGGAGGCCGGCGAGATCGAGGAGGCGCGCTACGTCGGCGCGCTCCAGGGCGACGCCACGAGACTGCCGTTCGACGACGGTTCCTTCGACCGGGTCATCACCAGTGAGGTGCTCGAGCACATCCAGGACGACGTGTCGGCCATCGGCGAACTGGTGCGCGTGCTGCGGCCCGGCGGCACCTTCGCGTGCACCGTGCCCACCTGGTACCCCGAGAAGATCAACTGGCTGCTCAGCGACGAGTACCACGCACCGAAGTCGGTGGGCGGGCACGTACGCATCTACTCGGCCACCGAGCTGAAGGCGAAGCTGCGCACTGCGGGCCTCGAGGTCACCGGCAGCCATCACGCGCACGCGCTGCACTCGCCGTACTGGTGGCTGAAGTGCGCCGTCGGTCCACGTCGCGACGACCATCCGCTGGTCACCCGCTACCGGAAGATGCTCGAGGGGGAGATCACCGAGCAGCCCGGCTCGATGAAGGTGGTCGAGAAGGTGCTCGCCCCGGTGATGGGCAAGAGCTTCATCGTGTACGGGGTGAAGCGATGAG
>SXKB01000022.1 GCA_005778215.1 Actinomycetota bacterium | reverse complement strand
GTGTTGAGCCACCACGAGTCGTAGCGGTGGCCGATACTGCGCGTTGCGACCGTCACACCGGCCCAGGTGATGGCGGCCAGCAGCACCACGACGGCGCCGAGCACCGCCATGTCGCCACCGTCGCCCCCGCCGACCACACCGATGAGCACGCAGCCGGCGGTGCTGAGCAGCAAGCCCACCACTTGCACACGGTGCAGACGATGGTGCAGGAACACCACCTCCCCCATCGCGGTGAGGATGGGATACGTCGACATCAGCACGGCCGCGACCGCCACCGACACCTGGTTCTGGCCCCAGTTGAACAGCAGGTGGAACACGGCCGACCCGGCGAAGCCGCACAGGAACAGCCGCAGCCGATCGCCCGGCAGCACGGGTGTGCGCCGCCACGGCGACCGCGCGATGACCAGCGTGAACATCAGTGCCGACACCACCACGCGGCCCGTGGCGAGCGTGAGCGGCGACAGTTCCTCGAGGGCCAGCTGCACCAGGGTGAACGACACGCTGCCGATGGCGATGGACGCAGCCAGCAGCACGAAGGCCGAACGACGCGCCGACGCGCGGGGGGAGGTGGGTGCGGCAGGCATCGTCGGATGCCGAAACTACTGTGCGACCAGGGACCCGAACAGGAATACGACTAGTACGACCAAAGGCTTACATCTCTTCGCGGCAAAGTCCTAGGCGACACCACCAAATTGCGCGTTCCGTGTCCAAAATCGGTCGAAAACCACGCTGCGCGGTGGGGTCGTACAACCTCTGCCACAGTTTTCGACGTCGCTTGGATTTCGGCTGGCTGTCCGTTGGAGACCACCCGAGTTGACTGTCCTCATCGGGCACCCGCCACCCGCAGAGGAGCATTCGCAATGAAGAAGACCTGGATCACCGGGATCACCGTGGCAGCCGTCGCCGGCACCGGTGGCGCCGCATTCGCCAGCATGCAGGCCACGACGCACGACAACACCGCCGACGCCGCACCCCAGCCGATGGTCTCCGCCGTCGAGACCACGATGGCTGCTCGGGCCTACAGCTACCAGGCCGGCCCGGCCGGCACGGTGAACCTCACCGTCGACGACGGCGCCATGAAGGTGGACAGCGCACTGCCCACCACCGGCTGGTCGGTCGTGTCGTACAGCGCCCCCGCCAGCCACCTCGAGGTGTCGTTCACCGACGGCCTCCAGATCGTGACGTTCATCGCCGACCTCAGCAGCGGCGAGGTCGTCGCCTCGCTGTCGGCCGCACCGGCACCCACCATCCCCACCATCCCCACCACGGCCGCCACCACCCCGCCGCCCGCACCGGCCACCGCCCCGGTCACGCTGGCCCCGTCGAGCCAGTCGCCCGCGCCGTCGCACACCTCCGCGCCCTCGGGCAGCGGTGAGCACGAGGACGACGAGGACGAGCACGAGGAAGAGGATCACGACGACGAGTACGAGGAGGAGGGCGACGATGACTGATCCGCAACAGGCAGCTCGCATCGCGGCCATGCGCGCCCGACGTGGCCAGGCCCCGGTCGACCTCTCCACCTCCACCAGTGCTGCTGCTCAGGCGCCGGGTGTTCCCGTCCCGCCCGCCGCTCACACATGGGCCGCACCGTCGGCAGCGACGGCGGTCGCCTCCACGTCCGCCGTCGCTGCATCGGCGGCCTCGCCCGACGCCATCGCGCAGCTCCAGGCCCAGGTGCAGCAGCTGCAGCGTCAGGTGCAGCAGCAGCGCCCGGCGGCAGCGCCGCAGCCGCGACCCAAGCACCCGCACGTCGCCGCCGGCGCCCGCATCCTCGCCACCGGCCTCACCGCCTCGGCGGTGTTCGGGCTCACCACGGTGATCGCCTCGGCGAACCGTCCGGTCACGCCGTCGGCCGACCTCACCACGCAGACCACCTCGGTGCCCACCGTGGCGCCGGGTGCGGTGCCCGCCGTCGACCCGACGGCCAGCACGCTGCCGGCCACCACGTTGCCCGCCGGACCCACCACCGTGGTGCTCACACTGCCGCAGGCCGTCGTGCCCGCCGCAGCACCGGCACCCGCACCGGCACCGGCCGCCGCGCCCTCCCAGAACCAGACGCAGAGCCCGACGCCGGCACCGAAGCCGGCCACACCGGCACCGGCTCCGGCACCCGCGCCGACCCCTGCACCGGCACCCGCGCCGGTCACCACGGCCGCCCCGGTCGTCACCCAGCCCCCGGCGCCGGTGACCACCACGGCACCCAGCAAGTAGGACGAACAGGATGAGGACGACGATGGACGGGTCGGTCGAACGCGCCTTCCGAGTGATGGGCTGCGGCTCGCACGTGGTGATCCACGGCGGCGACGAGGATCTGCTCGACGTCGCCGAGGCCCGCCTGCGCGAGCTCGAGTCGTGGTGGAGTCGGTTCCGCGACGACAGCGACATCACCCTCGCGAACCGCGCGGCCGGCACGCCCGTCGTCGTCCATCCCGACACCCTCGCGGTGGTGAGCCGTGCGCTCGACGCATGGCGCCAGACCGAGGGCCGCTTCGACATCACGGTGCTGCCCGCACTGCTCGACGTGGGCTACACCCACAGCGCCGTCGACCACGTCGCCGCACCCATCGTGCCCGGCACCCGAGTGGGCATGAGCGCCTGGGTGAAGGTCGACTACAACGCCTCCACGCTCACGGTGCCGGCCGCGTCCGCCATCGACCTCGGTGGCATCGGCAAGGGGTTCGCCGCCGACATCGTGGCCGAGGAACTCGTCGAGATGGGCGCCACCGGTGCGGTGGTGAACATCGGCGGCGATCTGCGCGCCAACGGCACCCCGTCGAACGACGAGTCGTGGTACCTCGGCATCGAGGACCCCACCGTCGCCCCCACCAAGCCACCGACGCACCTCACGTCGATCCGTCTCCACGAGGGCGGCGTGGCCACCTCGGGCACCACGGTGCGCACGTTCACCACACCCGACGGGCACACCACCCACCATCTCATCGACCCGCGCTCGGGTCGACCCGCCGAGCACCAGTTGCTCACCGCCACCGTGCTCGCGGCCGACGCCGCCACCGCCGAGGCGTTCGCCACCGCGGCGATGATGCTGCCCGCCGGGCAGGCCGTCGCCATGCTCGACCGCCTGGGCCTGGCCGGTCTGGTCGTGGGCACCGACGGCACGGTGCACCGCACCGCGACCATGAAGGACTTCGAACCATGAACCCCCAGACCTGGTGGTACATCTCCCGCGCGAGCGGCATCGTGGCATGGGTGGTCCTCGCGGCCACGTGCCTGTGGGGCATCCTGCTCATCACCCGCATGCTCAAGCCCGCCGACCGGCCTGCCTGGCTGCTCGACCTGCACCGCTGGCTGGGCGGACTCGCGGTGGTCACCACGCTCGTGCACATGCTGGCCCTCGTGGCCGACAGCTTCGTGTACTTCGGCTGGAAGGAACTGCTGGTGCCGAACGCCAGCGAGTGGAAGACCGGCGCGGTCACCTGGGGCGTCATCGCGTTCTACCTGCTCGTGGTCATCCAGGGCACGTCGCTGTTCATGAAGAAGCTGCCGAAGCGCCTGTGGCGCAGCGTGCACATGACGTCGTACCTGTTGTTCGCCATCGCCACCGTGCACGGCATCCAGGCCGGCACCGATCGCGGCAACGTGCTGTTCCTGATCATCGCGTCCGGCGTGGCCGGTGTGGTGCTGTTCGCCGCGTTGGCACGTTGGCTGCAGGCGCGGCACAAGCGCCTCACCACCGCTAACGCGTGAAGATGAGGTCGATGTAGTCCTGGCCGACGAACACGGCCACCACCGTGCCGAGCGCCAGGAACGGCCCGAAGGGCACGGCGGTCTTCATGCCGGCCTTGCCGAACGCCATCATCGCCACGCTGACGATCGCGCCGATGAAGAAGCCGAAGAACAGCCCGACGGGCACGATGCCCGGGTTCAGGAACCCGAGGTACATGCCGAGCAGTGGGGCGAGCACGACATCGCCGAAGCCCATGCCGCGGCCGCGGGTGATGAGGTACAGCCCGCCGATGAACGCGTACGCGATGGCGGCACCGAGGGCCGCCATCCAGATCCGCTGCGGTTCGCCGTCGACGAGGGCCGCCACGCAGAGCAGCGGCGCGCCCAGGCCCGCGGTCCAGTAGGTGATGGGCCGCGGCAGCCGCTGCGTCTTCAGATCGATCCAGCTCAGCGCCACCAGACCGGCCATCAGCACGCAGTAGGCGGGGGTCATCCAGCTGAACCCGAATTCCCACGCTGTGAGGCCGAAAAGAAACGCCGTTGACAACTCAAGCACGAGCGGCTCGGTGCCGATACTCGTATGGCACTGTCGGCACCGACCCCGGAGCGCCAGCCAACTGAAGACCGGCACGAGATCGCGGAAACCAAGGCGCAAGCCGCAGTTCCCACACGCCGAACCGGGATGGACCACCGAAGCGCCACGGGGCACTCGGTCGACCACCACGGTGAGGAACGAACCGATCAGAAGCCCGTACAGGGCGGTAATGACAATCATCGCAAGAGTTCCCACCGACTGAGCGGCGGGCACACGGGAGGCTAGCCCCATGTTCAATCCAGACCCGATGTTGGTCACGCTCCTCCAGGCCACCGTGGCCGCCGGCGCCTCCGACCTCCACCTCACCGTCGGCCGTCCGGCCACCGCTCGCCGCGACGGCGTGCTGGTGCCGTTCGAGGGTGTCGCCCTGCTCACGCCCGAGGAGACCGAGCGCATCGTGCGATCGCTGCTCACCCTCGAACAGCAGCACGAACTCGAACACCACTCGCAGATCGACTTCTCGTTCGGTCTCGAAGGCGTCGGTCGTTTCCGTGCGAACGCCTACAAGCAGCGCAACACGCTGGCGCTCGCCCTCCGTGTCATTCCGTTCCGTGTGCGATCGCTCGAGGAACTCGGCGCCCCGTGGGCCGCGAACGAGTTGCTCAACCGTCCGTACGGTCTGGTGCTCGTGGTGGGCCCCACCGGTTCCGGTAAGTCGACCACGCTGGCCGCGATGATCGACCGGATCAACGAGACCAAGCCGTTGCACATCCTCACCATCGAGGACCCGATCGAATACCTGCACCACCACAAGGTGGC
The DNA here is from genome assembly GCA_005778215.1 of Actinomycetota bacterium. Classification (GTDB taxonomy): domain Bacteria; phylum Actinomycetota; class Acidimicrobiia; order Acidimicrobiales; family Ilumatobacteraceae; genus UBA668. Next base: position 18,486 of record SXKB01000022.1, on the reverse strand, counting down.
CATGGTGAACCAGCGCGAAGTGGGCCAGGACGTGAACCACTTCCTCGACGGTCTGCGCAGTGCACTGCGTGAGGACCCCGATGTCATCCTCCTCGGCGAAATGCGCGACCTCGACTCGATCAGCATCACCCTGACGCTGGCCGAGACGGGTCACCTCGTGTTCGCCACCCTGCACACCAACGACGCCGCGCAGGCCCTCGACCGTATCGTCGACGTGTTCCCCGCCGAGCGCCGCGACCAGATCCAGATCCAGCTCGCCGGCACGCTCCAGGGCGTGATCAGCCAGCGTCTGCTGCCCGCCGAGGGCGGCGGTCGTGTGGCCGCGTACGAGGTGCTGATGGCGAACGACGCCGTGCGCAACCTGGTGCGTGAGGGCAAGAGCCGTCAGCTCCGCAACGCGATGATCTCGGGTCAGCAGGAAGGCATGCAGACCATCGAGATGGACCTCGCCCGCCTGATGTCGAGCGGCATCATCAGCTTCGACACGGCCGCCGAGGCGAGCCAGTACCCGAAGGAGATCCTGGCCCAGGCGGCCACGATGCGGTCGCAGATGCAGGCCAGCGCGACGGTGCAGGCCGGCCAGGCCGCCAGCACCGGTGCCGGCGAGTTCGTCAGCGCCTGATCAGGAGTTCATGTCATGACCGCCAAGCTGCCCTACAAGATGCTCGGTGGTGTCGTGCCCTGCCCGGGCGGCTGGCTCATCGTGCCGGCCCGCCTGGCGGGCGTGACCGTGGTGGCCGAGGACGCATGGGTGGTGCCCACCCTGCTCGACGTGCTCGAGTTCAAGCCGAAGTTCGAGGCGGCCGCCATCTGGGCGCCGATCGGGTTCTACGACGAGCCGCAAGGCCCGTACCGTCCGTGCGACGCCGAGGCCCGCGAGTACGTGGGCTGGCCGCGCCGCATCGCCATTCGTCCGGTGCCGTCGCGTGCAGCCCTGCATGCCGCCACTCGTGAAGAGGCGCTCGAGATCGAGCCGTGGCTCACCCGTGACGACTTCCGCCGCTTCAAGTGGCTGCGTGAGGCCGAGCGCGAGTTCCAGCCGTTCCACCAGCGCTCGTACTTCGCGGCACATCCCGATCTCACGTTCTCGCAGTTGAACAACGACATCCCGCTCACCACGTCCCCGTACCACGAGGACGGCGTGCTCGAGCGCATGGCGTTGATCCGCGACAAGATGCCGGGTGTCGAGGAGATCGTCACCCGCACGCCGCCCCCGGGCGCCGCGATGGTGCACATGGTGGAGGCCACGGGCCTGCTGTGGACCGCTCGCCGCGCCGCCGGCCGGGCGATGCAGCGTCTGCCCCTCGATCCCAACTGGGACTCGACGGGCATGCGCATGGAACTCGTCCGCTGACCCGCACACCGCGCCCGCCACACACCGTCGGGCATCTGGGCGTGATCCGTTCCAGTACGCGATCTGGCGCTGATCCGTCCCGGAAACCGGGACGGATCAGCGCCAGATCCGCGACCGCGGTGGCGGTCGGACTCGATCGGACTCGATCAGGGGATCAGGACGGGGCGCTGCCGGCCGAGGCCGTGACCCACGAGTTCACCGCGAACTCGCCGTAGTCGTTGATCTGCACGATGGCGACCGAGCTCACCTGAGGATTGCCCTCGGTGGTGGTGCCGACCAGCTTGAACGTCTTCTGCACGATGCGGTTGATGAGACCGATCTGCGTGTTCGCCGGCTGATCGGGGGTCTGCGTGAACAGCGCGGCCAGCACGCCACCGACGAGCTGCACGTCCTTGCCGGCGCTCATCGCGGGTGCGACCGAGATGTTGATGCGGCCCTGCGGCACGGCGATGTAGCCGGGGATGAACACCGTCGAGGCGGCACCCGTGGTGTACGAGATGTCGACGATGGGGTTCACCGTCACCATCGGGTCCAGGCTCGGCACCAGCGTGGAGGGCAGGTAGTCGCCCGACACGGCATCGGCGCCGGCCGGGTTGCCCAACGTGGAGCGCGGCACCCGCAGCTGGTTCGGCAGATTCAGCTCGGTGCTCGACCCGCCACTCAGCACGCCGTTCACCGAGGCGATCGACACGCCCTTCGACGGTGCGGCGCCCACGTCGGTGGGGTCGACCAGGCGAGCGTTGAACGACACCCGCGGGCCCTGACCCGTGGCGCCGGTGTCGTTGATGATCAGCCGACCTGCGCCACCGAACACGAACGTGGCACCAAGACCGGAGATGTTGTGGTTCGACGGTGCGTTGATGGCGTTGTACGCCGCGTCCTGGTCGTCGGTGCAACCCTCGGCAGCGCCCTCACCGATCACCACGTTCGCGGCGCCGCTGAACGTGACGGTGCTCTCGAAGTAGTAGACGCCGGAGGTGAAGTAGGTGGGCACCGTGTCGTTCACCGTGACCGCCGCCGAGTAGGTGCCGGGGAAGTACACACGGCAGGTGCCCGCCCATGCGGGCATCATGTAACCGCTGTTGGCCGGGTGGTTCAGGGCGTGCGACGGCAACTGCGGCAACCACACCGTGCCACCTGCGCTCTCCGCCGTGGCACCGGCGTACCAGGCCTGGATGTCGGCGCCACCGTTGCCGGCGAACGTCGACCCGATCGCGCCGACCGGTGCGGCCGAACCCACCTGGGTGGTGATGATGGCGGTGCGCAGCTCGGTGTCGTCGAGTTCGGCCGAGCTGTTCACCGTGGTGCACACGGTGTGCACACCCACGTCGAGACCCGGGTTGGCGAGCGTGACCTCGCTGTGCAGACCACTGGCCGAGCAGGTGTCGTACAAGGCCTTCGGATCGGCCATGGCGATGCGGAGCGCACCACGCACCGCTTCGGCACGGTCGGTCTTCTCCGTCTGGATGCGGCTGGTGCGCAGCACCGACGCGGCATACCCCAGCAGCGGCGTGATGACCATCATCCCGAGGATCACGAAGATCATGCACATGACCATGGCCATGCCGTCATCGCCGCGCCGGGCTCGACGGGCGCGTCGATCGTCACGACGACCGAAGAAGGAACGCCGCTGCGTGTTCATCCGAGTTCCACCGTCTGGATGCACGAGATCGCCTGGTTCGGCGACACCGTGAGGGTGATCTTGTTCCACGGAGTGCCATCGATGGGCGAGACCGTGAACGGGTAGTCGGCGCCGGCCGACTTGCACGACCAGCTCACCGGTTCGTACTTCGAGATCGCCGACAGGTTCCACGGGGTGATGTCCACCGTGACCGGGGTACCGCCGGGAAGGTCGAAGTCGAACGTGCCACTGCGGTACTGCTGGCTGGTGGTGGCAATGGTGAGGTCCTGCGAGTTCTGGTACGAGAACGGGTCGGCTGCCGCACTGCCGCCGACGCGGGTCTGCAGGGTCACGGTGCCGCCGCACTCGGCGAGTGCCACCGAGTTGATGGCGCCGGCGAACTGCGCCCAGTCGGGCAGCACGTACAGGTCGGCCACCGCGGCGTTCGTGTACGGACCACCGGTCGGCACGGCCGGCACCGGGTCGCCCACGGTGACGATGCGGCTGAGGATCTCGGTGTTGGCCACCGAGGCAGACGTCGGGTTCTCGTGGAACGTGTACGGCAGTTCGTACACCTTCGTGGCACGCCAGCCGTCGGTGCTGCCCCAGCTGCTGTTGCCGGCGGTGTACTCGGCCTCGGTGGCGGCCTCCCAGAAGTCGAACGGGGAGGTGTTCAGCTTGTTCTTGCGCCAGCCGTCGGTCTCGTCCTCGGTGGTGTTGTTCGAGTTGTACGTGCCCTCGGTGCTGGCCTCCCACCGGTTGAACGGTGCGGTGTACACGGTGGTGGCGTCCCAGCCGTCGCTGTTGCCGGCGACGGTGTTGCCCGCGTTGTACGCGGCCTCGGTGGTGACTTCCCAACCGTCGTACGGGGAGCTGTAGGAGATGACCGTGCGGAAGCCGTCGCTCTGATCGGTGGTCAGGTTGCTGCGGTCGTACATCGTCTTCGTGGTGCTGGTCCAGCTGCCCAGCGAGCCCGTCACCCGGGCGCGCCAACCGTCGGCCTCACCAGGCGACGAGTTGCTGCCCTCGTAGGTGGTGCGGCTGACCGAACCCCAGGTGCTGCCCGACTTGCGCTCGTAGATGAGGCCGCTCGCCGCACGCTGGTAGGTGGTCTTGTAGCCACGCAGGAAGTTCTCGAGGTGGTAGCCCTTCTCGTAGCTCCAGTGGTAGCCGCGCTCGAACGTCTCGAGGTGGTAGCCGGCACCCTGGGTCTGCCAGTTCGAGGTGCCGTTCACGTCGCTGCCCACGTAGACGCCGATGAAGCGGTCGACGTCGACGTCGAAGGCACGGGCGATGCGGTTGGCACGGTTCCACGACATCTGGTTGTACGACGAACCGCTCGCCGTGGGCAGGCCGATGTCGTCCTCGTGCATCGTGGCGGGGAGACCCGTGGCCGTGGTCGCGTTGAGGCGGCTGTAGGTGGGCATGCCGTCGGTGAAGAAGATGAGCGTGTCGGGCAACACCTGCTGGGTGCTGCCGTCGGCGTTCATGAACATCCGCACCAAGGCGTCCTCGTAGTTCGTGCTGCCGCTGGAGGTGAGCGTGGCGATCTGCGTCTTCAGGTCGGCCACGTCGGCATCGACGAGCATGTCGTAGTAGCGGCTCCAGCCGGCGCCGGCGCCGAGCGTGGTAGCGGTGCTGCTGAACCGCACCACCTGCAGCTTGATGGGCGTCCCGGCGAACGAGTTCACGAACTGGGTGAGACCGGCGCGGACGCTGGACATGTTGGTGGAGCCGATGGATCCGGACGTGTCGACCAGCATGCCGAAGTTGCCACCGCAGCGCGAACGGGTGGCCGAGAAGGTGGGGGCGACGTTGATGTTCGTGGTGCTGAGGTTGGTCTCGCGGTCCACACCACCGGCGCTGAGCGTGATCTTGTCCTGACCACCACCGGCACCGGCGATGTCGCCGCCACCGTTGATGGTGACCGTCACTCGGCGGCCGTTCTTGATGTGGTAGGTCGGGTCGTTGCTGGCAGCGACGCCGGAGCCCTCGTCGGGCGATGCGGGGTCGAGCGCCAAGGCGACGAGCATCACCCACGTCGGCTCGGTCACGCCGGGCACCCACGCCACACCGGGCGGCGGCGGTTCCACGTTGTGGAGGATGGTCATCTGGTCACACGTCGGCGCCGCGCTGTTCACCGACACGCACGCAATGCGCACGACCTCGAACTCGCCACGCTCGTTCTCGACATAGCGGTACGACACCGTGGTGCGCACGGGGATGGGCACCGTGTCACCGGCGATGTAGCCGGTCCAGCTGAGCATCAGCGCGTTGGAGCCGCCCACGTTCACCCCGGCAGGGCACGACGCGCCACAGGGCGACGCGCCGGGGGTGGTGTCGACGTCCTCGGCCGACGCCAGGTCGGCCGGCATCCACAGGCCCACGTTCTGCTCCGAACGCGAGTTGTTGAGACGGCCCTCGCTGTTGTCGGACTGGCGAAGGATGACCGTCGTGGCCATGGCCATCGCGGCCGTGAGCGTGCCCGTGACCATGATGCCGATCAGCAGTTCGGGCAGGGTCATGCCGTCGTCGCGGCGGACTGCCCGACGTTCGGCTCGCATCTCGCGGCGTTCGGCACGACGTGCACGGAACGGACGACGGCGCAGTTGCTCAGACATCGCTCTTCACCACCTGGATCGATCGGGTGTTGCTGCCGTCCGGACTGGTGATGCTGATGGTGACCATCTGCACCAGACCCGGGGTGCGCACGCCATCGGGGCATGCACCGGCCTGCCACGTGCCAGGGTTCGCCGCCGACGCCGCGGGCACGTAGTACTGGTAGGACACCGAGGCCTGGCTCGGGCTCCACTGCTCCGCCAGGGCCGCCGCCTCGACGTAGATCTTGTAGTCGCAGCCTTCGGTGGCGCGGTTCACACGGTCGGCCGCATTGGCCAGCACCGTCTCCATGCGGGCCAGATTGCGCGACTGCGACGAGGTGCGCACGCTGAGGCCGGCGGCCAACAGGATGGGGATGATGGCGATCGACATCAACACGACGGCCACCAGCACCTCGGTGAGGCTGTAGCCCGCGTCGCGACGCGCTTCGACCCGCAGCTCATCGAGCTGTTCGGTCGCTCCCATTGGTTCGAGCTGCTCGCTCATACCCGCTCCCGCTTTCTTCGTCCGGGGTTACATCGGCACGTCGGTGCCGGAACTGCAGTCAGAATTTCGGCTGTTCGCCGACGTTGCGTGGGAAAACTCCGAAGGGGCCGGGGCTGATGCCCCGACCCCTTCGTGAAGTTGTTCAGACTGATCGAAGGATCAGAAGGTGGCGCAGTCGCCGAGACCCGCGATCGTGGGGGGCGAGCCGGCCGTGAAGGTCCAGCGAGCCGACGGATCGGTCTTCAGGTAGCCGGGGACGAGGGCGCCGAGGTTGGCGGCGTCGTTGCCGGTGTCGGCGAAGTAGCTCTCGAACGCCGTCTCGATGGCGCGGCGCTCGACCTTGCAGCTGTTCTCCTGGCCCTTGTCGGTGATGCCGCGGACGGCGAACACGGTGACGGTGGCGAGGATGCCGAGGATGACGATCACGATCAGCAGTTCGACGAGGGTGAAGCCTCGATCCTTCTTCTGTGCGACCATTTCGGTGTTGGTGTCCATGGTGGGGTTCCTCCCGCTTGTGTGACTTGTGTGAACGCCGCCTTGACCGTCTTGGTCGTACGAACGCATCCAAGGTTTCGGTACGTGTCGATGCCGACTTGAGAGGAAAGTTCGAAGATTTTTCGGCGCCTCAAGAAGGGGGGTGCCGCGACCGATGAACCTGCAGGACTCAGTACGGCCTGCACAAGGCCGTCGGATGAAGTGGAAGCGGGCTCATGTTGCGGCGTAGCGAGAAGAACTGGATGGAGCACGAGGACGAGGCCCCGAAGGGGTTCCTCGACGAGAGCCCCGACAACACGGCGGCCCAGGCAGCCACCGAGCTCCGTGAGCGAGTGACCAAGGTGGAGCAGCAGGTGCTCGCCCAGTACACCGCCACAGCTGCGTACGCGACGCTCGCACAGCAGGGCGTGGAGACGGCCCGCGCCGAGGCCCGCGCCGACCTGGATCGCACGCAGGCCACCATCATCGGTCTGCTCGATCGGTTGCGCACCGAACTCGGCAACCGCATCGATGGCATCGAGGGTCGTCCGTCGCTGCCGAGCACGTCGCTGGCGCTCGACGCCGCCTCGCGCCTCGCCGCGATGGAGGACCGGATGAACGCGATGGTGAGCGCGCTCGAGTCCTGCGTGCGCGACAACATCCTCCTGCGTCAGCAGGTCGACGAGCTCCTCCAGCGGCAGATGCAGCAGGACGGCTGGCTCGTCAGCAGCGGCAGCGCCTCCGAGCTCTCGCTGCGCTGACCGCTCCCCTTCGCCACCCCGCACGGTCGGTACCGTGGCGGGCGTGAACGCCCGTACCGCTCGCATCCGTCTGCAACCGAATCGCGAACGGTCGTTGGCGCGCCGCCACCCCTGGGTGTTCAGCGGCGCCATCGCCGGCGTCGACGGCTCGCCCGGGCCCGGCGACACCGTGCTCGTGCAGGCATCCGACGGCGCCGCATTGGGCTGGGCTGCGTACAGCCCGGCATCGCAGATCCGCGCTCGCATGTGGACCTTCGACGAGTCGCAGCGAGTGGACGCCGAGTTCGTGACGGCGCAGGTGCACGCCGCAGCCGCACGACGCGCCACGCTGCTGGCCGGCGACACCGACTCGGCGCGGCTGGTGTTCAGCGAGGCCGACGGCGTGCCGGGCCTGGTGGCCGACCGGTACGGCGACACCGTGGTGTGCCAGTTCACCACCGCGGGAGCCGACGCGTGGCGTGATGTCCTGGCCGACGCGTTGGCCGCACTGCCAGGGGTGGCCTGCGTGTACGAACGCAGCGACGCCGACGTGCGCGAGCGCGAGGGCCTCGAGGCCCGCACCGGCTTGCTGCGCGGGGCCGATCCCTCGCCCGATCTGGTGGCCCACGAGTCGGGCTTCCGGTTCGCGGTCGACGTGGCCGACGGGCACAAGACCGGCTTCTATCTCGATCAGCGCGACGCACGCGCCGCGGTCGCGTCACTGGCGCGGGACCGTCGCGTGTTGAACGTGTTCTCGTACACCGGCGCGTTCAGCGTCATCGCCGCGGGCCGCGGCGCGTCGGCAGTCACGTCGATCGACTCGTCCGGGCCGGCGCTCGCCACGGCTGCCCGCAACGCCGAACTCAACGCGGTCGACATCGGCGAACTGATGGAGGCCGACGCGTTCACCGCGCTGCGCGGATTGCGCGATCGGGCCAAGCAGTACGACCTCATCTGCCTCGATCCACCGAAGCTGGCCAACAGCGAGAAGCAACTCGACAAGGCAACCCGCGCGTACAAGGACCTGAACCTGTTGGCCGTGAAGCTGTTGGCCCCCGGCGGCATGCTGCTCACCTGGAGCTGCAGCGGTGCGATGACCATGGACCTGTTCCAGAAGGTGGTGGCCGGCGCGGCGCTCGATGCGAAGCGCACCGTGCGCATCGTCGGTCGCCTGCACCAGCCGAGCGATCACCCGGTGCCGCTGGCATTCCCCGAGGCCGAGTATCTGAAGGGCCTCAACCTCCACGCCGACTGAGGTCGCGCCCATTCCACCTTTCCGGTGGAACGTGCGTGACGTCAGTGGCCTGAGCCGGGGTTCTCCTGCACCAGCTCGATGAGCGTGCCGAAGCTGCCCTTCGGGTGGATGAAGGCCACCGTGGTGCCGCGGCTACCGGGGCGAGGGGCCTTGTCGATGGGGGTGGCGCCGGCCGCGATCATCGCGTCGAGGGCCTCCTGGCAGTTGTCGACGCGGTAGCCCACGTGATGCAGGCCCTCGCCGCGCTTCTCGATGCTCTTCGCGATCGGGCTGTCGGGGCGGGTGGCGGCCGTGAGCTGGATGTAGCTGTCGGCCACCTTCACGAGCGCTTCCTCCACCCCGTCGCTCTCGACGATCTCGCGGTGGTGCACCTCGGCGCCGAACGCCTCGGCGTAGTAGGCGATGGCGGCCTCGAGGTCCTTGACGGCGATGGCGATGTGGTCGATCTCGGTGAGCAGCATGCGGCCAGTGAAACAGATCGGTGACCGGTGGCGTCAAGCCGTACGTGGCAACGACGACACTGGTGCCACAGGCACCTCACATGGCGATCGACTTCGACACCTTCTACCGCACCCATCGCGCGGACGCCGTCCGCTGGGCCGTGGCGTTGGTGGGTCGGCGCGATGTGGCGGAGGACCTGGCGCAGGATGCCCTCGACGCGGTCGGCCGGAAGCTGGCCGGCATCGACGACCCGGCGGCGTACCTGCGGCGAACGGTCGTGAACCGGTGCGCCTCGTGGCACCGGTCGAACGCACGCGCACGTCGTCGTGAGGCACGGGCGAACGCCGGTGTGCCCACCGTGTACACCCAGTCCACCGACGAGATGCTCGACGCGTTGGCACGCCTGTCGTACCAGCAGCGGGCGGCCATCACGTTGCGGTACTGGGCCGACTGGACCGACGACCAGATCGCCGACGCCCTCGGCTGCGCGCCCGCGACGGTGCGGGTGCTGTTGCACCGGGGCATCGCCGAACTGCGCAAGGAGATCGAACGATGAACGACGACGAGATGATCGAGCGCATGCGTGCCGCGCTCGACGAGGCGGCCGCCACGCCGGTGCCCTCGGACGAGATGCCCCTGGTGACCACCGCGCCGTCGGCCCGCGGCCGATGGATGGCGGTCGCCGCAGCAGTGGCGCTGGTGGCCGGCGGTGTGGCGGCGATCGCCCTCAACCGCGGCGCCGACGACGCGACCTCCGTCACCGCGCCCGTGCCCGGGCCCGAGGTGGAGCTGGTGGGCACGGCGGCCATCATCGACGAGGGTGACGGCCCGAAGTTGGCCGTGGAGATCCTCGCCTCGCTGCCGCCCTCCGGTGGGGTGATCCCGCTCTCCGGGTTCGACTGGTCGATGGTGGAGGGCGAGCAGTCGGTCGACGGCACCACGTGGACCGACTTCCTCACCATCAACGGCACGTGGGACGGCGAGGTGTTCACCGTCACGAGGCGGCCCGTCGAGCCGCCGATCATCGACCGCGCCGCCGGCATACCGACACCCGGGTGCGACGAGGCGACGGCGACGGCCGCATCCGACGCCGTTGCCACGCTCGACGCGCCGGCGCTGCTCATCTCCGGCTGGCGCATCGACACCACCGACGGGCGGTGCGGCACCGAGGTGGTGGCCTGGTTCGACTCGGCCGAGCTGCGCGCGGCCATCGACGGCCTTCGCGCGCAAGGGCACGACGTGACCGTGACGCACACGTTCGTGGCGGTGCAGGGCGAGCAGATCAACACCACCACCACCATGCCCGCCCTCGTCGGCGTGGGCAGCTGGTACGAACTCGATCTGCCCGGCTTCACCGCTGAGGAGGCCGTCTACACCCCGTGCTGCCCGCCCACGGTGGCGCCGGGTCCCGCCACCGTGATGGCCTGGCGCTCGCTGGAGGCGCCCGACGGCGGGCTGCTCACCCTCCTGGCCACCCCGGTGCTCGGCGGCGGCCCACCCACGCTCGTGTACGCCTGGACCGACATGACCGACGAGCGAGCCCAAGAGCTGCAGGCGAAGGTGGTGCCGGGGGCGGGCCTGCCGTACGTGTTGGACGACCTGACGATGGAACTCGTGGGCATCGGCTTCGCGGGCATGGGTGAGCTCACCGCGCAGCGCTACACGAGTGCGGACGGCACCATCGAGCTGCGTATCGGCGACTACACCGGCCAGTACGACCACCTGATCGACGCCGAGCACCGCCCCGTCACCGTGGCCGGTCTGCCGGGCTACGTGGTCGACACCCCTGCAGGCCCGGTGGTGCTGTGGCAACCGGCCAGCGGCGACTGGGCCGAGCTGATCATCAGCCAGGGCTTGGCCGACCGAGTGGACGAGATCGTCGCCGCGCTCCGCACTGCGCCGTGGCCGGGTGAGTTCACCCCGACCACCGTCACGGTGGCCACGCCCACCACCGTGCTCCCGTCCACCGAGTACCGCGGCAACGTCGGCGGCATCATCGACTCGGGCGACGGTCGTGGGCCGATGCTCACGTTCTTCTGGCTCGACTCACTGCCGCCGCAGGGCGGCAGCCTGCCGCTCGCCGGGTTCGACTGGGACATGGTCGAAGGCGAGCAGACGCTGAACGGCGTCACGTGGATCGACGAGCCGCTGGGTCTCACCGGCACGTTCGACGGCACCACGTTCACGCTCACCGAACCGATCGCCGGACCGTTCACGTTCACCGACGACGTGCTCACCTACGGCACGCTCACTGCGGGCTGCACCGAGGCCGACACTGCGCCCGCGCGAGCGGCACTGGACGCGCTCGACCAACAGGCGCTCGGCCTCATCGAGAGCAGCGACTACGTGTGGGACGGCCACTGCGGTGTGCAGGTGTACGCGATGTTCGACACACCCGAGCTGCGGGCGGCTCTCGCCACCCTCGGCGACGACGTGATGGTGCGCATCGCGTTCCAGCCCGCCGACTGATCTGGCGCTGATGCGTCCCGGATTCCGGGACGCATCACGCCCAGAAGTCGAACTGGGACGATCGACGCCCAGATCCCAAGCCGGTTACGCGCGGCGGAAGGCGTGGAGCCGGTCGCCGACCTTGGCGCGCAGCTCGTGGTCGGTCACGCCGAGGCCGGCCTCGGGGGCCAACGCGAGCACACCGATCTTGCCCTCGTGCATGTTGTGGTGCACCTGGAACGCCGCCTCACCGGTCTGCTCGAGGCTGAACACCTGGCTCATCACCGGGTGGATCATGCCCTTGCTGATGAGCCGGTTGGCCTCCCACGCCTCCTTGTAGTTGGCGAAGTGCGAGCCGACGAGCCGCTTCAGACGCATCCAGAAGTGGCGGTTGTCGAACTCCATCATGAAGCCGCTGGTGGCCGCGCAGGTGACCACGGTGCCGCCGCGCTTGGCCACGTACATCGACGCGGCGAACGTGCTGCGGCCGGGGTGCTCGAACACGATGTCGGGGTCCTCGCCGCACAGGTCGCGGATGTCCTTGCCCAGCCGGCGCCACTCGCTCTCGTCGTGCGTGTGCTCGTCCTTCCAGAACTGGTAGCCGGCCGACGCACGGTCGATGATGTGCTCGACGCCCATGTTGCGCAGGATCTGCGCCTTCTCGGCGTTGCTCACCACGCACACGGGGATGCCGCCGCCGTTGAGCACGTACTGCGTGGCGTAGGCGCCGATGCCGCCGGTGGCACCCCAGATGAGCACCACGTCGCCCTGCTTCATCTGTGCACCGTTGCGCGACACGAGCATGCGATAGCTGGTGCTGTTGCACAGCGCGTTGACGGCCGCTTCCTCCCACGTGAGGTGGGCGGGCTTCGGCATCAACTGGTTGGCCTTCACGACGGCCAGATCGGCGAGACCGCCGAAGTTCGTCTCGTAGCCCCAGATGCGCTGGTTCGACGCCATCATCGAGTCGTCGTGCGCGCTCTGGTCCTGGTCGTCGACGTGGTTGCAGTGCACCGTGATGCGGTCGCCGGGCTTCCAGTTGCGCACGGCCGTGCCCACCTTCAGCACCACGCCAGAGGCGTCGCTGCCCACCACCTGGTACGGCTGGTCGTGGCGCTTCGCCCAGCTGCTCTCACGAGCGAGGCGGGCCATCGGGCCGAAGGTGCTGACCGGCTCGAAGATGCTGGACCACACCGTGTTGAAGTTGATGCTGCTCGCCATGACGGCGATGTACACCTCGTCGGGTGCCAGCTCGGGCGTGGGCACCTCGCCGACGTGCAGGCTCTGGCGCGGGTCCTTGTCCTTCGTGGCGGTGCCGTGCCACATCTCCTGCTCGGACTTCAGCACATGGACGGCGCGGTAGCTCTCGGGGATGGCCAGGTTGGCGAAATCGTCGCTGCTGGCGTCGGACTGGATGGCGTCGAGCACGTGTTGCATCCGACGAGGTTACTGACGGGTAGCACGGTGGGTCGAACCGACCCCCACCGGCCCCGGGTGGCGTGGCAGCATGTGCGCCGTGAACCGAACCCCCCGTCTGCTCATCCTCCTCGGCGCGGCTGCACTCGCCCTCTCGGCATGCGGCGACGACAGCACCGCCGGCTCCAGCGACACCACGGCCCCGGCCGGCCAGTCGGCCACCCTCCCCGAGGGCTGTGCCAACCCCGACGGCAGCTCGCCCAAGACCCAGACCTTCGACGCCATCCCTCCCACCTGCATCGAGGACGGCACGGCCTACACGGCCACCATCGAGACGACGAAGGGCACGTTGCGGGTGACGCTGCGCAACGACATCGCACCGATCACGGTGAACAGCTTCGTGAACCTCGCCCGGTTCCACTACTTCGACGGCACCACCTGCCACCGCGCCATCCAGGGGTTCGTGGTGCAGTGCGGCGACCCCACCGCCACCGGCACCGGCGGTCCCGGCTACGACATCCCCGACGAGTTCGACCAGATCGAGCCGTACCAGATCGGGTCGATCGCGATGGCCAACACCGGCCAGCCGAACACCGGCGGCAGCCAGTTCTTCATCATCACCGGCCCCAACGGTGCGGCACTGCCGCCGCAGTACACGCTGTTCGGTCAGGTGTTCGCCGACGACATGGGCGTGGTGCAGGCCCTCGACGCCATCGCGAACCCGAACGACGGCCCGCCGCTCGAGCCGATCGACATCACCAGCATCACGATCTCCGAGGGCTAGGCACCGAGGGCTAGATCAGCGCGTCGTCGAGGGGGATCTCGCGCGACTCGCTGTAGGCCAGTACGGCCAACGCCACCACCACCACGCCCATCGACACCGCCTGCGCGAGCGACACCGTCTCGCCGAGGAACACCCACGCGGCGATGGTGGCCCCCACGGGCTCGGCCTGGATGAGCACCGAGCTGACCGACGAGTCGACGCGCGGCTGCGCCCAGGTGAGCAGCCCGTGCCCCATGATGCCCGGGCCGATGGCGAGCAGGGTGACCCACAGCCAGTCGGTGCCCTGCATCTCGCCCAGGTCGGGCCGCACCACGAGCACGATGCCCGTCACGGTGAGGGCCCCGAAGAACGACAACACCCACATCAACCGCACGGTCTCGACGTTGGCGCGCACGCGCTTGTTGACCAGCAGGTACACCACCCAGATCAGCAGTGACGCCACGGCCCACACGTACCCGACGGCCGTGTTGGTGCCGTCCTCGGTGGGCGGGACGGTGAGCACGGCGGCCACCACGCCACCGGTGGCGGCGAGCGCACACAGCACCTTGATCCACGTGAGCCGCTCGCCCATGAACAGCACGGCGATGGGCAGCGCCACCACCGGCGTGAGCGACCCGATGATGAGCGCGACCGCGATGGTGACGTACTCGAGCGTGATGAAGAACGCCACGATGTTGACGCCGAACAGCACACCGAGCACCCACGTGCGGCGCACGTCGTCGCGCGTCGGGAAGCGACGGGTGACCAGCACCACCACCGTCATCAGGAGCGTGGCGATCCACATCCGCCAGAAGCCGAGCACCACGCCCGACACGCCGGCGGCCTTCCCCAGCACACTGCCGAACGACCAGAACACCGTGGCGCCGAGGACGGCAGCGATGCCGATCGCCTTCTCGGCGGCGGCAGTCTCGGCAGCGGACGCTTGGGTCGTGGCGGTCATCGGTGCACCGGCGGCGACGCTACCGGCCGGGCCCGCGGCCCTCGGTGTCCGAGGCACCAGTAGCCTGACCTTGTGGTCACGCGAACACGGTGGGCAGTCCTGGTTGCCGCAGCACTGGTGCTGACGGCCTGCCAGCCCAACCGCTTCGTCAGTGGGTGGATCCCCTACTGGCAAGCGTCGAGCGGACGCGCCACCGTGCAGAACGCCGATGCGGCCAGCCTCTACAGCGAGGTCTCGCTGATGTGGTACGGCACGGCAGCCAACGGCACGCTGCCCCTCCTGGCGTCGAAGACCAGCCTCGACACCACCATCGGCGTCGTGCGCGCCGCCGGCCTGCCGGTCATCCCCACGGTGTTCGACACCTCGCCCAAGGGCACCATGCGCGCCGTGCTGAAGGACCCCGCCCGCCGCGCCCAGCACGTCACCCAGATCGTCAACCTGGTGGTCGCCAACAACTACGACGGCATCGACCTCGACTACGAGGTGTTCGCGTTCGGCGACGGCCGCACCGCGTGGGCCGAGATCGCACCGAACTGGGTGCTGTTCCTGCAGTCGCTGTCGTACGAGCTGCACCGTCGCGGCAAGCTGCTCTCGGTCACCGTGCCACCGGTGTGGACCGACTCCCTGGGCCGCATCCAGGGCTACACGGTGTACGAACAGGCGAAGATCGCACCGTACGTCGACCGGCTCCGGCTGATGGTCTACGACTGGAGCATCTCGTCGCCCGGCCCCATCTCGCCGAACTACTGGCAGAGCTCGGTCATCGCGTACAGCAGCAGGGTGGTGCCGCCGAAGAAGTTGCAGATCGGTCTGCCGGCGTACGGCCGTCACTGGACCACGAAGAAGGTGGCCACGCAGACCTGCCCCGACGGCGCGCTGAAGGCCACCGACAGCATCACGATGCGAGAGACGGCGGGGCTGGCGTCGGCGCACCGCGTCACGCCGGTACGACACTCGTCGGGTGAGGTGACGTTCGGGTGGGACGAAGTGGTCACGGGCCCCACGAAGGCACCGCCGCCGTACGTGCCCGTCACGCCCACCGTGCCCACCATCGGCGGCGCGGCCGGTGCCTCGCAGCCCGCGGTGCGACTGGGCACGATGCGCATCGTCACCTGCACCGTGCGGCACACCGTGTACGTGCCCGACGCGGCCACGGTGCGCGCCGGCGCCGATCGGGCGCTTGCTGCCGGGTGGAGCGGTGTCATCCTCTGGGCAATGGGCTACGAGACCGCCGACGTGTACACCTCGCTCGCCGGGGTGGCCCAGCAGCGTGCCGTCGGCACCCCCACCGGCACGCTCGACACGCCCGCACCGTCGACCGGGACCGTGCGCCTCACCGGCACCGCCTACCACCCCGAGTGGGACCTGCCGGTATCGGTGCGCATCACCGTCACACCGCAGGGTGGTGCCCTGCGAGAGACGCGCACCGTCGTGGCCAACGCGAACCGCGCCGTGCCCGCGGCCGGCATCGGGCCGTTCCACGGCATCGACACCTCGTTCACCCTGCCGGCCGGCACGTTCGACCTGTGCGCCACCATCGTGCTGTGGGGCGGCGCGCTCGGGCCATCGCTCGGGTGCCGATCCGTCACGGTGACGCCACCCTCCACCACGGTCGCGCCGTAGCGGTCAGACTGCGGCCATGCGGGCGCTGCGCTCGGCGCGCGCCTCGGGCACCAGCACCAGCGAGGCCGCCACCATCAACGCGGCAGCGATGAACGCGACCGCCGTCAGCGACACACGGCCGAGCACGATGAAGCCGACGATGGGCGCCGACACGGCACGGATGCCGGTGAAGAAGGTGTGCAGCCCCATGTAGTCGGCGGTGCGACCGGCCGGCGCGAACTTGGTGACCCACAGGCTCCACATCAGGTCGCCGCCGGCGCTGGCGACGCCCAGCACCACGGCGCCGAACATCAGGCCGACCGTGCTGGTGCCGGCGAAGAACGCAGCGACGTACACCGCGAACAGCACGTTCACCATGATGCGCGACGCGAAGAAGCTGAGACGGTCGAAGATCCAGCCGAACAGCGGCATCGTCAGCAGCCGCACGATGGAGGGCACCACGACGGTGATGACGGCGATCTTCGCCGTGCTGGCGACGATGCCGTACTCGGGGTTCGCGAGGTACTCGACGCGCAGCGGCAACAGCATCAGGTTGCCGAAGCCCATGAGCATCCATGCCGTGAGCGTGAGCCGCAGACGACGATCCTCGGACAACAGATGGAAGTGCGGCAGCCACGCTCGCGTGCCGCCGTCCACCTTCGGCAACGGATCGCTCGGCACCTGCAGATGCAGCACGCCCAGCAACGCGCTGGCGAGCGCACCCGCACCGATGACCGCCCACCAGTGGTCGGGATGCGCGCTCAGGTATGCACCCATGCCCAGGCCCACCACCGCCGACACCAACACCTTCAGCGACATGCCCCACCCGACACGCCGACCGAGTTCACGCGCCGGGAAGTTGCGCTCGTAGCACACCGTCACCAACGGATACATGCCGTTGAGCATCGCGATGCCCACGATGCTGCCGATCGCGTACAGCGGGAGTGCGTCGGTCATCGCAGCCAGGAAACCGAGCGTGCCCACCACCGACAGCACGGCCACGGGCACCATCACCGGGCGCCCCCACCGGCGCGCCACCGACGTGATGAGCGGCGTCAGCAGCAGGCCCACGCCGTTGGCCGCGGCGATGCAGCCCTTCACCAGTCCGGGTGCGTCGAAGTGCTTCAACGCGATGGTCACCAGCAGCGAGGCCTCCAGCGGCATCAGCACGCCGAGCGGCACCGCGCGGGCGAGATCGACCACCTGCGCGCGACGCACCACACGGGGGTCGTCGCTCGCTGCCATCACGAGCATTCTTCCGCATTACCGTCCGGTAACCCGATCTGAATACGCTGCGGTCCGGAGCCGCAGCCCGTCGGGCACGCGCCGTCGCAACCCCACCCGGGAGGTCCCTCATGTCTGGTTCGTACATCGTCGCCGGAGCCCGTACGCCCATCGGCAAGATGAGCGGCGCGCTCGCGTCGGTCTCCGCCGCCGATCTCGGTGGCTTCGCCATCAAGGCCGCGCTCGAGCGCGCTGGCGTGTCGCCCGACGAGGTGGAGCACGTGATCATGGGCCAGGTGCTGATGGCCGGTCAGGGCCAGGTGCCGTCGCGTCAGGCCGCCTCGAAGGGTGGCATCCCGATGAACGTGCCGAGCGTGAACATCAACAAGGTGTGCCTCAGCGGTCTGAACTCCATCTACCTCGGCAACCAGATGATCATGGCCGGGGAGGCCGACATCGTGGTGGCGGGCGGCATGGAGAGCATGACCAACGCCCCGTACCTCGCCCAGGGCGCCCGTGGCGGCTTCCGCTACGGCAACACCGAACTGGCCGATGCCATCGTGAAGGACGGCTTGTGGTGCGCGTTCGACGCATGCCTCATGGGCCTCGGCACCGAGCGCTACGCGGCCGGCGGCATCACCCGCGAGCAGCAGGACGACCTCGCGATGAAGAGCAACGTGCGCGCCGCGGCGGCCATCGCCGCCGGCCGTCTGGCCGACGAGATCGTGCCGGTGGTCATCCCGCAGCGCAAGGGCGACCCGAAGATCGTCGACACCGACGAGGGCGTGCGCGCCGACACCACGATGGACAGCCTCGGCGGTCTGAAGCCCGCGTTCGACAAGGAGGGCACCATCACGGCCGCCAACGCGTCGCAGATCAGCGACGGCGGTTCGGCCGTGGTGCTGATGAGCGAGAAGGCGGTCAACGCTCGCGGCGTCACGCCGCTCGGTCAGTTCGTCAGCTACGGCATGGTGGCCGGCCCCGACAGCGCCTCGCTGCTCCAGCAGCCCAGCCGGGCCATCAACGCCGCACTCGCCCGCGCCGGCAAGACAAGCCGAGATCATCGGATTCGCCATACAGGG